>NZ_JBHSEW010000001.1:30865-525555 GCF_042654765.1 Comamonas nitrativorans | reverse complement strand
TGGACTAATGGACAGGTCGAGCGGATGAACAGAACCATCAAGGAAGCCACCGTCAAGCGATTCCACTACGACGACCATGCACAGCTACGCCGACACCTGTGCGACTTCATTGACGCCTACAACTTCGGCCGCCGACTCAAGACGCTCAAGGGCCTGACACCTTACGAATTCATCTGCAAGCAGTGGACAGATGAGCCCGAACGCTTCACGATCAATCCTATCCATCAAATGCCGGGACTGAACATCTTACAACGCAGGCAGCAGCGTCTCGGCGGTGCGCACCTCGCCGCGCAGGGTGTAGGTCATGGCCTCGGTGATGTTCACGTCGATCAGCTGGCCGATCAGGCGTGCGCTGCCGGGGAAGTTGACCACGCGGTTGCACTCGGTGCGGCCCATCAGCTCGCCGTTGTCGCGCTTGGAATAGCCTTCCACCAGCAGGCGCTGGGTGGTGCCCACGCGCTCTTCGCTGATGTCCCTGATGTTCTGGTTGATGACCGCTTGCAGCTCTTGCAGGCGGCGCAGCTTGACCTCGTGCGGCGTGTCGTCGTGCAGGTTGGCGGCGGGCGTGCCGGGGCGCGGGCTGAAGATGAAGCTGAAGCTGTTGTCAAAGCGCACGTCGGCGATCAGCTTCATCATCTTCTGGAAGTCGTCCTCCGTCTCGCCGGGGAAGCCGACGATGAAGTCGCTGCTCATCGCCATGTCGGGGCGGATGGCCCGCAGCTTGCGCACCGTGCTCTTGTATTCCATAGCGGTGTAGCCGCGCTTCATGGCCATCAGGATTTTGTCGCTGCCGTGCTGCACGGGCAGGTGCAGGTGGCTGACCAGCTTGGGGATTTTGGCGTAGGCCTCGATCAGGCGCGGCGTGAACTCGTTGGGGTGGCTGGTGGTAAAGCGCAGGCGCTCGATGCCGGGGATGTCGGCCACGTACTCCAGCAGCAGGGCAAAGTCGGCCACTTCGGCGGTGTCGCCCATGGGGCCACGGTAGGCGTTCACGTTCTGGCCCAGCAGGGTGATTTCTTTCACGCCCTGGTCGGCCAGTCCGGCGATTTCCACCAGCACGTCGTCCAGCGGGCGGCTGACTTCCTCGCCGCGCGTGTAGGGCACCACGCAGTAGCTGCAGTATTTGGAGCAGCCTTCCATGATCGAGACAAAGGCGCTGGCCCCTTCCACCCGCGCCGGAGGCAGGTGGTCGAACTTCTCGATCTCGGGAAAGCTGATGTCCACCTGCGGCTTGCGTGCGTTCTTGCGGGCATTGAGCAGTTCGGGCAGGCGGTGCAGGGTTTGCGGGCCGAACACCACGTCGACGAACGGGGCACGCTGGATGATGGCATCTCCCTCCTGGCTGGCCACGCAGCCGCCTACGCCGATCAGCGTGCCCTTTTCCTTCAGGTGGCGCACGCGGCCCAGGTCGGAAAAGACTTTTTCCTGCGCCTTTTCGCGCACCGAGCAGGTGTTGAACAGGATCAGGTCGGCCTCGTCCGGGTTGTCCGTGGGTTCGTAGCCCTCGGCAGCTTGCAGCACGTCGGCCATCTTGGCGGAGTCGTACTCGTTCATCTGGCAGCCAAAGGTTTTGATAAAGACTTTTTTCGACATAACAGGGGGAAGAATTTTTTAAGAAAAACGGCGTCTGGCGCTTATTGGGCAAGCGCTAGTAGCTATGAAAATGAAATTCAGGCCGCCAGAACACGGCGCAGACAGGGCCGGGACGGCCAGGGACAGCGGGCATGGTGTGTATCCAGGGGCTGAAAAGAGGGGCGAAGGGCGCAATTTTAGGCGCTGCCCGCTGCGGTCGGTCAGAGCGTAAACACGTTCTCAGGCTGGGGGTATGCCGCCGGGGGCGTAGAGCGTGGCCAGGGGGGCGCGGCATTGCCCCCACAGGCGCAGCTGCGCCAGTTGCGCCATGCGCACGCCCATGGCCGTGGGTGCGGAGAGCGTGGCCAGTGCGGCAATGCCCACGCGGGCGCATTTGCGCACCAGCTCGTGGCTGCCCCGGCTGGACAGCAGCACGAAGCCCGGCGTGCCCAGCAGATCGGCCTGGGCCAGTTGGCCGATGAGCTTGTCCAGCGCGTTGTGGCGGCCCACGTCCTCCATCACGCACAGCAGCTCTCCGGCCAGATTGGCCCAGGCGGCGGCGTGGGTGGAGTGGGTTTGCCGGTGCAGCGGCTGGTTGGCGTGCAGTGCCTGCATGCCGTGCAGCACCGTGGTCGCATCGACCTGCGCCAGCCACGGCGGGGCGGGCAGGGGCGGGCAGTCCAGGTCCAGGCCGACAAAGCTTTCCACCCCGCAGATGCCGCAGCCGGTGCGCCCGCTCAGGCTGCGGCGCTTGGTTTGCAGGCGGGTCATGCAGCGGGTGGCGATGTCCAGCGTGACCTGCACGGCGTCGATGCCGTCGGGCAGGCCGGTGCTGCCGCCGGGCAGGGGCTGCACCTGGATGTCGTAGCAATCGGCGGGCTGGTCGATGATGCCTTCGGTCAGGGCAAAGCCCAGGGCCAGGGCGGGCAGGTCGTCCGGCGTGACCATCATCACCGCGTGGCTGATGCCGTTGAACACCAGGGCGACCGGGACTTCGCCGGCCAGCATTTGCAGCATGGACGATTCGATGTGCGGCGCTTGCAGTCCGTACTGGGTGACGGCGGTGTGCATGGTGCTGGGTGGGAGGGCGGGGGCATCGTCGGACATAGGGCGCCGATGATAGGGGGTTCCGCAATCGCCTGCGGCCGCCCAGGCGCTGTGCTGGCTAGAACGTGTTGGCGGTCTAACGCAGCAGTGCCACGCCCTTGACGTGGGCCAGCACGGCCTGCCCCACGGCCAGCTGCAGGGCGCGGGCCGAGCGGCTGCTGACCTGGGCCAGCAGGGCGCTGCCGCCCACGTCCAGCGCCACCAGCACCTGGCCGGGGCCGTCGTCGCGCAGCGCGGTGATGGTGGCGGGCAGGCTGTTGAGCAGGGTGCTGTCCGTCAGCGGCGTCAGGCTCAGGCTCACGTCCCGCGCGGCAATGCACAGGCGCACCGGGCTGCCGATGGGCAGGGGGGCGACTTGCGGCCCCGTCGGCAGCAGCAGCTGCCCGCCGGCAAAGCCGATGGTGCAGAGGTGGTCGCTTTCGTCCTCGTCGTTGTCCCGGGCCAGCAGCACGCCTTCCAGCACCGCCGTGGCGTTGCCGGTCAGGGGCTGGTCGATGTGGCTGAGGATGTCGGTCGCGCTGCCGTGGCGCAGCGCCTGCCCGCGCTCCAGCAGCACGACGTGCTGGGCCAGCCGCAGCACCTCCTCCTGCGCGTGGCTGACGTACAGCACGGGGATTGCCAGCTCGCGCTGCAAGGTTTCCAGATAGGGCAGCACCTCGGCCTTGCGCGAGGCGTCCAGTGCGGACAGGGGTTCGTCCATCAGCAGCAATTGCGGGCTGGTCGCCAGGGCGCGGGCAATGGCCACGCGCTGGCGCTCGCCGCCCGACAAGGTGCTGCTGCTGCGCTGCAAAAGGTGGCCGATGCCCAGCAGCGCCACCACCTGCTCTAGCGCCACCTTGCGCCGTGCGGGCGGCGTGCGCCGCAGGCCGAACTCCAGGTTGCCCTGCACGTTCAGGTGGGCAAACAGGCTGGCCTCCTGAAACACATAGCCCAGGGCGCGGCGGTGCGTGGGCAGCCAGGTCTGCCGGGCATCGTCCTGCCACACCTGGGCGCCGATGCGCACGTGGCCCGCCGCCCGTTCCAGCCCGGCAATGGCCCGCAGCATCGTGGTCTTGCCGCAGCCCGAAGGACCGTACAGCGCGGTGAAGCCCCGGGTGGGCAGTTGCAGTTGCACGTCCAGCGTAAAGCCGTGGCGCGGCAGGCGCAGGGCGATGTCGATGGTGTCCCCGATGGCGTCGTCGTTCATGTTGCTGCTCATGCCCGCTCCTGCCGGGGCTGCAACCAGTGCAGGGCCATCAGCACCACGAAGGCGAACACCAGCATCCCCAGCGCCAGCGCGTGCGCCTGGCCGTACTCCATTGCCTCCACATGGTCGTAAATCTGCACCGACACCACCCGCGTGCTGCCGGGAATGTTGCCGCCCAGCATCAGCACCACGCCGAACTCGCCCACCGTGTGCGCAAAGCACAGCACGGCAGCGGTCATGAAGCCGGGGCGAGCCAGGGGCAGCACGACGTTGCAGAAGGTGTCCCAGCGCCCCGCCCCCAGGGTGGCGGCCACTTCCAGCGGGCGGCGCCCTAGGGTTTCAAAGGCCCGTTGCAGCGGCTGCACGGCAAAGGGCAGGGAATAGACCAGCGAGCCGATCACCAGCCCGCTGAAGGTAAACGGCAGGCGCGGCCAGCCCAGGCGGTCCATCAACCCGCCGATTGGCCCGTGCGGGCCGAGAAACACCAGCAGGTAAAAGCCGATCACCGTGGGCGGCAGCACCAGCGGCAGCGCCACCACGGCCCCGATCGGGCCGCGCCAGCGTGACGGCGTGTGCGCCAGCCACCACGCCAGCGGCGTACACAGCACCAGCAGCAGCACGGTGGTGACGCCGGCCAGCCTGAGCGTGAGGGCGATGGCTTGCCAGTCCTCGGGGCTGAAAATCATATAGCTGTTACCGCTGATGAATAAAGGTTTTCATAATGAAAATACCTTGAAAATCAATCAATACGTGCGTAAGCAGCTTTAAAAAGCATAGCCGTAGGATTGCATGATGGCGCGTGCCTGCGGCCCCTTCAGGTAATCCAGCAGCGCCTGCGCAGCCGGGTTGCTGCTGGCGCGTTGCAGCACGATGGCATCTTGGCGGATGGGCGAATACAGCTCTGCGGGCACGATCCAGGCCGAGCCGGATTGCAGCTTGCCGTCCTTCATCACCTGCGAGGCGGCGACAAAGCCCAGCTCCGCATTGCCCGAGGCAGCGAACTGGTAGGTCTGCCCGATGTTCTCGCCCAGCACGGTGCGCTGCGCGACGCTGTCGGCCAGATTCAGTTTCTGCAAGGTCTCCTGCGCGGCCGCGCCGTAGGGGGCCAGCTTGGGGTTGGCAATGGCAATGTGGCGCCAGGTGCCGGTTTTCAGCACCTCGCCCGCGTTGTCCACGTAACCGGCCTGGGCGCTCCACAGCACCAATTGGCCCTTGGCGTAGGTGAACTGGCTGTCGGCCACGGCCATTTTTTCGTTGGCCAGCTTGGTCGGGGTGCTGGCGTCGGCCGACAGCAGCACGTCGAACGGCGCACCGTTGTTGATCTGGGCGTAGAACTTGCCCGTCGCCCCGAACGAAAGCTGCGCTTCGTGGCCCGTGGCCTTGGCGAACAGGGGCGCAATCTCCTGCATCGGGGCGGTGAAATTGGCGGCGACGGCAACCGCGACGGTATCGGCCTGGGCTGTGCCGAAAATGAGACAAAGAGCCAATCCGGCAAAACGACGCATGACAAACCTTTCCAAGTGAGGATGGGAGGGCAAAGTCTATCGGGTAAACCCCTTGCGCCGGCAGTGGTAGGCTTGGGCGGACTTGCGCTGGATCATTGGCCCTAGTATTTGCCACAATAGCGCCCATATGATGAAAGGCGACAAGCCTCGTTCCGGACAGCCAGCGCCTGCGCTGGACGCCGAAACACAGAAGAAAGCACCCCAGTGAATACCCAAGCATCCATCCCCTCCGAACTCCCGGCTGACCAGGCTCCCCGGCGCTACATGGGGCGCCCCGAAACCGAAGGCGTCGCCGCCAGCGGTCAGGCCGCACGCACCGAAGGCTTTGGCGACGCGGTCGAAATCTGGCTGCACATCCCGCCCAACACCCAGTCCCTGCTGCTGGTCGAGGCGCTGGGGGTTGCCACCGGCCCGGAAATCACCACCCAGCAACGCACCGACATCGAGCGCGTGGGCTGGTGCGAGGAAGTGGCCTACCACGCCGGTTACGACCAGTACTGGAAAATGCCCACTTTCGGCGCCATCCTGAGCATGCCCAAGCACTACAAAATCCCCATGCCCCAGGCGAACCATGTCAAGGTGCAGTCCAAGCTGGTCAAGCAGGGCGAATCCCGGGGGTTCTGGATGCGTGTGCGGCTGCGCGGCAGCGAGGAACTGGCGCAGGAGTAAGCTGCTCAGCCCCCCAACAGGCACCTGCGGGTGCCTTTTTCATGCAGGGATTCCCTGCTTTTTTAAGGAATGGAGTGCCGCCATGCGGGTTTTGACTTCTTGGATGCGGCCCCTGGCCCTGGCTTTGGGGCTGGCTGCCGCCGGGGCGTGCGCTGCCCCCGCCGTGCAGGTGACGACGGCCCAGGGCGCGGAGCAGGGCGGTGCCCCGGCATGGCAGGCGCCGCCCAATGCGCAGTTGCCGTTTGCCGTGACCGGCAAGGCCAAGGGCTTTGCCTTCAACGCCAGCGCCCAGTTGCAGTGGCAAGTGGCGGATGGGCGCTACGAAGCGGTGCAGGAAGTGCGCATGCCACTGCTGGGCGGGCGGCGCCAGTCGAGCGTCGGTCAGGTAACGGAACACGGCCTGCAGCCCGAGGTCTTCATCGACCGCGCCCGCAAGGAATACCGCGTCAGCTTCGATGCCGCTGCCGGGCAGATCGTCTTCAGCCGGGGCAGCGCCCCTGCGCCGTGGGCTGCCCTGACGCAGGACCGGGTCAGCGCGTTCTTCCAGGTTGGCGGGATGCTGGCCGCCGCGCCCCGGGCCTACCCGGGCGGTACGCGCATCACCGTGCAGGCGGCCAGCAACAAAAGCGTCAAGCCCTGGGTGTTTGTCATAGATCGTCAGGAAACCCTGCAATTGCCGGCCGGGCCGGTGGCGGCGCTCAAGCTGCTGCACCTGGATGCCGATAACGCAGAGGCAGGGGCGCAGGCCAGTCACTCGGCCTTGTGGCTGGCACCGCAGTGGGGTTATTTGCCCGTGCGCATCCGTATGGAGGAAAGCGCGAATGACAGCCTCGATCTGCAACTGCAAACTGTGCCGCAGGAACTTCGCGGTATGTCAAGCACCCAACCCGTAACACGATGAAAGGAGGGCCACATCATGCAAATGCTGTACGACTCGGACACTTTCGTGGTCCTGCACATGCAGCCCGACCTGGGGCTGCCGGAAAAGATCATCCTCTCGGACGGCACCACCGAAACCCCGGCCCTGCCGCGCCACGGTTTCGAGATCGTGGACAAACGCTCGGGCAAGGAGGTGTACCTGGACGGCGCCTGGGCCGAACTGTTCCAGCGCCAGATTCACGCCTGGCAGAACGAATCCCCCTCCGAGGAAGAGGTCGAGGCCACGCTGGAGCGCTATGCCAGCCTGGCGCAAAACCCGGTGCTGATCCATTGATCTATCGATTTGACCGCAGCCCCCCAGCGGGGCGCGGCCCCCGCATTGCTGCGACAATTGGCCGGTTATGACCCACGCCTACATCCTGACCCTGTCCTGCCCCGACCGCCTGGGGCTGGTGCATACCGTCTCCGGCTTCCTGCTGGAGCAAAGTGCCAACATCGAAGAAGCGGCCCAATACAACGACCCGGCCACCGGCCTGTTTTTCATGCGCGTGCAGTTCGCCTGCAGTGCGCACGACCTGGCCAGCCTGAAAACGGCGTTCGCCGCCCTGGCCGAGCCGCTGCAGATGCGCTGGAGCATCCACCCCGAGGCCGAGCGCATGAAGACCGTCATCATGGTCAGCCGCCAGGGCCACTGCCTGAACGACCTGCTGTTCCGCTTCAAGTCCGGGCTGCTGCCGGTGGACATCCGCGCCATCATCAGCAACCACCGCGACTTCTACCAGCTGGCGGCCAGCTACAACATCCCCTTCCACCACATCCCCGTCACCGCTGCCACCAAGGCCCAGGCCGAGGCCCGCCAGCTGGAAGTGATCGAGCAGGAGGGCGCAGAGCTGGTCGTGCTGGCCCGCTACATGCAGGTGCTCTCCAACGACCTGTGCCAGCAGCTGCAGGGCCGGGCGATCAACATCCACCACAGCTTTTTGCCCAGCTTCAAGGGCGCCAAGCCCTATTACCAGGCGCACGAGCGCGGCGTGAAGCTGATCGGCGCCACGGCGCACTATGTCACCGCCGACCTGGACGAAGGCCCCATCATCGAGCAGGACGTGGCCCGTGCCGACCACACCGACACGGTGGACGACCTGACCGCCCGTGGCCAGGACACCGAAAGCCAGGTGCTGGCCCGCGCCGTACAGTGGCACAGCGAGCGCCGGGTCATCCTGAACGGCCATAAAACCGTGGTGTTCCGCTGATGACTACGCCCCGCGCCGGCCGCCCCAGTTTCGATAGCCGTGCAGCGCGGCGTATTCCTCCCATCCAATGCCTGCTGACGTTCGAGGCCCTGGCGCGGCTGCGCAGCGTGACGCTGACGGCCGATGAACTCAGCGTCACGCCCAGCGCCGTCAGCCACCGTGTGCGCCAGTTGGAAGAAGTGCTGGGCACCCAGCTCTTTGGCCGCTCCGATTTTTCCCTGACGACCGAGGGCATCAACTACCTGCAACAGGTGCGCGAGGGCTTGGGAGCGCTGCAACGCTTTCCCAACCTGCCGCTGTCGTCCGGGCGCAAGCGCCTGAAAATCGCCGTCACGCCCACCTTTGCCCGGTGCTTGCTGATCCCCAAACTCTCGCAATTCACCGCTGCGTACCCGGAAATCGACATCGCCCTGCAGGTCGCCATTCCGCTGCTGGACGTGGTGGCCGAGGATGCCGACCTGATCGTGCGCTACGGCACCGGCCACTATGCCGACGTGGAACACATGGAAGTGGCCCGCGACGTCTACACCCCCCTGGCCTCGCCCGCCTTCCTGCGCCAGTACGGCCCCATCGATACGCCCGAAGACCTGGACGGCCTGCCCCTGCTGCGCAGCCCGCTGGAGCCGTGGCAGCCCTGGTTCAAGGCGGCGGGCCTGGACTGGGCCGAACCGCTGGAGGGTTCGCAATTCAACGACGTGGGCCTGCTGTGCGACGCCGCCGCCGGCGGCCTGGGCGTGGCCCCGGTGCGCCTGAAACTGGGCACGCCGTGGCTCGATCACGGCACGCTGGTGCGGCTGTTCGACCTGGACGTGCCCAGCGCCAACGCCCATTACCTGTGCTGGCGCACCGGCACCATGGATCGCTGGGAATGCAACGCCTTTGCCGAATGGCTGGTCAAAGCCGTTAATTGAAAACGGGAGCTGCTTGCGCTGATGTTCATTGATTTTCAGGGATAAAAATACCTGAAATCGTTTATTCATCAGCGGAACAAGCTCCTGTTTTGAATACATCCGCTTTCACGGCCTGCTGCAAGAAAGTTCACGCCGGCCTGCAGGGTGCATCGTCTACAGTCACGCCATGATGACCGCTACCGAAACCCCTACGGCGTCCGAGCGCTCGGCCCGCCAGACCGAAGTGGTGCAGGCATTGGGCCAGCACCTGCCGGCGCACACCCTGCTGTGGCAAGCCGAAGACACCACTCCCTACGAATGCGACGGCCTGACCGCCTACCGCCAGCGCCCGCTGGTCGTGGCGCTGCCTGAAACCTATGCGCAGGTGCAGGCCGTGTTGCAGGTCTGCCACCGCCTGCAGGTGCCCGTGGTGGCACGCGGCGCGGGCACCGGCCTGTCCGGCGGGGCCATGCCGCACGCCATGGGCGTGACGCTGTCGCTGGCCAAGTTCAACAAGATTCTCGACCTCGACCCCCTCAGCCGCACCGCCCGCGTGCAGTGCGGCGTGCGCAACCTCGCCATCAGCGACGCCGCTGCGCCCCACGGCCTGTATTACGCCCCCGACCCCAGCAGCCAGATCGCCTGCACCATCGGCGGCAACGTGGCGGAAAACTCCGGCGGCGTGCATTGCCTGAAATACGGCCTGACCGTCCACAACATCCTGAAAGTGGAAGGCTTTACCGTGGCCGGCGAGCCGATCGCGTTCGGCAGCACGGCGCTGGACACGCCCGGCTACGACCTGCTGGCGGTGATGATGGGCAGCGAAGGCATGCTGGCCGTGGTGACGGAAGTCACCGTCAAGCTCGTCCCCAAGCCGCAACTGGCCCGCTGCATCATGGCCAGCTTCGACGACGTGCGCAAAGCCGGTGATGCCGTGGCCGCCGTCATCGCCCAGGGCATCATCCCCGCCGGGCTGGAAATGATGGACAAACCCATGACCGCCGCCGTGGAAGACTTCGTTCACGCCGGTTACGACCTCAGCGCCGAAGCCATCCTGCTGTGCGAAAGCGACGGCACCCCCGAGGAAGTCGAGGAAGAAATCGCCCGCATGAGCGAAGTGCTGCGCGGCGCCGGGGCCACCGCCATTGCCGTCAGCAGCAACGAGGAAGAGCGCCTGCGCTTCTGGAGCGGGCGCAAGAACGCCTTTCCCGCCAGTGGCCGCATCAGCGCCGACTACATGTGCATGGATTCGACCATCCCGCGCAAGCGCCTGGCCGACATCCTGCTGGCGATTCAGGAGATGGAAAAGAAATACCAGTTGCGCTGCGTGAACGTCTTCCACGCGGGCGACGGCAACCTGCACCCGCTGATCCTGTTCGATGCCAACAACGCCGACGAACTGCGCCGCTGCGAGCTGTTCGGCGCGGAGATTCTGGAAACCAGCGTGCAGATGGGCGGCACCATCACCGGCGAGCATGGCGTGGGCGTGGAAAAGCTCAACAGCATGTGCGCCCAGTTCACCGTGGAAGAAAACGCGCAGATGTTCGCCCTGAAAGCCGCTTTCGACCCCGCCGGGCTGCTCAACCCCGGCAAGCTCATTCCCACGCTGAACCGCTGTGCCGAATACGGCAAGATGCTGGTGCGCGGCGGCAAGATGAGCCATCCCGATCTGCCGCGTTTCTGAAATCAATCGATAAAAAAAGAGCTTGCAGCGCTTGTCGAATAAGCGCTGCAAGCTCTTTTTACGCTGGAAAACAGCAGCTTAGAACTGCATGTCCGCCCGCAGCCACAGGGTGCGGCCCGGCTCGCTCACCCGGGTATTGCCGGGGAAGCCGAAACCGGCGTTGCCCGCCAGGTTCAGATGTTCGGCGTAGGCCTTGTCCAGCAGGTTGTCCACGCCAAAGGTCAGCTTCAAGTTCTTTTGCACGCGGTAGCTGGCGTTGAGCGACAGCACGCCAAAGCCGCTGCTGGCCCCCAGGTCGCGGCCCACCACATTGCCCTGGCCTTTGGCGTAGCGGTGCTGCGCCGCCACCAGCCGCCACAGGGCGCCGGCCGTCCACGGGCCTTGGGCGTAATCCAGGCCGAGGCGGGCTTCCAGCGGCGGCATTTGCGGCAGGGCCGTGCCGTCCGTGCGGTTGCGGCCCCAGCTATAGGCCAGGGTGGCCTGGGCCGTCCATGCCGAAGCCAGCTTGTAGCTGCTGCCCAGCTCGAAGCCTGCGGTGCGGGCCTGCACGTTGCGCACCTTGCTCGCGCCCCCGGTGTAGTCGAACAGGATGAAGTCCCGCACCATCCCGGCGTAGGCCGAGGTCCAGAACTGCCAGTTCTCCCCCTTCCAGTTGGCGCCCACGTCCAGCTGGGTGGTTTTTTCCGGCTCCAGCGTGGCAAAGGCATTGCCAGCCGCAGGGGCGCTGTTTTTCGGGGAAATCAGCTCCCAATAGTCGGGGAAGCGCTGCACATGCCCCAGGCCGACGTAGGTGGTGACACCGCTGGCCAGCGTCTTTTCCCAGCGCACGAAGCCGCCGGGCAGGGCGCTTTCGTCGCGCTTGCCGGTGCTGGCGGCGTTGCGGTAGTCCCACGCCTGGGCGCGGTCCAGCCGCAGGCCGCCCACCCACAGGCTGCTGGGGGCGGCCTGCCAGCGCAGCTCGGTGAACAGGCCCAGGTTGGCGAACTTGGCATCGCGCACCCATGGCTTGTTCAGGTAGGTCATGCCGGGGCCATTGCGTCCTTCATGGTCGTTGCGCAGCACGTCCAGGCCGATGTCTGCCGTCAGGCTGGGCGCGGCCTGGATCGTGGCGGCCACGCGGCCACCGGTGACGGTGCGCTTGACGTTGCTGGCCATGGTCATCATGCCGGGCTTGCGCAACTGGAAGTTGTCCATCACGTGATCGGCCTCGTTGCGGTAGACCTGTGCTTCCACCTTGGTCAGCCACGGCGTCAGGTTTTTCTTTTGCAGCCGCAGGCCCAGGCTGTCGCGGCGGAACTGGCTGCCGTCCATGCCACGGGCGGCGTAGCGTGCCCAGCCGTCGCCGGCACCGGCGCTCAACTCCACCAGGGTGTCGGCATCGGGCGTCCAGCCCAGGGCCACGTCGGCATTCCATTTGTCCCAGCCGGAGGGAATGGACTTGCCATTGCCATCCTCATAGTCCTGACCGTGCGAATGGTTGGCGCTGACGCGGGCGTAGAACTGGCTGTTGCCCACCGCCAGATCGGCGTTCTGGTCATTGCGCCCGGCGCTGGCGCCGAGCAGGCTGGCGGTGAAGTTCACCGGCCCGGCGGCAAAGTCGGGGCGCTCGCGCTCGAAGCGCACCACCCCGGCAGAAGCGCCCGGCCCCCAAAGGACGGTTTGCGGCCCCTTGATCAGGGTCAGCACGTCGAACGTCTCCGGCGCGATGTAGGAACTGGGCGCGTCCATGCGGCCCGGACAGGCGCCCAGCATCTGCGTGCCGTTGGCCAGCAGCGGCAGGCGTGAACCGAACTGGCCCCGGAACACCGGGTCGCCATTCGTGCCGCCATTGCGCACGGCGGCAAAGCCGGGGATGGTTTTCAGGTAATCGGCGGCATCGCTGGCCGGGATGGGCTGGCGGGGGATTTTCGGGTCGGTGACCACCTGCACTGCCGACTGGTCGTGTACGGCAGTCACCAGCACCTCGTCCAGCGTTTTTGCCGGGGCGCTTTCCTGTGCGTAGGCCAGCGGGGCGAACAGGGCGGCGCACGCCAGGGCCAAAGGGGTGGTTTTGGGGAGGGAACGGAATTTCATCGGAGAGGACTCCACGCTCCGCCCTGCCGTCGTTGGGGCATGGGGGAACGTTTCAGATTTAAAAAAGGGAAGGGGATAGCCCCAGGTTCGGGAAGCTACGCGCCCAGGCACACTCGCCTTTCTCCTGTCACACCCGCGAAGGCGGGTGTCCAGTAACGGCGTTGGCGAAGGGCGCGGCAATGCCAGTGCCGTTACTGGACGCCCGCCTTCGCGTGAATGACGGGGAAGCCAGGCAGGCTCTTGGCGCGTATCAGCGCAGGAGTTTCAACCGTGGCGCAGCAGCGGCG
The DNA here is from genome assembly GCF_042654765.1 of Comamonas nitrativorans. NCBI lineage: Bacteria > Pseudomonadati > Pseudomonadota > Betaproteobacteria > Burkholderiales > Comamonadaceae > Comamonas > Comamonas nitrativorans. The sequence goes on along the minus strand of NZ_JBHSEW010000001.1, from coordinate 512,453 downwards.
GCCCCCGCGCGGGCAGCGGGGCCTGGGCCAGCCAGCCCCGGGGTGCGGCACCGGGGTTGCCCGGCAGGCGCAAGCCCGCCAGCAGGGGCGGGCGGTACAGCGTGGAGCGCACCTGCCCCGGCGCAGCCAGGGCGATGCACATCAGACATGCCGGGGTGTGGGCGCTGGCGCCGTGTTCGTCGGGGGTGGCATCTTCCCCCAGCCAGGCCATCAGCTCGCTGGCCTGCGGGGCCATGCCGCAGTACCCCATGTCGGCCATGCCGGTGCCGGTCGCAGCGGCATGGCCCAGCAGGGGCAGCACCATCCGTATCTGGGCGCCGGAGGTCAGGGCCACCAGCCAGAGCGCAGCAAACAGCCCCAGCACCCAGGTCTGGAGGCGGTAGTGGCGGCGTAGACGCTCAAGCATGGGGCGCGATTATGGACAGGATGACCGAGGGTTTACGCGAAAGATGGTGCAAATTTGCCGTGCGTCAAAAACGCACAGGGTGGTGTTGTAAATAAACAAAAAAACCTATATTTGGTAGAAAAATAAGAATGATTATTGTTAATTATCGTAATAATTCGCCCCCATTGGCACCGACGCAGAGGGAGAAACCCTTGTCAGAGGCTGGAGCCGTGAAGCCTTCAGGCCACCCAGCCGCAGCCATGCAGTCATTCTTTTTTTCAACAACAGGAAGGGCCTTTGCCGGCCTTTGGAGGAGTTTTCATGTCCCACCGCACCCCCCCCCCCAACCGTAGCGTCCGCGCCCCGAAGCTGGCGCCTACGCTGCTGGCACTGGCCGCCGCAGCGGCTTGCGCCTCGGTCAACGCCCAGGAGGTTGCCACTACCACCCTGTCGGAAGTGGTGGTGTCGGCAGCGGGGTTTGAGCAGAAGATCACCGATGCGCCGGCCAGTATTTCGGTGATATCCAAAGAGGAACTCGCCAAGCGTCCTTACACCAGCCTGATTGATGCCGTGCGTGACCTGGAAGGTGTGGACATTGGCGAGACTTCCGACAAGACCGGGCAGAAAACGATCAGCTTGCGTGGCATGGGCGCTGACTACACGCTGATCCTGGTCAATGGCAAGCGGCAAAGCAATCACGGTGATATTTACCCCAATAGCTTCTCTGGCAACCAGTTCAACCATATCCCGCCGCTGGATGCTATCGAGCGTATCGAGGTGATTCGTGGCCCGGCATCGACTTTGTACGGGGCGGATGCCATGGGCGGGGTGATCAACATCATCACCAAAAAAGTGACCGACAAGTGGGCTGGATCGGCCACCTTGGGCCGCAGCTTTCAGCAAGACAGTCAGTTTGGCGACGAAACCACGGTGGACTTCGATCTGCGCGGGCCGTTGTCCGATCGTTGGGGATTGGCTATTCGAGGGAGTTTTTACGACAAAGACCCCTCTGATCCTGAATACGATCCCGTCACAGACCCTGCTGGAACCACCCATATTCGTACCTTGGGGTTTGGCGGTGGGGGACGCACGGTCGAGAACCAGAACAAGTCACTGGGCTTCAGCCTTTCTTTCAAACCGGATGCCCGGCAAAGCGTGACCCTGGACTACGATATTTCACGCCAGAAATATGACAACAGCGAAGCACAGCTTGGCACCCTGGATGGCATTGCTTCTGTTTGGCGTGTGAATAAAGGCAAGGTTGAGCCGCGTGTCGGCTACACAGCAAAACAGAAGTTTGAACGCGACAGTTGGGCTTTGACGCATGAAGGCGATTGGGACTTCGGGCGCAGCTATGTGGCGTTGTCTTATGTGGAGACGAGCAACAACGGCCGCTCATTGCCGTTTTCCCCCGATGAACGCAAAGAATTGCAGCAGATGTACGACGGCACTGGTGCCTACGCTGGTATGAGTGAGGCTGATCGTAAAGCGTTGGCAGAAGCTACGTTCTTACCGCGTCCGCTGCGGACTCTGGAAAGCAGCCAATACACGCTGGATGCCAAGTTTGATATTCCCCTGAAAGGCTGGGGTGGCGATCACATGCTGGTTGTGGGCGGTCAATACATTGACGGTAATTTGACCGATGGCGTTTTTGGTCTGGAAGGCAACACCGCTGGTGCCAAGCAGGCATTCAAGATGTATTCGCTGTTTGCCGAGAACAACTGGATGCCTAACGAGGTGTTTACATTGACCACCGGCCTGCGCTACGACCACCACAATATGTTTGGCAGCCATGTCTCGCCTCGTGTTTATGGTGTCTACACGCTGAACCCGCAGTGGACATTCAAGGGCGGCGTCAGCACCGGCTACAAAACCCCCAAGACCACGGATTTGTATGACGGCATCATCGGTTTTGGCGGCCAGGGTGTTTCTCCCTGGGCTGGCAACCCCGACCTCAAGCCTGAAACCAGCGTGAATAGCGAAGTGGCTGTGTACTGGAATCACCCAGACCGCCATAGCTTCAATGCCACCATCTTCAATACACGCTTCAAGGACAAGATCGAAAGCGGTGACGTAGCCCAGACTTGCGATGCGACTGGCGGGGTGCGCCCTTGCGTGAACTTGGGCGGGTACGGTGATTTAGGCTATACCACCTACAGCCAGAAGACCAACGTGGATCGCGCCACCATTCATGGGCTGGAACTGGCCGGACGTTATCAGCTCACATCGGCTTTTGCTGTGCGCGGTAACTACACCTGGACGGACAGCGAGAAGAAATCTGGCAAGTTGGCCGGTCAGCCTTTGACCAATATGGCCAAACATATGGCAAACATGACTTTGGACTGGCAGGTTAACTCAAAATTCAACTCTTTCCTGACGGCAGAATTCCGTTCCAAGCGGTTCCGTGGCACTGATGCTGACACGAACGAATTCCTTTACTACAAAGGCTACAACGTGCTGCACCTGGGCGCTAGTTACCAACTGGCCAAGAACCTTACTTTGACCGGACGGATCAACAACCTGTTGGATAAGAAGTTCACCAGCTACCGTACCAAGTTCACTCAGAACCCGGATGGGACATATACGCCCACCTACACCGATGATTACAACAACAAGGACAAAGCCCGTAGCCTGTGGATTAGCTTGAACGCTCGCTTCTAAGAACCTGCACGCTTGTCACTCCCCAACCCGCGCACGCCTTACCGGCCTGCGCGGGTTTTTTGCGGGTATTGCCTGCCGGATGCGGAGGTTTATTTCCTCCTTGGAGTGTCTGAATTTTTCGCTTGTTTCCTATACGCTTCAAACCTTGGCCGGGGAGCTGGCCGTTTGAGCGTTTGAGAAGGGCATAGTGAGTATTCGCACGAAATCCGCCACAGATTTGCATGTCAAACCCGCCAGTGATTCGTATTCGATACCGCTCTTGTTTGGTGTGATGAAACCATGCAGAAGGCATCGAAGCGGTTAAAGTACATGGCGACGCGGCTGCTGCTATCGACCCGTTGCAGACTTCCGCTTGGCCTGCATCGCAGCACTAAAGCAGTCGCTCAACGCCCAGGTTAACCGGCACCGGAGCTAAAGGCGGAGAGCACCCAAACTGGCCATGAAAAACCGAAGGCATGGCCAGTTTTGGCGTCCGCATTGAGCCGAAAGCTAGCCCTAGCGCCGGCTCTTGTTTCCCCTATGAAGTTGATGTTTCCCGCGCCGTTGTGGCTCTGCTTCGATTGATGTTGCAAACTTTTTCCCTACATCCAAAGCTTTGGCAATTCCGGGGTTGATGATGAGAGAGCCTGTCGTCTTAACCTGAGGGGAGATGTTGTTTGCAGACCGCTCCCTGTAGGACCAATGGTAGTACGTTTCCCCGCTGCCTTCTACCGCCTCAGAATAGCCAATTACATTTACGTCATAGAATAGCTGCAAAAGAGATTCGGCATCCCTTAGGTATTCTGTTGCGTGAAATTTCTCGCCGTTAGCCCAACTCTTGAATTTTAGAAATGCGTCGGAGAATGCATCAAATTTAAAGCTTTGATGACCGTTAAGGAACTGAAAAAATTTTAAATACTTTGGGAAATCGTCACTATGCATATAAAACGCAGTGTAGTTCCTAACTTCACCAAGCAAATAGTCAGAAAACTCGCGACTAACAGCGGGGTCGCTTGATATTTTTTCATGAAATTGAACTTGATTTTTCGATTTTCCGCGGGTTGAGCTCTTTTTTGTGATTTTGATATATGTGAGTATATCTCGCGGTTTATGAAATGAAATCTTCAGCAACCTTTTGAAGGTGTACCCCGGGCTTTGAGGAGTAAAATAATATTGCTCCCAAGCTTCACTTGGCTCAACCTTAAATGGTTGTTGCGCAGAAAAGTAGCGGCCACTCAGTTCAAATAGAGGGGATTCAGCATATTCCTTCTCTGTTGTGGCCCAATCAAGAAAAACGCAGTTATCTTGGAGGCGTGAGTTTGAATTATAAAGGTTGAGGGCGTGAAATACATCAGGTCGAATGAGAAGCACTATTTTAATTCTTCCCTTGCTATCCCGAATTCCATTAAAGAATTCTGTGTTGAGTTGCCAAACTGCCTCGCCCAGCCCCTTCACGCATTCAATGTATTCTTGATATTGAATCGACTCGGGGCGGTAGTCGATTCCGTCAATGAATAGTATGTGATCATCCGATAATTTAAGGGAGGAGAGTGCTTCTTTGAATGAATTTTCCGTTTCAAGCAGGTGATGCCTTAGGATGGATTTTTTTTCAGTTTGTTGATTTTTTATTTCCCCCGCAAATCCACCAACCTTCTCAGCCTCTAGTTTTGCATTCAGCGCCTCGCTGCTTACTGCTTCGAATGCGCTCTCAACCTCGGGATTGAGAGCATTCTTTGACCAACGCTGTATCTCTTTCTCCACTTTACTGAACTTTCCGGTCAAGTAGTGAAATGGATTTTTCGATTTTTCAACTAGCATTCGCCCCACGACAAACAGCAGCATTGAGCGCCAAATGTTCGCATAGTCGCTATATGCCAGCTTGCCTTGACGCTTTAACTCCACGAAACGCCGGTATTGCGTTTCCGTCATGGTTGTCAGTTTGCAACGATGATCGTTGGTCTTGTGGGTCTCCAGGTATGTGGCATATGCGGTTTTGCCTGAGCCCTTTTCGCCCATAAGGAAAAATACTTGAGGCTCAAGTATTTTTGTTAGCGCATCAGTTTGCAGAAAAATTCTTTGGAAGAACTCCCGTTGCGTTCGGCTGCGATAATTTACTGCATCGTTATAAGGCTCGCGCAATTGAGAGAGCGGCAGCCAGTTCTTTTCTTGATTCATTAATGCTTCTCTTTTTGATAAAAGCTAACGTATTGTGTGAGGATCGTTAACGATCCTCACACCGTCCTGCGCATGCTCAGACGCCCGACTAAGGCAGCCCAAGGACTGCCGACTCGCCGACGCCAATGGCCAACGCCGGTAAGGTGGAACCGTCCATTGGACGGCCCCCAGAGTTGCCGCGCGATCCTCGGCAGTCTTTCGATTCGATCTTTCATTTGGCGGGGTGTCTTGGTATTTGCACTTCGAGCCGAGCCCTCAGGATGTGCGCCAGTGGCGTGTCTATCGGAATGATGTTTGCTGGTTTGGAGCGAGTATGGCGTACCACGCAGAAGGAAATGGTCCCAGTATTGGGGTGCAGACACTGGTGCTAACCCTGCATTGCATGAACGCCCGCCAGGGTCAGATCGGTCACCCCGAAGCGGTCTCTGGCATTGGTCCGCTACTGGTCGTAAGAGGCCGGTCATTGAACTTGCCAATGTGGCTGGTGTTATGGCGCGGTTGGGCAGTGGATTGGCGATGCGAACGCATGACGAGTACTCATTTGACAACGTGACGGACTGTATCTCCAAAGAAACAACGGCTGTGCTGGATGCGTCCATCTGGCGTTGCCATGGTAGCGCCTTGTCGGTCATGCGGTGTCAGGCATGGCCTGTGTGCGTTTTTCCGGGTATTACCTGCCGGAAACAGAGGTTTACCCGGTGCGCACAGCTTCTTTACAACGGCCCTGCACCATGCAGGCACCGATTACGAAGGAGTTGCGCCATGGAAAACATCGCTACATTTCTGGCCCTTGAACTTGCCACTCTGGCACTGCTGTACGGCTGGCATGTTCATCGCAGCGGTCTATGAATTTATCTAAAGAAAGAGCTGCTACCGCTTGTTATTTATGGATTTCAGACTGTTTTGTCTTTGAAATCCATTGAATGAGAGCGGTAGCAGCTCTTTTTTCAATAGTGTTTTGGCCATGTGCCCAGGGCCACGCGCACGGCCTGGATGCAGACGAACGGCATGGCTCCGCCATGGTCGGCGCCGGGCCAGACGGTGTAGTCGCACGCCAGGTTCGGCACCGGTGCCAACAGGGCGGGCAGGTCGGCGGCGCTGCCGGTTTGCGGGGTGTGGCGCAGGGTGGCCTGGCGTTCGGGGTTGGCGGGGCGGTTGGCGCTGCGGCGCTGTTCTTCGCTGCCCTGGCTCAGATGCAGGGCCAGCGGCCCCGGCAGGCGCTGGCCCGGTGGCGTATGGCGGGCGACGAAGGCGGCGCAGGTGTCCAGAATCCGGCCTTCTTCCCACCACAGCGACGGGCTGCCTGCCACGTAGCGCTGGAACATGGCGGGCCGGGTAAACAGCGCGTGCAGTACGCACAGGCCGCCAAAGGAGTGGCCCACCAGCGTCTGCCGTCCCATGTCGGCCGGTAGCTGGCCGGCCACCAGCGGCTGCACCCGGGTGGCGATGAAGTCGAGGAAGGCGTCCGCCCCGCCTTGGGCCAGTCCCTGGCTGGTGGGGCCGATACCGGAGTAGGGCGGGGTGTAGTCGTAGGTGCGGGCGGTGCGGTCATGCACTTCGCCGCTGCCCGGCGGCAGGGTGTGGCCCAGGCCGACCACGATGGCGCTTTCGCCCCGCAGCGCTAGCCCGCGTGCGCCCCGGTTGTGCAGCAACTGGGTGACCAGGGGGAACATGAGGTTGCCGTCCAGCACGTAAATCACCGGAAAGCCGCCTGCGGGTGCCTCCCCTTCGGGCCGGTAGACCATGAGGCGGTGCTGTCGCGCCGCCGTGCTGCCGGGCAGGGGGGCGGCAGGCATATCCAGGTAGAACGTGCCGGGCATGGCCCAGGGCCGGGCGGATGCGAGGGGGGCATCCTGGCGGGGTGTGGCGCAGCCGGGCAGCGCCAGGGCGGTGGCGGCGGCCAGGGTGCCGGTCAGCCAGGTGCGGCGGGTGGGGGGATGAGGGGGCATGGCAAGGATTCTTTGAAGAAATAAAGGGCGTGCGGCCCGTCATCTGGCACGCACGCCCAGGTGGGTCTGACCTATGCAGAGGGCTGCGGCAGCTTGCGCGGCACGGCCCAGACGCTATCTGCCGGGCCGTGGTGCGTGCGCCGCGCCGTGGCTTTGGCCATCCACACCAGCGCCAGGCTGCCGGCCAGGGCGGTGGCATCCACGGCCAGGGTGGCGTTGTCGGCCCAGGCGCCCGCAGCGGGCAGAAGCCAGCCCAGCAGGGTCGAGAGCGGAATGGTCAGGGTGCAGGCTGCGGCCAGCCATAGCAGGGGGGCGGCAGCCCGCGCTGCGCCGCGCCAGAAGGCCCAGGCCACGCTGGCCAGGAAGACGGTGTAGTAGATGCCGACATGCCAGGACGCCAGATGTTCCACCCTGCCGGGCAGCCATTTGGCGGCGGCAATCGTCAGCGAGATACCGGCCACGCAGCCCAGGCAGACGCCCACGGTGGCCGCTGCCATGATGGCGGTGTCGCGCCGCTGGGTGGGCATTGCGCCGCCTTTGCGCTGCGCCTTGCGCCGGGCTTCGACCCACAGCAGGTTGCCGCCGTAGAACAGCCAGGCGCCGGCCAGCCCCAGCAGGAAATACAGCCAGAGTACCGCCGTGCCGCCGAACGAGGCCATGTGCAGGGCGAAGAAGCTGCTGATGAACAGGTTGGGCGTGCTTTGCTGGCCGGACAGGTAGTCGGTGGACAGCAGCTTGCCGCTGTAGGGGTCGAGCGCGGCAAACCCGCCCAGGGCGCGGGGCGAGACGGCCTGCGGGTCTTTGCCCCACACGCGCACTATGGGCCGGGGGCCGGTGACTTGCGTGTATTGCAGGCCGTTGGGTTCAAAGCCCGGCGCGGCCTGTTGGACGATCTGCACGAGCTGCGAGGGCAGGAGCATGTCCGCAGGGTTGCGGGCGGGCGCAGCGACGGGCTTGCTGCCCTGGGCGCTGGCGGGCGGTTGCGCCCACTGGCCCTGGTGGATCATCCTGTCCTGCACGGCGTAAATCTGGTCGTGGTAGGCAAAGACCACGGCGCTCAGGGCCATGACGATGTGAAACGGCAGGCTGACGATGCCCACCACGTTGTGCGCGTCCAGCCACATGCGCTTGAGGTTCTTGCCCACGCGCAGCGCGAAGAAGTCCTTGACCAGCGAGGGCAGCAGCACGATCACGCCCGAGACCAGGGCCACGAAATACAGGGCGGCAATCACGCCCATGACCCAGCGGTAGGGGTCGATGTCCGCAGGCAGGCCCACCACGCGGTGCAGCACGTCGATGAACTCGACCAGTTGGGACGGGTGTTCTTCGCTGACCTGCACGCTGCCATCGGCAGCCAGCGTGGCGGCGTAGTAGTGCGTGTTCCGGTCGTCGTGGTCGTCGGCCTGGGGGTCGCGCACTTGCCATTCCAGGCGCGGGATGGCCTGGCCGTTTTCCACCTTCATCGTCACGCCGCGCGGGGCGGCAGGCTGGGTGGCCAGGGTCTGTGCGATCAGCGGCTGCGCGGCATCGAGCGGCACCGGTTGCAGGATGGCCGAGGGCGGGGTGGCCCAGCGCCGCAGCGGTTCCTTGAACACGGTGAGCGCCCCGGCGTAGAAGGCGATGAACAACGCCAGGCCGCTCAGGATGCCCGTCCAGGTGTGGACGGATTTGTAGTTGCGGATGAAATCGGCCCTCATGCGCCGCCTCCCTGGCGGGCCAGCCACCACAGGCCCAGTGCCAGCACGTTGGCCCCGGACAGCCAGGCCCAGGCACGCCAGCCCGAGGCAAAGAAATACACCAGCGACAGCGTGCCCAGCCAGACCGGCGGCACCAGCCACATGGCGAGCTGGCCGCTGACGGCCAGGGGCAGATCGGCCAGCGGCACCATCAGGATGGCGCTGGCCGTCAGCGCCAGCGTCAGGCCCAGCACCAGCCCGGCCAGGGTTTTCGAGAGCCAGTCCGCGCGGATGGGCACGGACGGCGTGCGCCCGGCGGGCCGGGATGCAGGGGATTGGGCAGATTCAGCGGGTACGGCGGACATGCAGTAACGCTCCGATATAAGGCCAGACAACCAGCACCAGCATCAGCATGGTGCAGAACATGAAGGTGGCCGTCAGCCGCTGCATGTCCTGGGCAAAGGCCAGCCAGCTAGCCAGGAACAGGGCGGCGCTGGCCAGACGGGCAGGCCGTTGCGGCCAGTTGGTGGCCCACAGGCGCTGGTGGGGCGAGGCGGCATACAGGCACAGGCCCGCCAGGGTGGCGGCCAGCAGGCCGAGAAGGGTGAACAGGGGCATAACGGACAGCAATGGCATGAAAGGCAATACCTCCAGCCGAACGGCTGGGGTGCGGCTGGAGGCAGGAAGGCTGACGGCCCGGAACACGTTCTCAGGCGTCAGCCCTGGTCACGCATCAGAACGAGATGGTGCTGGAGAGCTTGAAGGTGCGCGGCGCACCGGGCATCACGAAACCGTCGCCAAACGTGCCGATCCAGTAGCGCTTGTTGGCCGCGTTCTCCATGCTGGCGTTGAAGCGCACGGGGGTGTTGGCGATCTTGGTGGCGTAGCTGGCGTTCAGGTCCAGGCGGTTCCAGGACGGGGCACGCAGCACGTTGCCCGAGTCGACCCATTGCGAGCTGGTGTGGATGATGCGGCCACCCACCTTCAGGCCCTGCACGGGGGTTGCCCAGTCCAGGCCGATGCGGGCACGCCACTCGGGCACGCCGAAGGTGTCCTTGCCGGTGTTGCGCTGCTCGGACTTGATGTGGGTGATGCCGCCCAGCAGGGAGATCGTCCTGGTCAGGTTGCCGAACACGCTCCACTCCAGGCCGCGCAGGCGCTGTTCGCCGTCGGAGGTGTAGTTGTTGGCGCTGTCGGCGATGAAGGAGGGGCGCTTGATCTCATAGGTGCTGAAGGTGTGCGTCAGCTCGCCGGCCTGCAGCTTCAGGCCCAGCTCCATCTGCTTGGTGACCTTGGGCGGCAGGGCTTCGCCGGTGTTGGCATAGCCGACGCCCACCACCTGGCCCGGCTCCAGCCCTTCGGTGTAGTTGCCGAACAGCGTAATGTTCTCGCCCCAGGGGCGCACCACCGCCGCCAGCATGGGCGAGAAGCGGCTTTCGCTGTAGTTGGAGTCCTTGCCGCTTACCAGCGGGGTTTTGACGGTCTGGTGGCGCCCGCCCACGGTCAGCTGCACCTTGTCGTTGGCAAAGCCCATGGTGTCGGCCACGGCCAGCGAGCGGAACTCGTTCTCCGTGGTGTAGCCCTTCCAGGCCGGTGCGGCGGGGAAGACCGGCGTTACCGGGTCGTACATGTTGGTGGTGTAGCAGTAGGCGCAGGCCGTGTTGTACGAGCCTTCCTTGTGCTTGAGGATGTTGGCCGACAGTTGCAGGCGGTGCTGCACGCTGCCGGTGGCGAACTTGCCGATCACCCCGGCCTCGGCGGTGCGGCGCTCGGACTGGGTATGGACGTTGTAGATCGCGCCGCGCGTGGTGCCGTCCGCATCGGTGACGACGGCGCGGGTGCCGAACAGCAGGCCCTTGCCTTCGGCCTCGGAGCCGCCGACGGCCAGATACCCCTGCCAGTTTTCAGTGAAGTCGAACTCGGCACGCGCCAGCAGGCCGCTGTTGTCGTATTCGCCGTGGGTGCCACGGAACATGTTGGTGTCGCCCTTCGGTGGGTCGAGCAGATAGCTCACACCGGGAATCTGATAACTCCCGTCGGGACGTTTGTTGATACCGAGGAAGTTGAACATGCCGGGGCTGCCGCCGTCGATCTTGTTCACGCTGCTGTACACGTCCAGGGAGAAGCGTGCCCGGTCGCCCAGGTAGTCCAGGCCCAGCGCGGCCACCTGGCGTTTTTGCTTCTCGTCCTTGGCGCCCATCTCGCCGTCGCCATAGACGCCGTTGAAGCGCAGGCCCAGGCGCTGTTCCTTGCCGAAGCGCTGGCCCAGATCGACATGCACCTGGCCGTAGGAGTGCGAACCGTAGGTGAAGGTCATTTCCGCCATCGGCTGGGCCAGTGCCCGCTTGGTCACCATATTGACGGTGCCCGCCACGCTGGACAGCGGCGGCATCCCCGACAGCAGCACGTTCGGGCCGCGCAGCACTTCCACGCGCTCGAACATTTCGATGGGCACCGAGTTGGCCGGGGCAATGCCGTACAGGCCGTTGGTGGCGATGTCCATCGCCGTCATGTCCAGGCCGCGCAGGTTGAAGTTCTGCAGCAGGTGGTTCTTGTTGGTGGTGAAGACGATGGCGGAGTCGTTCTCCAGCACGTCCTGCAGCGTCAGGGCCGACCAGTCTTCGGCCAGCTCGCGTGTGTAGGCGTTCACATGTACGGGGGCATCGACGATGGACGTGGCGCCCAGAATGCCCAGGCGGGCGCCCTTGGCCGCCTTGCGGCCCGGGGCCAGGGTGGGCAGGTCTTCGCGCTCGTATTTGTCGCGTACCGTGACCTGGGGCAGGGTCGCATCCCCCGTGGTTTGGGCCAGGATGGAACTGCTGCCGCTGGCCGCCAGCAAGGCCAGAACGATCAGGTTGGGGCGCAACCTGCGTGCCGAATGTGTTGGCATTCTCTGCTCTCCGTTTTTCAGTAAAGATAACAAGAACGATTCTAAATTAAGTTCACATGCTCTTTACATGGGCCATGCGCGAATGGCTGCGGGATGAGATGGTTTTGCTCCTGAAAGTATTGCTTCTTCCGATGGATATATATGTATTTCAGATAGATTTATCTATGAAAACAAGTGATAACAATCGGTAAATGCTCTTGTTTTTGGTTTTCTGCGGCATTTCTGCTCTGTTTCCCTGGTGTGGGTTAACCGACGATGGGGATAGGAAAACCCCAATACCTGGTCTGGTTACACCTCCCTAGAATCGCGCCACTTTTTCAAACGGTGTGCAGGTTCTTCAGGGAGCTAGGCGGAATATGGCAACAACAACCATCGGCATCAAGGTAGACGAGCTGATGCGTGACCGGCTCAAGGCGGCAGCCCAGCAACTGGGCTGCACGCCCCATTGGTTGCACAAGCAGGCGCTGCACAGCTACCTGGATGCCATCGAGCAAGGTAAACCGCTGCCGGAGCTGCAGCACCTCGTTGCGGTAAACCCCGTGGGTGAACCGGTAGAACCCGAAACCCTGGTGGATAACCAGCCCGTCTACACCCCGTTCTATGCCCTGGCCCAGGACGTGCAGCCGCAAAGCGTGCTGCGGGCTGCCATTACCGCCGCCTACCGCCGCCCGGAAACCGAATGCCTGCCACTGCTGATGGCCTTTGCCGCCAGTGCCCAGCCCCAGGAGGTGCAGGCCCTGGCCACGCGGCTGGTGCAGGCGCTGCGTGGCAAGCGCCAGAAAAAGACCTCGGGCGTGGAAGCGCTGGTGCAGGAGTATTCGCTGTCCAGCCAGGAAGGGGTGGCGCTGATGTGTCTGGCCGAGGCGCTGCTGCGCATCCCCGACCGCGCCACACGCGATGCGCTGATCCGCGACAAGGTGAGCAAGGGCGACTGGCGGGCGCATACCGATTCGCCCAGCCTGTTCGTCAATGCCGCCACCTGGGGGCTGATGATTACCGGCAAGCTGGTGGGCGTGCATAGTGAACAGAAGCTGGGCGGCGCCCTGACGCGGCTGATTGCCCGGGGCGGCGAGCCGCTGATCCGCCAGGGCGTGAACACCGCCATGCGCATGATGGGCGAGCAGTTCGTCACCGGCCAGACGATTGCCGCTGCGCTGGCCAACAGCCGCAAGCTGGAAGAAAAGGGCTTTCGCTACTCCTACGACATGCTGGGCGAGGCCGCCACGACCGAGGCCGACGCGCAGCGCTACCTGCAGGCCTACGAGCAGGCCATCCACGCCATCGGCCATGCGGCGCAGGGGCGCGGCATTTACGAGGGGCCGGGCATTTCCATCAAGCTGTCGGCCCTGCACCCGCGCTACAGCCGCGCCCAGCGCGAGCGCGTGATGCAGGAGCTGTACCCGCGCCTGCTGCAACTGGCCGAGCTGGCCCGGCAGTACGACATCGGCCTGAACATCGACGCCGAGGAGGCCGACCGCCTGGAGATCTCGCTCGACCTGCTGGAGCAGCTGTGCTTTGCGCCCACGCTGGCGGGCTGGAACGGCATCGGCTTCGTGGTGCAGGCCTACCAGCGCCGCGCCTTCTTCGTGCTGGACTGGATCATCGATCTGGCCCGGCGCAGCAAGCACCGCCTGATGGTGCGGCTGGTCAAGGGTGCGTACTGGGACAGCGAGATCAAACGCGCCCAGGTGGACGGGCTGGAGGACTACCCGGTCTACACCCGCAAGATCCATACCGACGTGTCCTATCTGGCCTGCGCCCGCAAGCTGCTGGAGGCGCCCGAGGCGGTCTTCCCCCAGTTCGCCACGCACAACGCCCACACGCTGGCCAGCATCTACCATATGGCGGGCAACAACTACTACCGGGGCCAGTACGAGTTTCAATGCCTGCACGGCATGGGCGAGGGCCTGTACGAGGAAGTGGTGGGCGACACCGCCCAGGGCAAGCTGGCCCGCCCCTGCCGCATCTACGCCCCGGTGGGCACGCACGAAACCCTGCTGGCCTATCTGGTGCGCCGTCTGCTGGAAAACGGCGCGAACAGCTCCTTCGTGCATCAGATCGGCGATGAGCGCATCGCCATCGCCGAGCTGGTGGCCGACCCGGTGGCCGCTGCCCAGGCGCTGCTGCCGCTGGGCCGCCCGCACGACCTGATTCCGGCCCCCGTGGCCCTGTATGCCGCCCAGGGGCGCAGCAATTCCGCCGGGCTGGACCTGAGCAACGAGCAGCGTCTGGCCTCGCTGTCGGCGGCGCTGCTGGGCAGCGTCACGCCGCTGACGGCCCAGCCTGCCTGCGGTACGCCGTCGAATGCCCAGGCGGTTTGCAACCCGGCCAATGCCCAGGACGTGCTGGGCGAAGTGCGGCTGGCCGATGCCGACGCCGTGGCCCAGGCCATGGCGCAGGCGCAGCACGCCGCCCTGATCTGGCCCGCCACGCCGGTGGACGCCCGGGCCGAAGCTCTGCACCGCGCCGCCGACCTGTTGCAGGCGCGGCTGCAGCCGCTGCTGGGCCTGCTGTGCCGCGAAGCGGGCAAGACCCTGCCCAATGCCATTGCCGAAGTGCGCGAGGCCATCGACTTTCTGCGCTACTACGCCGAGCAGGCCCGCCTGCTGCTGAACAACGGCAGCCACCGCCCCCTGGGCGTGGTGGTGTGCATCAGCCCCTGGAATTTTCCGCTGGCCATCTTCACCGGCCAGATCGCTGCCGCGCTGGCGGCGGGCAACGTGGTCATCGCCAAGCCTGCGGAGCAGACCAATCTGGTCGCCGCGCAGGCCGTGGCCCTGCTGCATCAGGCGGGCATTCCGGCCCACGCCCTGCAATTGCTGCCGGGCGAGGGCGAAACGGTGGGCGAGGCCCTGGTCAGCCACCCGGGCACCGACGGCGTGGTGTTCACCGGCTCGCACCCCGTGGCGCAGCACATTCACCGCCGTCTGGCCCAGCGCCTGGGTCGCGACGGCAAGCCGGTGCCGCTGATTGCGGAAACCGGCGGCATCAACGCCCTGGTGGTCGATTCGTCCGCCCTGCCGGAGCAGGTGGTGGGCGACGTGCTGGCCTCGGCTTACGACTCGGCGGGCCAGCGCTGCTCGGCCCTGCGCCTGCTGTGCCTGCAGGAAGACAGCGCCGACCACGTACTGCACATGCTGCGCGGCGCCATGCAGGAGCTGCGCGTGGGCAACCCCGACCAGCTGGCAACCGACGTCGGCCCGGTGATCGACGCCCAGGCCCGGGCCGACATCGAAAGCTATATCGACCACATGCGCAGCCAGGGCCATGCCGTCACGCGCCTGACGCTGCCCGCCGAGTGCCGCCACGGCCACTTCGTCGCCCCCACGCTGATCGAGGTGGGCCGGGTGGCCGACCTGCGGCGCGAAGTCTTCGGCCCCGTGCTGCACGTGCTGCGCTACGCCCGCAAGGATGTGGACGCCCTGCTGGAGCAGATCAACGCCCTGGGCTTCGGCCTGACCTTCGGCGTGCATACGCGCCTGGACGAAACTGTGGCCCACGTCTCGCAGCGCGTGCAGGCCGGCAATATCTACGTGAACCGCAACATCGTCGGCGCCGTGGTGGGCGTGCAGCCGTTTGGCGGCGAAGGGCTTTCGGGCACCGGCCCCAAGGCGGGCGGGCCGCTGTACCTGCTGCGCCTGCTGGCGCAGGCGCCGGTACTGGCGCAGGTGCCCGTCGTCACGGCCCGGGGCACGCAGCAGTTGCCGCTGGCCGCCGGGCAGCAGGTGCTGCTGGACGGCCCCACGGGCGAAACCAATCAATACGGCCTGCAGCCGCGTGGCCCGGTCGCCTGCCTGCCGCTGACCGTGGACGGCCTGCAGGCCCAATGGCAGGCCTGCCAGGCCACGGGCAACACCATGCTGCTGGCCGACAGCCCGGCGCTGCGCACCCTGGTGGCCCAGTGGCAGCAGCAGGCGCCGGCGGCGCAGCAGGCGGCCCTGCAATGGGCCACGGCGCAGCAATGGGCGCAACTGCCCCTGCAGGCCGCCCTGGTCGAAAGCGATACCGATGCCCTGCTGCCTTTGCAGCAACAGTTCAGCGCCCGCCCGGGGCCGCTGCTGCTGGCCCAGGGCCTGACCACCGAAGAAATCCGCAGCGGCGAGCGCTACCGCCCCGAGCGCCTGCTGCGCGAAGTGAGCATCAGCACCAACACCACGGCAGCGGGCGGCAACGCCAGTCTGATGATGGTGGGTTAAACCCGTCTTTGCGGTTACCTGCGACCTTTCTACAGTCCCTTTTCCCTTCCCTTTCCCCACACCAACCAAGGAGCAACCAGCATGAAAACCTCTCCATCCTTCAAGACCCTGGCCACCAGTGCGGCCCTGGCCTGCGCCTTTGGCGGCCTGATGAGCGCCGCCCACGCAGAAACCACCGTGCGCCTGGGTTTTGCCGCGCCGCTGACCGGCCCCCAGGCCCACTACGGCGAAGACATGCGCAACGGCCTGACGCTGGCGCTGGAAGAGGCCAACGCCAAGGGCATCAAGCTGGATGGCGACACGGCCAAGTTCGTGCTGGTGTCCAAGGACGACCAGGCCGACCCGCGCACCGCCGTGCAGGTGGCGCAGCAGATTGCCGATGCCAAGGTGCATGGCATGTTGGGCCACTTCAACTCGGGCACCACCATCCCCGCTTCGAGCGTCTACAACGACGCGGGCATCCCCCAGATCGCCATGGCGACCTCGCCCGAATACACGCTGCAAGGCTATGACACCACCTTCCGCATGATGACCAGCGACACCCAGCAGGGCGCTGCCGTGGGCGTGTTCATCGTCAACGACCTCAAAGCCAAGAAAGTGGCCGTGATCGACGACCGCACCGCCTACGGCCAGGGGCTGACCGACCAGGTGATCGCCGCCGTGAAGCGGGCAGGCGGCACCATCGTGGCGCGTGAATACACCACCGACAAGGCCACCGACTTCACCGCCATCCTGACCAGCATCAAGGCCAAGGGCGCAGACGCCATCTTCTTCGGCGGCCTGGACGCGCAATCCGGCCCGATGCGCCGCCAGATGCAGACCCTGGGCATCACCCAGCCCCTGGTGTCCGGCGAAATGACGCGCAGCGACACCTTCCTGAAACTGGCCGGTGAAGCCGCCAACGGCACCTACGCCTCGCTGGCCGGCGTGCCGCTGAAAACCATGGCCCAGGGCGAGAAGTTCGCCGCTGCCTACAAGGCCCGCTTCAAGGTGGACCCGGGCGTGTACGCCCCCTACGCCTACGACGGTGCCTGGAACATGATCACCGCCATGGAGCAGGCCGGTTCGACCAAGGCCGACAAATACCTGCCCAAGCTGGCCGGTCTGAAGCGCAGCGGCGCCACCAGCACCAACATCAGCTACGACAAGAATGGCGACCTGAACGAAGTGTCCGTGACCATCTACACCGTCAAGGGCGGCAAGTGGGAAGAGGTCAAGACCATCGTCGATTCGGGCAAGTAATCCGTAATGGCCTTGTCGCGGCCCTGCGAACAGCGTTCCGGGGCCGTGGCGGCTTTCTCTCTGCTTGAACGCAGAGCCGGTTGCGGCAGTGCCGCAATTTCTTCGGACTTGTTGTGAGCGCGTGCCTGCACGCCCTCGGCCAAGTCCATTTTTCCCCCGACTGCCCACGCCGCACGGCGCGACCGTCATGGATATTTTTCTGCAACAAATCATCAACGGCCTGACTGCCGGCAGCGTGTATGCGCTGGTGGCGTTGGGCTACACCATGGTCTACGGCATCATCGGCCTGATCAACTTCGCCCATGGCGACGTGGTCATGGTCGGCGCCATGATCGCCACCAGCGTCGTGCTGGCGCTGGTCGGCCACTATGGTGACGTTTCCGTTTTCGTGGCCATCGGCGCAGCGCTGGTGGTGTCGATCCCCGTGTGCATGGCGCTGGGCTGGACGGCCGAGCGCATCGCCTACCGCCCGTTGCGCCGTGCGCCCCGGCTGGCGGCGCTGATCACGGCCATCGGCGTGTCCATCATCATCCAGAACGTCGCCATGATGTTCTGGGGCCGCAACTACCTGAATTTCCCGCACATCATCGAGCCTTCGGTGCTGCAGATCGGCGATGCCCGCCTGAGCATGCTGCAACTGGCGATCATGCTCGGCTCGGCCCTCATCATGGTGGCGCTGCTGCTGCTGGTGCATAAAACCCGCCTGGGCATGGCCATGCGGGCCACGGCCCAGAACCGCGAGGTGGCGGGGCTGATGGGGGTGAACATCAACACCGTCATCTCGGCAGCCTTCCTGGTCGGCTCGGCCCTGGCGGCCGTGGCGGGCGTGATGATCGCCAGCTACTACGGCGTGGCCCAGTACACCATGGGCTTCATGCTGGGCCTGAAAGCCTTCACCGCCGCCGTGCTGGGCGGCATCGGCAACCTGGGCGGCGCCATGCTCGGCGGCCTGCTGCTGGGGCTGATCGAGGCGCTGGGCTCCGGCTACGTCGGCAACCTGACCAACGGCGTGTTCGGCAGCCATTACCAGGACGTGTTCAGCTTCATCGTATTGGTGGTCGTGCTGATCTTCCGCCCCTCGGGCCTCCTGGGTGAACGTTCGGGAGACCGCGCATGAACCACACCACTTCTACTTCCGTTTCCACTTCCAGGAACCGCACCCCGGCCAAAGTCTGGCTGGGCGCCTTTGCCATCGGCGCGGTGCTGCTGGCGCTGCCCTTCCTGCTGGGCGCAACCGCCGGGCAGGGCTGGATCCGCATCCTGAACTTTGCCCTGCTGTACGTGATGCTGGCCCTGGGGCTGAACATCGTCGTCGGCTTTGCCGGGCTGCTCGACCTGGGCTACATCGCCTTCTACGCCGTGGGCGCGTATGTGTGGGCGCTGCTGGCTTCGCCGCACTTCGACCTGCACCTGCCGTTCTGGATCGTGCTGCCCATCGGGGTGGCGCTGGCGGCGGCAGCGGGGATTGCGCTGGGCTTTCCGGTGCTGAAGCTGCGCGGGGACTACCTGGCCATCGTGACGCTGGGCTTTGGCGAGATCATCCGCATCTTCATGAACAACCTGGATGCGCCGGTGAACATCACCAACGGCCCCCAGGGCATCAACCGCATCGACACCTTCAAGGTGGGCGAGTGGGCGCTGGGCCGGCCCGAAACCATTTTCGGCTTCCGCATCACCGGGCCGGAAAAGTACTACTACCTGCTGATGGCGCTGGTGATTCTCATCATCTTCGTCTGCATCCGCCTGCAAAACTCCCGCGTGGGCCGCGCCTGGGAAGCCGTGCGCGAGGACGAGGTGGCCGCCAAGGCCATGGGCATCAACACCCGCAGCATCAAGCTGATGGCCTTCGGCATGGGTGCCAGCTTTGGCGGCGTGGCCGGGTGCCTGTTTGCCTCGATGCAGGGCTTCGTCAGCCCCGAGAGCTTCGGCCTGAGCGAGTCCATCGCCATCCTGTGCATGGTGGTGCTGGGCGGCATGGGCCATGTGCCGGGCGTGGTGGCCGGGGCGCTGCTGCTGTCCATCTTCCCCGAGGTGCTGCGCAACGTGGTGGTGCCCATCCAGGAGACGCTGTTCGGCGAAGTGCTGATCGACCCCGACGCCATCCGCATGTTGCTGTTCGGCGTGGCGCTGGTTGCCGTCATGATTTTCCGGCCCGAAGGGCTGTGGCCTTCGCAGACCCGCAAGCGTGAACTCAACCGTGGCAAGGAGCAGCAGGCATGAGCGTCCCCGCATTGACCTTAAAAACCGGCGAACCCTTGCTGATTGCCAAGGGCTTGAGCAAGCGCTTCGGCGGCCTGCAGGCCCTGAAGGACGTGAGCTTCGAGATCCGCAAGGGCGAAATCTTCGGCCTCATCGGCCCCAACGGCGCGGGCAAGACGACGCTGTTCAACGTGATGACGGCGCTGTACATCCCCGAATCCGGGAGCTGCAACTTCCAGGGCGTGGAGCTGACCCGGCTCAAGCCCCACCAGATCGCCGAGCAGGGGCTGGCGCGGACGTTCCAGAACATCCGCCTGTTCGCCGCGCTGACGGCGCTGGAGAACGTGATGATCGGCCAGCACCTGCGCACCAAGGCCGGCCTGTGGGGCGCGGTGGTGCGCAACAAGGCCACCCGCGAGGAAGAGGCCCGCACCGAGGCCCGCGCCCTGGAGCTGCTGGAGTACGTGGGCATCGGCCACGTCGCCAACGAGGTGGCCTCGTCCCTGTCCTACGGCGACCAGCGCCGCCTGGAAATCGCCCGCGCCCTGGCCACCGGCCCGGCGCTGCTGGCGCTGGACGAACCGGCGGCGGGCATGAATCCGTCGGAGACGGTGGTGCTGCGGGCGCTGATCGAAAAAATCCGCGACGACGGCATCACCGTGCTGCTGATCGAGCATGACATGAAGCTGGTCATGAACATGTGCGACCGCGTGCTGGCGCTGGAGTACGGGCAGGTGCTGTCCTACGGCCTGCCGCACGAGGTGCAGAGCGACCCGCGCGTGATCGAAGCCTATCTGGGCAAGGGCGCGGCGCAAGACCTGCAGCCGCCGCCTGCCGCCGCCACCGACAACCCGCCAGAAGAAAGCGCCGCGCCATGACCGAAGCCCAGGCCAATACCAACACCCAGGCCCAAACTCCCATGCTCGACATTCGCGGCATCGACGTTGCCTACGGCGGCATCCGTGCCGTGCGCCACCTGAACCTGCACGTGCAGCCCGGCGAACTGGTGGCCCTCATCGGCGCCAACGGCGCGGGCAAAAGCACCACGCTGCGGGCCATCTGCGGTCTGGTGCCGCTGGCCGCCGGCGCCATCCACTACAAGGGCCACAGTCTGGCCGGCCAGCCCGTACACGCCATGGTGCGCCAGGGGCTGGTGATGGTGCCCGAAGGGCGCGGCATCTTCCCGCAGCTGACCATCGAGGAAAACCTGCACATGGGTTCCTACAGCCGCAAGGACGCGATCAACGTCGCCCAGGAACTGGAACAGGTCTACCAGCGCTTCCCGCGCCTGGCCGAGCGCCGCCTGCAAACCGCAGGCACGCTCTCCGGCGGCGAGCAGCAGATGCTGGCCATGGGCCGCGCCATTCTGTCCCGGCCGCAACTGCTGCTGCTGGACGAGCCGACGATGGGGCTGGCCCCGATCATGGTGGACAAAATCTTCGAGGTGATCGAGGACATCTCCAGGCAGGGCGTGACGATTCTGCTGATCGAGCAGAACGCCCGCCTGGCCCTGGAAGTAAGCCAGCGCGGCTACGTGCTGGAGTCCGGCGAGCTGACCCTGCAAGGCCCGGCCGGCGAACTGCTGCACGACCCCAAGGTGCGGGCGGCTTACCTGGGCGAATAAGGACAAGGAGCATCCCATGCGTGAACGCTTTCTGGCCCATTTGAGTACCACCCTCGACCACATCCGTGCCGATGGCTTCTACAAGGCCGAGCGCGTCATCGCCAGCCCGCAGGCGGCCCGCATCCAGCTGGCCGACGGGGCGGACGTGCTGAACTTCTGCGCCAACAACTACCTGGGCCTGGCCGACGATGCGCGGCTGCTGCGGGCGGCGCAGGACGGGCTGGAGCGCTACGGCTTCGGCATGGCCTCGGTGCGCTTCATCTGCGGCACCCAGTCGGTCCACAAGGCGCTGGAGGCGGCGATTTCCGGCTTCCTGGGCACCGAGGACACCATCCTCTACGGCAGTTGCTTCGACGCCAACGGCGGCCTGTTCGAGACGCTGCTGACCGAGGAGGACGCCATCATCTCCGACGCGCTCAACCACGCCTCCATCATCGACGGCGTGCGCCTGAGCAAGGCCCGGCGCTTGCGCTACAACAACAACGACATGGCCGACCTGGAAGCGCAATTGCAGGCCGCCGATGCCGCAGGCGCACGCTTCAAGCTGATTGCCACGGACGGCGTTTTCTCGATGGACGGCATCATTGCCGACCTGCGCTCCATCTGCGATCTGGCCGACAAATACGGCGCCCTGGTGATGGTGGACGATTCACACGCCGTCGGCTTCGTCGGCGCCGATGGCCGGGGCACGCCGCAGTATTGCGGGGTGGAAGGGCGCGTGGACATCATCACCGGCACGCTGGGCAAGGCGCTGGGCGGCGCATCCGGCGGCTACACCTCGGGCCGCAAGGAAATTATCGAGCTGCTGCGCCAGCGCTCGCGTCCCTATCTGTTTTCCAACACCCTGGCGCCGTCGATTGCCGCCGCGTCGCTGCAAGTGCTGGAGCTGCTGGCCAGCGCCGAAGGCGCAGCGCTGCGCCAGCGCGTGCGCGACAACGGCGAGCATTTCCGCCGTGCGATGGGCGCCCTGGGCTTCACCCTGGCAGGCAAGGATCACCCCATCATCCCCGTCATGCTGGGCGACGCGCAGACCGCCTCGCGCATGGCCGACGCGCTGCTGGCCGACGGCATCTACGTCATCGGCTTCTCGTTCCCCGTCGTGCCCAAGGGGCAGGCACGCATCCGCACGCAGATGAGCGCGGCGCATACCCCGGAGCAGATCGACCGCGCCGTGGCCGCCTTTGCCAAGGCCGGCAAGGCCATCGGCGCCATCCGACATTGAACACGCCCCAAGGATCGCCCCATGAAAGCACTGGCCAAACTCCAGCCCGCCGTCGGCCTGACGCTGACCGAGGTTGAGAAACCGGACGTCGGCCCCAACGACGTTCTGATCAAAATCCGCAAAACCGCCATCTGCGGCACCGACATCCACATCTGGAAGTGGGACGACTGGGCGCAGAAAACCATCCCCGTGCCCATGCACGTCGGCCACGAATACGTGGGCGAGATCGTCGCCCTGGGCCAGGAAGTGCGCGGCTTCCAGGTGGGCGACCGGGTTTCCGGCGAGGGGCACATCACCTGCGGCTTCTGCCGCAACTGCCGTGCGGGCCGCCGCCACCTGTGCCGCAACACCGTCGGCGTGGGCGTGAACCGGCCCGGCGCGTTTGCGCAGTATCTGGTGATACCGGCCTTCAACGCCTTCAAGATTCCGCACGGCATTTCCGACGAGCTGGCCGCCATCTTCGACCCCTTCGGCAACGCCACGCACACGGCGCTGTCCTTCGATCTGGTGGGCGAGGACGTGCTGATCACCGGCGCCGGCCCCATCGGCATCATGGCCGTGGCCATTGCCCGCCACGTCGGGGCACGCAACGTCGTCATCACCGATGTGAACGACTACCGCCTGGAGCTGGCCCGCAAAATGGGCGCAACCCGGGCCGTCAACGTCAGCCGCGAAAGCCTGCGCGGCGTGATGGAAGATTTGCACATGAGCGAGGGCTTCGACGTGGGCCTGGAAATGTCCGGCGTGCCCACCGCCTTCACCGCCATGCTGGAACACATGAACCACGGCGGCAAGATCGCGCTGCTGGGCATTCCGCCCGCCAACACCGCCATCGACTGGAACCAGGTGATCTTCAAGGGGCTGGAAATCAAGGGCATCTATGGCCGCGAGATGTTCGAGACCTGGTACAAGATGGTCGCCATGCTGCAAAGCGGGCTGGACTTGAGCCCCATCGTCACGCACCGCTTTGCGGTGGAAGATTTCGAGGCCGGGTTCGACGCCATGCTCTCCGGCCAGAGCGGCAAGGTGATTCTGGACTGGGACAGCCTGCCGGATTGAGGCGGGCAGGCACGCTCTTATAAAAAGAGCTTCTTGCGCTGGTATTGATTGGATTTCAAGGATAAAACACTCTGAAATCCAGCAATACCAAGCGGAAGAAGCTCTTTTTTTAATGGAAAGTGATTCTCAGGGCTTGCCGATGCCCAGCAGCTCCACTTCGAAGTTCAGCGTCGCATTGGGCGGAATCACCCCGCCCGCACCCCGGCTGCCGTAGGCGATGGCGGGCGGGCAGGTCAGCCTGGCCTTGCCGCCGACTTTCATCTTCTGCACCGCTTCCGTCCAGCAGGGGATGACCATGTCCAGCCCGAACACGGCGGGCTGGCCCCGGGCGATCGAGCTGTCGAAATCCTTGTCGCTGCCCGGCAGCCAGCCCCGGTAATGCACCTGCACCATGTCGCTGGCCCTGGGGCTGGGGCCGCTGCCCTGGGTGATGGTTTCAAACACCAGACCGCTGGCGGTGGTTTCGGGGGCGGCCTGGGCGGCGCTGGCGGTCAGCAGCGCGGCGGCTGCGGCCAGATGCAAAAGTTTTTTCATGGGCTGAGAGCTTTCGTTGGAATCAATGCGCGTGGCGCGAGGGGAAAAAGTCATGCCCGCCCGGAATAGTCGCGGGCGCCGAAAATGCCGCTGCCCACGCGCACCAGGGTGCTGCCGGCGGCAATGGCGCTGTCCATGTCGGCGGTCATGCCCAGGCTGACGGTATCCAGGCCGTCCAGCCCCGGCAGGCGGCGCAGGGCGTCGAACACGGCCACCACCTGCCGATGCACGGCCAGCATGGCGGCGGCATCGGGCTGCGGGTCGGGGATGCTCATCACGCCGCGCAGCTGCAGGCGCGGCAGGCGGGCGATGGCCTGGGCCAGTTCGGCGGCTTCGGCAGGGGTGCAGCCGGCCTTGGTGGCGCCGCCGTCCACGTTCACCTGCAGGCACACCTGCAGCGGCGGCAGGTGCGCCGGGCGCTGGTCGGACAGGCGCTGGGCGATCTTCAGGCGGTCGATGGTGTGCGCCCAGTCGAAGTGTTCCGCCACCAGCCGGGTTTTGTTGCTCTGGATGGGGCCGATGCAGTGCCAGGTGAGCGGTGGGATCAGCGGCGCAATGTCGGTCATGGCCCGCAGGGCGGCGATTTTTTCCACGCCTTCCTGGAGGTAGTTTTCGCCGAAATCGCGCTGTCCGGCCAGGGCGGCTTCGCGCACGGCGGCGGCGGGGAAGGTCTTGGAGACGGCCAGCAGCCGCACTGCTGCGGGCGGGCGGCCTGCCTGCGCGGCAGCGGCGGCAATTTGCGCCTGGACGTGGTGAAGCTGGTCGGCAATCGTGGTCATAATCCCTGCGAGCGTACCAAACCTGATAAGGAGAAATCACGTGGACATCACGAGTTTGCTGGCCTTCGGCGTGAAAAACAAAGCTTCGGACTTGCACTTGTCCGCCGGGCTGCCACCCATGATCCGCGTGCATGGCGACGTGCGGCGCATCAACGTCGATCCGCTGGACCACAAGACGGTGCACAGCATGGTGTACGACATCATGACCGACGGCCAGCGCAAGGCCTACGAGGAAGACCTGGAGGTGGACTTCTCCTTCGAGATCGCCGGGCTGGCCCGCTTCCGGGTGAACGCCTTCAACCAGTACCGGGGCGCGGCGGCGGTGTTCCGTACCATTCCCAGCAAAATCCTGACGCTGGAGGATTTGAACGCGCCCAAGATTTTTGCCGACCTGGCCCTGAAACCGCGCGGCCTGGTGCTGGTCACCGGCCCGACGGGTTCCGGCAAATCGACCACCCTGGCGGCCATGATCGACTACCTCAACAGCAACGAGCAGGGGCACATCCTGACGGTGGAAGACCCGATCGAATTCGTCCACCAGTCGAAAAAATGCCTGGTGAACCAGCGTGAGGTGGGGCCGATGACCAAGACCTTCTCCGCCGCGCTGCGCTCGGCCCTGCGCGAAGACCCGGACTGCATCCTGGTGGGGGAAATGCGCGACCTGGAAACCATCCGTCTGGCGATGACGGCCGCCGAAACCGGCCACCTGGTGTTCGGCACGCTGCACACCTCCAGCGCCGCCAAAACCATCGACCGGATTATCGACGTCTTCCCGGCAGAAGAGAAGGAAATGGTGCGGGCCATGCTCTCCGAATCGCTGCAGGCGGTGATTTCGCAGACCCTGTGCAAGACCAAGGACGGCAATGGCCGCGTGGCCGCGCACGAGATCATGATCGGCACCAGCGCCATCCGCAACCTGATCCGCGAGGCCAAGGTGGCGCAGATGTATTCGGCCATCCAGACCGGCTCGAACTTCGGCATGCAGACGCTCGACCAGAACCTGACCGAGCTGGTGCGCCGCAACCTCGTCAGCGCCGCCGAGGCCCGCTCCAAGGCCAAGACGCCGGAAAACTTCCCCGGGTAAGGCCAACCGGCAAACGCGGTGCAAAAAATTTTTCTTTTGAAGGGACGCTTGGCATATGGAACGCGATCAGGCCAGTAAATTCATCAACGACCTGCTGCAGCTGATGGTCAACCGCAAGGGCAGCGACCTGTTCCTGACGGCGGAGTTTCCGCCCGCGATCAAGGTCGATGGCGCGGTGGCCCGGGTGTCGCAGCAGCCGCTGTCGGCCAACCACACCATGGCGCTGGCGCGTTCCATCATGAGCGACCGGCAGATGGCCGAGTTCGAGCGCACCAAGGAGTGCAACTTCGCCATCTCCCCCGCCGGGATCGGACGCTTCCGGGTGAACGCCTTCATCCAGCAGGGGCGCGTGGGCATGGTGCTGCGGACGATTCCGGCCGACATCCCCACCATCGACCAGCTCGGCCTGCCACAGGTGCTGAAAGACGTGGCCATGACCAAGCGCGGGCTGTGCATCTTCGTGGGCGCAACCGGCTCGGGCAAATCGACCTCGCTGGCGGCCATGGTCGATTGGCGCAACCAGAACTCGCACGGCCACATCATCACGGTGGAAGACCCGATCGAGTTCGTGCATCCGCACAAGAACTGCATCATCACCCAGCGCGAAGTGGGGCTGGACACCGACAGCTGGGAAGCGGCCCTGAAAAACACCCTGCGCCAGGCGCCCGACGTGATTCTGATGGGCGAAATCCGCGACCGCGAAACGATGGAGCACGCCATCGTCTTCTCCGAAACCGGCCACCTGTGCATGGCCACCCTGCACGCCAACAGCGCCAACCAGGCGCTGGACCGCATCCTGAACTTCTTCCCCGAAGAGCGGCGCGAGCAGCTGCTGCTGGACTTGTCGCTGAACCTGCGCGGCATGATCTCGCAGCGCCTGATGCCGCGCCTGGGCACCAAGGGCCGCATTGCCGCGCTGGAGGTGCTGCTCAACACCCCGCTGGTGTCCGACATGATCGCTAAGGGTGACGTGGTGGAGATCAAGGAAATCATGCAGAAAAGCCGCGAGCTGGGGATGCAGACCTTCGACCAGGCGCTGTTCGACCTGTTCGAGGCCAACGCCATCACCTATGAAGACGCGCTGCGCAATGCCGACTCGGTGAACAACCTGCGCCTGCAGATCAAGCTGCACAGCCAGCGGGCCAAGTCCGACCTGATGGCCGGCACCGAGCATTTCAAGGTGATGTAACCCTCTCCGCAGCCCTCGCCCCGATTCCCGTTTTTTCCCTCCATCTTCCATAAGGCTTCCCATGACTGCCCAGCAGCAAACCAACCCCCGCAGCTACGCCCCGACCACCGCCCGCAAGGTCGCCTTCATCGGCTTGGGCGTGATGGGCTGGCCCATGGCCGGGCATCTGGCCCTGGCCGGGCATACGGTGACGGTGTTCAACCGCACGGCGCAGAAGGCGCAGGACTGGGCCGCCGCCTTTGCCGCCACGGGCCGCGTGGCCCACGCCGCCACGCCGCGCCAAGCTGCCCAGGGGGCGGACATCGTCTTTACCTGCGTGGGCAACGACGACGACCTGCGCAGCGTGGTGCTGGGTGGCGATGGCGCCCTGGCCGGAATGCGGTCCGGCAGCGTGCTGGTCGATCACACCACCGCCTCGGCGGAAGTGGCCCGCCAGCTGGCGGCCAATGCCCAGGCGCAGGGGGCGGCGTTTATCGACGCGCCGGTCTCCGGCGGGCAGGCCGGGGCGCAGAACGGGCAGCTCACCGTGATGTGCGGGGGCGACCCCGCCGCGTTCGAGGCCGTAGCCCCGGCGATCGACAGCTTTGCCCGGGCCGTGACGCTGATGGGCCCCAGCGGCAGCGGGCAACTGACCAAGATGGTCAATCAGATCTGCATTGCCGGGCTGGTGCAGGGGCTGTCCGAGGCGATTGCCTTCGGCCAGAAAGCCGGGTTGGACATGCAGGCCGCGCTGCAGGTCATCGGCAAGGGCGCAGCGCAAAGCTGGCAACTGGACAACCGGGGCGGCACCATGGTGCGCGACGAGTTCAACTTCGGCTTTGCCGTCGATTGGATGCGCAAGGATCTGGGGCTGGTGCTGCAGGAAGCGCAGCGCAACGGCGCCCGCCTGCCGGTGACGGCCCTGGTCGATCAGTTCTACGCCGACGTGCAGGCCCAGGGCGGCGGGCGCTGGGATACCTCCAGCCTGATTACCCGCCTGCGCTAGTCGTTAGTTAGGTGCTAGACCGGCGGCGCGGCAGCGTCCGGGTCGCGCCCGGCGGCCGAGCCGCCCGGCACGGGCAGGGCTGTAGGCGGCGGGGCGCTGCTGGCCGGGCTGTGCATTTTTCCGGCCGGGACTTCGCTACCAACCCGCCAGCGGCGCAGCACGCGCTGGAAGACCAGGGCGTTGGGGATTTGCACCAGGGCACCGGCGTTGGCCTCGGTCACGTCCTGCAGGGTGGTGTAGAGCAGGTTGATGTCCACCACCTTGCCCAGGGCGCCGGGCTTTTCGGCGTTGTCCAGCAGCTCGATATGGTCGCCCACGGTGAACGGGCGGCCCGTAAAGATCAGGAAGGCGCAGAACAGGTTGGACAGCACGCTCCAGGCCGCGAAGAACGCCACCGCGCCCACCGTGGCAAAGCCGGTGAAGGCCGACCACAGCACCGTGGCCGAGACGCCCAGGCGCTCCAGCACCAGCAGCACCGCCCCGCTGACGATGAGCCAGCGGATGACGACGTTGATCGGCATCAGCAGCTCGTGCGGCAACTGGTAATGCGTGCTGGCGCGGCGCAGCACACGGCGTACCAGCCGGTGCAGCAGCCAGGCGCAAAAAACGATCAGCACGATCTGTAGCAGCGGAACCATCACGTCCAGCCACTCCTGGAGCCAGTCGGGCAGGTGGGTGTGCCAGCGTTGCAAGCGTTGTAGAGGTTTCATGGCAAAAAATAAAAAGGGCACTGCGCGAGTGCCCTGAAATGGTAAGTGAAGCGGCGCTGCGGCTAAAGCCTGTTCACATGCTTACGGCTGCTCGCGGCGCAGCGCGGGGAACAGGATTACGTCGCGGATGCTGGCGCTGTCGGTCAGCAGCATCATCAGCCGGTCGATGCCGATGCCGCAGCCGCCGGTGGGCGGCAGGCCGTATTCCAGCGCCCGCACGAAGTCGTGGTCGAAATACATGGCCTCGTCGTCGCCGCTGTCCTTGGCCTCGACCTGGGCGTTGAAGCGTTCCACCTGGTCTTCGGCATCATTCAGTTCCGAGAAGCCGTTGCCGAACTCGCGCCCGGTGATGTACAGCTCGAAGCGTTCGGTCACTTCCGGGCGCTCGTCGTTGGCGCGGGCCAGCGGGCTGATCTCGGTCGGGTGTTCCATGATGAAGGTGGGGTTCCAGAGCTTTTCCTCGACCACTTCCTCGAAGTACAGCACCTGTAGGCCCGCCAGGGTGCGGCTGGAGAGCTTGTCTTTTTCCTCGTTCATGCCCAGCTTGCGCAGGGCGTTGATGAGCCAGTCGCGGTTGGTGACGTTCTCGCCCGCGTCGGTGTATTTGACGATGGCCTGGGGAATCGTCAGCCGCTCGAACGGCGCAGCCAGATCGACGGGCTTGCCCGCATAGGTGCAGGCCAGCGTGCCGACGGCCTTCATGGCCGCGTCGCGGATGAGCTGCTCGGTGTAGTCCATCAGATCGCGGTAGTTCCACCACGCGGCGTAGAACTCCATCATCGTGAACTCGGGGTTGTGGCGCACCGACACCCCTTCGTTGCGGAAGTTGCGGTTGATCTCGAACACGCGCTCGAAACCGCCCACCACCAGGCGCTTCAGGTACAGCTCCGGCGCAATGCGCAGGTACATCTCCTGGTCGAGCGCGTTGTGATGCGTGACGAAAGGCTTGGCATTCGCCCCGCCGGGAATGGGGTGCAGCATGGGCGTTTCCACTTCCAGGAAACCATGCTCCACCATGAAGTCGCGGATGCCCGCCACCGCCTTGCTGCGGGCGATGAAGCGGGCGCGGGTGTCCTCGTTCATCATCAGATCGACGTAGCGCTGGCGCACCTTCTGCTCCAGGTCGGCCATGCCGTGGAACTTGTCGGGCATGGGCCGCAGGCTCTTGGTCAGCAGGCGAATCTTCGTGGCCTTGATGGACAGCTCGCCCGTCTTGGTCT
Source organism: Comamonas nitrativorans (assembly GCF_042654765.1). Taxonomy (NCBI): domain Bacteria; kingdom Pseudomonadati; phylum Pseudomonadota; class Betaproteobacteria; order Burkholderiales; family Comamonadaceae; genus Comamonas; species Comamonas nitrativorans. The sequence continues at coordinate 482,695 of NZ_JBHSEW010000001.1, read as the reverse complement.
TCATCAGCGTGCCCTCGGCGCCGACGATGTCGCCCAGGTCCCACTTCTTGAAGTCGGCGTACACCTCTTCCCCCACGGCATCGCGCGTGATGTAGAGCTGGATGCGGCCCGTGGCGTCCTGCACGGTGGCAAAGCTGGCCTTGCCCATCACGCGCTTGAGCATCATGCGCCCGCCCACGCTGACCGTAAGGGCCTGCGCCTCCAGCGCCTCGGCGTCCAGCTCGGCGTATTGCCCGGTCAGCGCAGCGGCGCGGTGCGCGGGCTTGAAGTCGTTGGGGAAGGCGGCCACACCCTGGGCCTTGGCCTGCGCACGCAGGGCCTTGAGCTTTTCACGCCGCTCGGCAATGAGTTTGTTTTCGTCTTGGGGCGCGGCCTGTTCGGCCACCTGAAGGGGGGTGTTGTCGGACATGGGGGCAAAGCAAGCCCGTAAGGGCTGAAGGCTGAGGGAGGGAGTAAGTGAAACTGAAACGGACGGCAGGCCCGGCCTGAAAAAACCGGCCAAAGCCAGCGATTCTAATTTTTTTGCGCCCGGTGCTGGCAAGCATGGCTTAATCTTGGCACTCTTGCGGATCAAATGCTATGTTAAAAGTAGCTTTTTCCGCTTGTAAACATTGATTTTTAGATATGAATGATGCTGTAATCGTTTAGATTCAATCGCAAACAGCTATCGTTTCACAAAATCTGCCATGCTTTATCAAATCCTGGAATTTTTACTGGAAGTGGCCAGCGGCTTGGTCGCCGGAGCCTGCCTGCTGCGCCTGTATATGCAATTGTTGCGCGTGCCGTTCGGCAATCCGGTCGGGCAACTGGTGTTCGCCCTGTCCGACTGGCTCATCCTGCCGCTGCGCCGCGTCCTGCGGCCCAAGGGCAAGATCGACGCCTCCTGCCTGCTCGGCGCCGTGCTGGTCGAGCTGGCGCACTACCTCGTCCTGTGGCTGCTCGGCGGCGCGGCGGGCAGCGTCACGCTGGTGCCGCTGCTGGCCGCCTTCGGCCTGCTGCGCATGGTGCTGACGGGCTTCATCGGCATCCTGCTGATCCACGCCATCCTGTCCTGGGTGCAGCCCCACGCCCCGGTGGCCGCCATCCTGGCGCGGCTGTCCGAACCCGTGCTGCGCCCCCTGCGCCGCATCATCCCCCTGGTCGGCAGCGTAGACCTGTCGCCCCTGGTGGCGCTGATCGTCCTGCAAGTGCTGATGATGGTGCTGGCCAACGTGCAGTTCAACCTGCTGGCGCTGTGGGTGCGGTAGGGGCATAAAAAAGTCTTGTCGCATCACAGGCGTCACCACCTGTCGCACCCTCTGCTTAAGCTGGCGCCAGCGCTGGCATTGCAGCGCATAGCACAGGGAAGACAAGATGCGCCAACCATTTGCCACGCTGCTGACTTGCCAGCACTACGAACTGCTGGCCTGGGCTTGCCAGGCCGAATCGCAGGCCCGGCACATCGCCGAAGCGGCCTGGAGTATCCAGCAACACAGGCAGACAAGCGCCTGGTGGGCCCCGACGGACGCAGCCGCCCCGCATACGCGGATGCGATCCTGCCTGGCCCTGGCGTTTGAAGCGGCATACGACCAAACCGTCACACAACGCATCAGCCGCATGGCCCATACCGTGCAGGCGGCCTGCGCCGGCACTTGGCACTGGAACCCCGGCTACGTATGCTTGCCGTGGCACCAACTGCCGGCAGGGCTGCGGTGCAGCATCGATATCCTGGACAGCGCCCAGTCCCCTGCGCAATGGCAGGCCGTCCGTACAGACGCGGTGCATACCCTCTTGCCATCGCGTTGGAACACTTGCAATGCAGCATCCTGGATTACCAGCAGGCGCTGGCGGAATTGCGGGCGGCACCAGCCCCGTGCCCGGCAGGCCGCGCGTCTGGCGCCTATTCCTGCACCACTGGGTAAAACGGCCTGCCCTCGAACCGGGCCGGGTTGTCCATCATCACCCCCAGCATCACCGGCAGCACCCGCGCCAGCAGCGCCCGCCCGTCGCGCAACTGGGCGCGGTTGACCGAGCTGTTCCATGTCGCCCCGCCGTGCATGAGCTGGTTGCGCAGCGTGTACAGGCGCACAAAAACCTCGTACAGCACCCGCTCCGTATCCTGCCGTTTTAATGCCCGTTGAACCCGATTCTTCGCGTCCTCGAACGCCTCGCGCCAGTGATCGGAAATGCTGCCGTCGCTGCGCGGGTTGTTCAGCGCGTCCCAGAACGGCTGGAACACGTACTGGTTGTCCAGCAGCACACGGATGGGGCCGGGGAAGACTTGCCAGATGAGGGCGGAAAGGGTTTGGGCTTTGTCCAGCGCACATAACTCGCCCATGAAATTGCGAAACGCCTGCCGCTCCGAAGTCATCGTGCCTGCCCCCTGGCCCATGTCCTGCGCGTAGGCGGCGTTGAAGCCAATCCACAGGCAGATAAAGGCCACATCGTCGTCATCGCCCGCCGCCTCGGCCCGTTGCAGCCAACTCAAGGCGCGGTGCATCCGCAGGGTAAAGGGTGTGCGCTGCTGGGCGATTTGGGTTTGGTGGCGTTGGGCCAGGGTGGTCAAGGAGGAATTGCTGGGGTTTTCAGTCATTTTCAGGGTGAGGCATGTCAGGGAATAGCTTTCAATTGAGCAGCAGCCTGCTGCTGGGTCACTGCTCCAGAGGCGATGCCAGCTTGGTATTAGCAGCAACGGCCGCTTTGGGCGGCACTTGCTAAAAGCGTGTTTTGAGCTGGCACAGCCATTTGCGGTAGTCGCCGGTTGGGGCTTGACTGGATAAAGGAATGATCCCTCTGCGGAGCAGGCCGCAGAGGAGATTTTTTTACGACAGATTCACAAACCATTGATGGCGGCAAGACGGGCATGTGACCTGAAAGCTGCCTTGGGTAGGAATGCGAAGCTTTTGGGCGCAATTTTCGCATTCGATGATGGGATTTATAACTGCATCCATCGCTTCATCATCTGCATTCATGGCTGTCTCAATATCACTGAATAACTTATCTTTTTCTGCTTGATATTGTTTGCGAAGCAACGCAACATGCAGCACTGCGGGCAGAGTGACTCGAAATGCAGGACTGGCAATATCAAAGGCTGTCCATACGCCTGTCAGTGTCCAACCGATAGGGCCGCTAAGAACCCCCAAAGTGCGGGCGAGTGCTGCGTTTCCTGCGAATGCCAAGCCACGGCCCAATAAAGCTTTACTGATAGCATTGACCACCATCAGCGTAATCTGGTATGACTTAAATCCTCCCGCAGCAAAAATTACTTGGGCCGCAGCAGTTAGTCCTTCTGGAGTCATCATTTTGGCTGCGTTGATGCCCGTTATTTTGGAAAATTCTGCACGGGCAGCTTCGGTCATATTGGCGGTTGCATCACCAAGAAGCTTTATGAGAAGTTGATCTTCAAGGGATGCGATGGATTGATCTTCCTTATAATTGACTTTTAATTTTTTGCATACATCTATGAGTATTTCTCGGTATAGAACACCTTCTCCACGACGGAAAACAGTTATGATGGTATTGGCGCCAAAGCATTGAATTTCTGCAGCAATGTCTTTCCAATATTTTGAATGGTCAGGATAGTATTTTTTATAAATATCTTTATTCGTTAGTTCTTCGGTAAACCGCGTACTGCCATCTTTGTCTTTGATGATGACATCCACAAGGTTGTTAAGGTCAGCGCTTTTCATTTCGCCTAGAAAGGCGAGGTCTTTGTCGGAACGGTATGCCATTTAAAATCTTTCTGAAATGGATGTTCTTGCGAGGAGTTATTTTTTGAAGATATTCTTCAATATGCCGAAGCTCACATCAAATAAAAATTTCTTTACTTGAGGTTCTCGGAAAAAATCAGAAATGGCATCTGCTGATTTCTTTAGAGTATCTGCGGCAATCTCTTTGAGGGATTCAAAAAAAGATTTTTCAATCTTTTCTTTATAATTGCCTTTGTTGTCGTTGGATTGAAAATTTTCTTGGTTTTCATTCAGATCATTTACAACGGCTGCTCTTTTCTTTTTTGGAAGCTTCTCTATAATGAAACTGAGAAGTTTCATAAGATTGTATGGGGCTTGCAGTTGTTCTTCATTATGACGTTCTCCTGCTACGTAGTAAATTACATCAGGATTGAATCCAGTGTCTTGTTGTATGCGCTTTTTGACAGTATTAACTTGCTCATTTAGTTGTTTGAGTAATTCTTCCGATGGTTGATTATCAACTTGGTTCCAGAATTTATGGTGCATCACTTTATCAGCCTTATTGATGCCGATAAGTAGGCGATCTTTTTCATCTACATGTAGATTTGGTGCAACCACATCTTTGATAAGCTTGTAAGTAGAGCTAAAATCGCGACTGGCACCATCAATTACCAAAAATATCAGATCAATTAGAGGATTGTTTTTTTTGTCTTTGCGTTGAAGTAACTCAACGATTTTTTTCTGATGCTGTTGATCTTTTTCCTCACTGTCACCAAGACCTGGAGAGTCCCAGATCACGATGTTATTGAGAGGATAACGTTTGATGTCCATTGTTTCTGGCTCGGCACCTTTCCCTACCTTAGCTTGAGGTTCGCTGTGGCCGTTAGTAGAGAAAAGAGCATTAATGGTAGAACTTTTTCCAGCTCCTGTGCTGCCAATCAATAAAACATTGATCTCTGTATTGTTAATTTTCTCCAGTAATTTTTCTAGTTCTTGCTTGCTCAGGCCGCTGTTGCGCAATGCTTCGTCAATATTCATAGTAATTCCCATAAAGAGTGGAGTGGAGTGGAGGGGGTAAGGGTTATTTAATCAATTGTTCTTTAAGCCTGGAAAATTCTTCGTCTGTCAAAGAACCGTCCTTGTGCAATTGACTAAGTTTTTCAAGATGTTCCAGGATATGGTTCATGGATTTTTTTTCATCAGCCATGGCTACATCAGCGCCATCTTTCGTTGGAAAATTCCCAGGAGCAGGGGAGTGAGACGAGGTCGGTTCTGATTTGTGTGGCATAAAGGATTTTATTTTTTTGCTTTTGGCTTGTACTTTTTCACGGGCGCCACCTACGACAGAAGCAATTCCCCAGATAAAGCAAAAGAATAGAAAAATAAAAATGACCAGCGCCACAATGCCTCCGCCTTTCATGCTTTTCTCCTTGGAATCCTGCTGTTAATCCAGCGCCGTGGAACGAGTGCCACGCGGTGTTTCCCATTGCACCAATACCTCCCGCAACCCCCGCACCAATTCCTCCTGCCACGCCACCGGCTGAACAATCCGCACATGCGGCAGCCAGTAGCGCACCACGGGCAACAGTTGGTGGATGTGGTTGATATGGGTGGTGACGAGCAGCGAGCCGTCGCTGTCTTGGCGGTGCTGTTGCTGGGGCAGCAAGGGGCGGCGGGCGAAGTAGTGGGCCACTTCCGGGGCGACGCGCAGCAGCACTTCGGTGGTTTTATCGGTAAACCACACGTCGTCTTTGGCGGCGATGTAGTCCAGGTGGCTGCGTTGGGGGGTGAAGCGGGCGGCGGTGTCCACCTCCAGTTGTTCAATCAGCGCGACGCTGAAGTTTTTCAGGCGGGCGGCTTCTTCGGCGGCCAGGTACCACACGCCGTTTTTGTGGATCAGGCGGTAGGGCTGGGCGTGGCGGGCCTTGCCTTTGTAGGTGAAGCGGCAGGGGTGGTGCTGTTCGATGGCCGTTTGCAGCGCGGTGAAGGTGTGGGTGCTGCCGTCCAGGTCTTCATGCGGTACGGGCTGGACGTGGGTGGCGCGGCGCTGCTCGGGGGTGTCCAGTTGTTCCAGCAGGTAGGGCAGGCTGCTGTTCGGAAACAGATGCTCGGTGCCGGCCATGCGGGCGTAGTTGTGCAGGTGTTTGGCGGGGATGGTGCTGCGGGCTTTCAGAGCCAGTTGCCATTGGCCTTGGGCATTGCGTTCGGCGATGCCTTGCAGGCGTTGGTGCAGGTCGCGCTCGATGGTGCGGATGTTGGCGCCAAATTCAGCGACCAGTTGGTGCTTGTCGATGGTTTCGCCCTGGTGCAGCCGGGCGATGATGCTGGACAGGCGTTGGGTGAATTTTCCTCCTTTGGTGTCGGAGGCGGTGCGTGGTGTGGCGGGCATGGGCAGCAAAACGTGGGTGGCAAGGTGTGGTGCGATAGCGCGAATGTAGGCTGTGGGTGCGGCATGGCGTGTCGCTGCTGGTAATGAATCCTTATGTCATGAGTGTGATTTTTTGTATCACACATTCTGCCGTATTTATACCGCAATAAACGACACAAGCTGCCGCACGCTTGCGTGATGAGCGATGTGGTCGATCAGGCATTGGGGCAGGCGCTGCGCAAGCTGCGCACGGAGCGGGGCTGGAGTCAGTCCGACTTGGCCCTGCGCGTGCAGATGGATCGCAATTACCTGTCGCTGATCGAGCTGGGTCGCAGCAGCCCCAGCGTGCGGATGCTGCTGCGCCTGTGCGCGGCGCTGGATGTGCGGGCTGCCGATGTGCTGGACGATGTGGAGCGGCGCGTGCTGGCGCAGCAGTCCGGGTTGGCGGGGTGATGGTGTTTTAGGAAGCCAGGGCCAGCAGCAGCCCCAATATGCCCAGTACCAGCCCGGCGATGGACATGCCCCGGCCTGTGGTGTGGTGAAAGGTGCCGACGGCCCCCAGGGCGATGGCGATGCCGGCAAACATCAGGGTGCCGATGTAGACGTCCAGGTCGTCATCGGCTTCTGTCAGTCCAATGGCGGCCAGCAGCGCCAGAATGCCGATGATTAGCCCGGTGATGGGCAGCCAGAGTGCGTTGGTTGATGCCGTAGCAGCGGGCAGGTTTTGCGGTGCGCCGCAGTGCGGGCAGGTGGGGGCGGTTTCGTGCAGCGTGGTGCCGCAGCCTCGGCAAAAACTCATGGTGGGGCTTTCTGGATGTGGGGGCGGATTACCGGACTTCGCCGTTGTAGAAAATGCTGGCGTCGCCTTCTTTTTTGACCATCAGCTTGTTGCCTTCGGAAAAGGTTTCCACGTTTTCCGAGCAGCCGTCGATTTTGTGCTTGTCAGAGATGCTGTCTGCGGCTGTGTCCACTTGGAAGGCGTAGGTGGTGGCAGGGCAGATTTTTCCGTTCTCTCCGGTAGAGATGATGAAAATGTAGTTTTTGCCAAATTGGTAAATTTTTTCAAATCCCAGGTAGCCGATCATGTCAGTATCTTCAAATAAATAATCCAGCAGATTGGTATTTTTGTAGATGATATTTTTCGGATAGCTTGATATTTGAAATAGTTGCCCCGTTTCATTTTCTGAAAGGAAAAGAGGCTCGTATTTTTGTATGGAGGCGGTGTGCGGCTGGGATGCTTCCAATATGGGCACAGACCGGGGTGCTGCCGGGGGGCTGGGTGTGCTTGGGGTTTGGGCCAGCATGTCCAGCACTTCATCGGGGACGGAATTTTGGGCACGGTTTTCGTAGATCGCCACGCCGACACCAATCGCACCGCCGATGACGATCAACGCGCCGATGATGATGAAGGCCCAGCGGTTCCATTGCTTTTGCACGCGCTGGAAGTGTTCGACGCTGTCCCACTCCTTGTTCTGCCAGGCCCATTCGCGCCCTTTGATGCCCAGGACGATAGCCATGATGAGGCCGACGTAGGGGATGAGGGCGAGCAGGCCGATCCAGGTTTTGTTGCCGATGGCCCAGACCCAACTGAGCAGGAATGCGCCCCACGACCAGCCCCGGATGCCGTCGGGTACGGCTTTCTTTCCTGGCGCGGCAGGGGGCACGACGGCAGTTTGCGCTGCGCCGCAGTGCGGGCAATGTCGGTCGGCGGCGGCAATCTGTTGGCCGCATTGTGTGCAGAAGAGTGTGGACATGGTGGGCCTCCGTAATATCAGGCGTTGAAAATAATGGCGGCGATCAGGCTGCCAATCCAGAGGTAGAAATACAGGGGGCCGTCTTGCAGGTGTTTGCTTCTTTTGAAGATATACACGGGTACCAGCCATGCGGCACCGATGGGTTGGGTGTCGATACCGTGTTTTTTCAGGTGTTTTTCATCCTGTGTGCATAGCCCAATGTTCAGGATGACCGTGACCCAAAAGAAATAGCCATTGTGAAAAGCAGTGTCGGCTTGGATACTGCTGCTGTAGAAAATATGGGCGATGATGTATTCAAACAGCACACCAATAATCGGGGCAAAAGCTAATACCCAGATAAACCTGTTCAAAGGGCCAAAATAGCGGTTGCCCGTTGTGTCCAATGGCTGGGTCGGGTCGGCAACGTGCGGGGTGTTGTGTGCTTGCTTTTCGCCGGGATGGGCAAAGGGCGTTTTTTCCGCCAGGGGCGGCAAGGGCTGTTGTGCCAGCCGGTGTACCAGGCAGGATGGGTCGTGTTCCGGGGTAGGTTTGCCGCATTGGGAGCAAAAGGAGGACATGGGCTTCTTTCCATTCAAGGGTTGGATGGCGGGCGCAGCGGTGAAAGCCGGAGGCCGTGCAATCCAATGTAAGAAGCCGGTGCGGCACCTTGTGTCGGTTCGTCCAGGGTGCGTAAAAAAAGCGCCTCCAGATCGTGCTCTGGCAGGCGCCGGGGGCAGGAAAACCTGCGGAGCAGGTGTGGCAGGGGGCGTCAGCTCTGCCGGGCCATGGCTTCGCCCAGGCGCACGGGGCGGGCGGCTTGCCAGTCGGGATTGAATTGCAGTCCACCCTGCGGCATGAGCAGCACGACGGTGGAGCCGAGCAGGAAGCGCCCCATTTCCTCGCCGCGTTGCAGGTGGATGTGCTGGTCGGTGTAGTGCCATTCGCGCAGCGTGCCGGGGCGGGGCGGATTGACCAGTCCGTGCCAGACGGTGGCCATGCTGCCGACGATGGTGGCGCCGACCAGCACCAGCACGAAGGGGCCGAACTCGCCCTCGAAGACGCAGACCACACGCTCGTTGCGGGCGAACAGGCCGGGTACGCCCCGGGCGGTGGTGGGATTGACCGAGAACAGGTCGCCCGGCACGTGGATCATGCGCAGCAGCCGTCCGGCGCAGGGCATGTGGATGCGGTGGTAGTCACGCGGGCTTAAATAGATGGTGGCGAAGTGGCCGTGGGCGAATTGCGCGGCCAGTTGCGCGTCGCCGCCGACCAGGGCCTGGGTGCTGTAGTGGTGGCCCTTGGCCTGAAAAATCTGGTCGCCTGCGTTGCCGGTCAGGGCGCCCAGCTGGCTGATGGCACCATCGACGGGGCAGACCCAGTCGGCATCGGCCAGGGGGCGCACGCCGGGGCGCAGGGGCCGGGTGAAGAATTGGTTGAAGGTTTTGTAGGCGGCGGGGTTGCTGTCCAGCGCCTCGTGCATGTTCACCTTGTAGCGCTGGATGAACCAGCGGATGACCGCCGTGGTGGTGCGGCCGCCTTCCAGGCCGGCCAGGGTGCCCATAAGGCGGGTCAGGGCTTGCTTGGGCAGCAGGTATTGGGGCAGTACGGCAAGGCGGTCGGACATGGAGATTTTGATAAAAAACGCCCGCAAAGCAATGCCTGGCGGGCGTTGGTAGCTATTGAAAATTTTTTTAAATGATGGCGTCGGCAGGTAGGCGCTGGAGCATGGCCAGGCTGCTGGCGATGCGTTCGCGCAGGTCGCGGCGATCGACGATCATGTCCACGGCGCCTTTGTCCTGCAGGAATTCGGCGCGTTGGAAGCCTTCGGGCAGTTTCACGCGCACGGTGGTTTCGATCACGCGCGGGCCGGCAAAGCCGATGAGGGCGTTGGGTTCGGCCATGACGATGTCGCCGACGAAGGCGAACCCGGCAGAGACGCCGCCCATGGTGGGGTCGGTCAGCACGCTGATGTAGGGCAGCCCTTTTTGCGCCAGGCGGGTCAGGGCGGCGTTGGTCTTGGCCATCTGCATGAGCGAGAGCAGGCCTTCCTGCATCCGTGCGCCGCCGGTGGCGGTGAAGCAGATGAAGGGCACTTTCTGCTCGATGGCGGCTTCCACGCCCCGGCAGAAGCGCTCGCCGACGACGGAGCCCATGCTGCCGCCCATGAAGTCGAACTCGAAGCACGCGGCGACCAGTTCGATGCCTTTGACGGTGCCGCCCATGACGACCAGGGCATCGGTCTCGCCGGTGTTTTCCAGGGCTTCTTTCAGGCGCTCGGGGTATTTGCGGCTGTCCTTGAATTTCAGCGCATCGACGGGGATGACTTCCTGGCCGATTTCATAGCGGCCCTCGCCGTCCATGAAGTGGTTCAGGCGGTCGCGGGCGTTGATGCGGTGGTGGTGGCTGCAGGTGGGGCAGACGTTCTGGTTTTTCTGCAAATCGGTTTTGTACAGCACCGATTCGCAGCAGGGGCATTTCACCCACAGGCCCTCGGGGATCTGCTGGTGGCGCTCTTTGGGTTCGGTTGCTTGGGCCTTGGTCGGCAGCAGCTTTTCAAGCCAGGACATGGCTCCTCCTTCAATCTAGCGACAGCGGCCAGCCGGTATTGCTGGCCAAGGGCGGCATTATGCGTCCATTGCCTTGCGGATGCCGCGCAGGAAGTCCACCGCCAGGGGGGTGACTTTCTCGTGCGGCTGGTCTTCCAGCAGCTGGATGATACGGCTGCCGATGATGACGGCATCGGCCACCTGGGCCACGGTGTGCGCGGTCTGGCCGTCGCGGATGCCGAAGCCCACGCCCACGGGGATATGGACATGCTGCTTGATGCGGGCCAGCATCCGGGTGACGTCGTCGGTGTCCAGCGCTGCCGAGCCGGTCACGCCCTTGAGCGAGACGTAGTAGACGTAACCGGAGGCCACCTGGGCGATTTCCTGGATGCGTTCGTCGCTGCTGGTGGGGGCCAGCAGGAAGATCATGTCCATGCCGTGGGCCTTGAGCTGGGCGGCAAAGTCGGCGCACTCTTCGGGCGGGTAGTCCACCACCAGCATTCCGTCCAGCCCGGCAGCGGCGGCATCGCGCACGAAGGCACCGGCGCCGTGCTGCTGGTCGTAGCGCTCCACCGGGTTGGCGTAGCCCATCAGCACCACGGGGGTGTGCTGGTTCTTCTGGCGAAATTCGCGCACGTAGCCCAGTACCTTGGCCAGGTTCACGCCGTTGGTAATGGCGCGTTCCCCGGCTTTCTGGATGACGGGGCCGTCGGCCATCGGGTCGGAAAAGGGCACGCCCAGTTCGATGATGTCCACGCCTGCTTCCACCATGCCGTGCATCAGGCCGGGGGTGATGGCGGGAAAGGGGTAGCCGGCGGTGATGAAGGGGATCAGCGCCTGGCGGTCTTCGCTGCGCAGTCTGTCGAATGTTGCGGTGATGCGGCTCATGTTTTGTCGCTCCCTTTGACCTTCAGCCCTCGCATGGAGGGGCGATCGTAAAAATCTTCGCCGGACAGGTCGGCCACGGTGCCGATGTCCTTGTCGCCCCGGCCCGAGAGATTGACCAGGATGGATTGCTGCGGACGCATTTCCCGGGCCAGCTTCATGGCATAGGCCACGGCATGGCTCGATTCCAGCGCGGGGATGATGCCTTCGGTGCGGCACAGGCGGTGGAAGGCGGCCAGCGCTTCGTTGTCGGTGATGCCCACGTATTGGGCGCGGCCCAGTTCCTGCAGCCAGGCGTGTTCCGGGCCGACGCCGGGGTAGTCCAGCCCGGCGCTGATGCTGTGCGTTTCGGTGATCTGGCCGTCTGCATCCTGCAGGATGAAGGTGCGGTTGCCGTGCAGCACGCCGCTGGAGCCTTTTTGCAGCGATGCGGCGTGCTTGTCGGTATCCAGCCCCTCGCCTGCTGCCTCCACGCCGATCAGGCGCGTGTTCTCGAAGGGGATGTAGGGGTGGAAGATGCCCATGGCGTTGCTGCCCCCGCCCACGCAGGCGACCACCGCATCGGGCTGGCTGCCTGCCAGCTGCAGGCTGGCCAGCAGCTCGGGCATTTGCACGAGGCATTCTTCGCCGATCACGCGCTGGAAGTCACGCACCATCGCCGGGTAGGGCGCCGGGCCGGCCACGGTGCCGATGATGTAGAAGGTGTTGTCCACGTTCGCCACCCAGTCGCGCATGGCTTCGTTCAGCGCATCTTTCAGGGTCTTGCTGCCCGATTCGACCGGTACCACGGTGGCGCCCAGCAGCTTCATGCGGAACACGTTGGGGCTTTGGCGCTTTACGTCCTCTGCACCCATGTAGACGATGCACTCCAGGCCGTAGCGGGCGCAGATGGTGGCCGTGGCCACGCCGTGCTGGCCGGCGCCGGTTTCGGCAATGATGCGCGGCTTGCCCATGCGCCGGGCCAGCATGGCCTGGCCGATGACGTTGTTGATCTTGTGGGCGCCGGTGTGGTTGAGGTCTTCGCGCTTCAGGAAGATTTGCGCCCCGCCGATTTCCTGGCTCAGACGCTGGGCGTGGTACACGGGCGAGGGACGTCCCACGAAGTGCGCCAGCTCGCGCTGAAATTCGGCCTGGAAGTCGGCATCGTTCTGGTAGTGCGCCCAGGCGTCGCGCAGCTCTTTCAGGGCGAAGGTCAGTGTCTCGCTGGCAAAGCTGCCGCCGTAGGGGCCGAAGTGGCCGGTAGCGTCGGGGTAGTGGTATTCAAACATGGATCAATGGCTCAAAAAGGGGTGGCATCGGCTGCACGCACGGCAGCGACGAATTGCTGGATTTTTTCGGCATCCTTGATGCCTTTCAAAGCGCTGCCATCGGGCGCGGAGGCTTCCACGCCGGAGCTGACATCAACGGCCAGCGAGCGGCAGCGCGGGCGCAGCAGGCGCACACCATCGGTCACGTTTGCAGGTGTGAGTCCACCAGACAAAACGAGGTGAGCATCGACGTTTGGAGGAAGCAGTGACCAATTGAAGGTTTGGCCTGCGCCACCGTAGCCGTCCACATGGGCGTCCAGCAGGATGGCCTGGGCCTGAGAGTATTGATCGGCGTATTTTAATAGGTCAAAGCTGTGCCCGGCTTCGCCCAGTGGAATACGTGCGGCCCGCAGGAAGGGCAGCCGCCCGGCATCGCTAGCCTGCCAGCATTGCTGCGGTGTTTCATCGCCATGAAATTGCACGGTTGCGCCCGCCACCAAAGCGCAGGCAGCTATCACTTCTGTAGGCGTTGGATTGACGAACAGCAGCACCGGCGTGACGAACGGCGGCAGCCGCCGGGCCAGTTCGGCGGCCCGCTGGGCGGTCACGGCACGCGGGCTTTTGGCGTAAAGCACAAAGCCGATGGCGTCCGCCCCGGCGGCGACGGCGGCATCCACGTCCTGCTCGCGCGTCAGGCCGCAAATTTTGATACGGGTGCGGGCAAGTGAGGGGGTCATGTCAGGGCAGCCAGGCAAAGGCCGGGGTGCTGCCGGGCAGCCCCCAGCAGGGGTCGTATACGGGGCCGAGGAAGTACAGGCCGTCGGGGCTGAACGTGGGCGCTGCGGCATCGCGCGAACGGGCGTCCAGCACCTGCTGCATCCAGTCCACGGGCTGGCTGCCCTGGCCGATGTAGATCAGGCAGCCCATGATGTTGCGAATCATGTGGTGCAGGAAAGCGTTGCCCTCGAACTCGAAGCGCCAGTAGCCGCAGGGCATCTCCTGGTTCTCGCGCATCGGGGCATTGCCCGCCGGGGTAAAGGAAATATCGATGCGGTGCAGCGTTTTGACGGGCGTCTTGGCCTGGCAGGCCGAGGCGCGGAACGAAGAAAAATCGTGTTCGCCCAGCAGCAGTTGCGCTGCCTGGCGCATCGCCTCCGGTTGCAGGGGCATGAACACCCAGCCGACGCGCCCGGCCTCGACGCTGGGGCGCACGGGCGATTGCAGCAGCACGTAGGCATAGCGGCGGGCCATGGCGCTGGCGCGGCAGTGGAAACCTTCCGGCCCGCCCGGCACTTCCCGCGCCCAATGCACGGCAATGTCCGGCGGCAGAAAGGTGTTGGTGCCGCGCACCCAGGAGTTGGGTGCCCGTTGCAGGTCGGTATCGAAATGCACGACCTGCATCAGACCATGCACCCCGGCATCGGTGCGGCCTGCGCACAGGGTATGGATGCTCTGCGTAGCAAAGCGGCCTAGGGCCGCTTCGAGTTGGTCTTGAACGGTGTTGCCGCCGGGCTGGCTTTGCCAGCCCTGGTAGCGGCTGCCGCTGTAGCTCACCCCCAGGGCTATGCGCATGGCCGCTCCTGGACGCGATGGCGGGACGGAGTGCAGAAAATGGCCATCAGTCCAGTTCGCTCAACATTTTCTGGGCCCGTACTTTCAAGGTGCCGTCGGCTTCGGCCAGGACTTCCTCGATCAGTGCGCGGGCGCCTTCGGCATCGCCAATCGTGGCAAATTCCTGGGCCAGGTCCAGTTTCGTGGTGAGGGGATTGTTGGCGGCGCTGTCGGTGGGCAGGTCGTTGAACTGGATGGAATCCAGGCCCAGGTCGGGCGTTGCTGCCGGGGTGGCGGCGGAATCCCCCAGGTCGAGCTGGCTCAGGCCGAAGTCGTCCGGGGCAGCAGGCTGGTCGGCATCGCTGAAATCCAGGGTGCTTAAACCGAAGTCATCCGCCGTCGCTGCCGGTGCGGGCGTTTCAGGCAGGGCAAAGTTGCTGTCCAGGGAGAAGTCCAGCGTTTCCCCGCTGGGGGCAGCAGCTTCCGGCGCGGGTGTTGCAGCGGCGGTCGGCAGGTCCAGGTCCAGGGCGTTGAAGTCGAATGCCGGCACGGCATCCTGGGTGCTGGAGGGGCCTTCGGCGAACTGGGTATCTTGAATTTGCGAGGGCAGGTCCTGGTTCGAGGGCGGTGCGGCAACGTCAAGCTGGCTGTCCAGTGCGGCAATGAACTGGTCGGTTGCGTCGTCGCCGGGGGCAGCGGGTGCTGGCGCTGGTGCTGTGGATTCAGCCACGGCCTGGGCAAAACCGGAGGTGGCCGCAGGGGCTGTTGCCGGGACGGGCTGGTCGTCGGTGTACAGCGCGTTGTACGGATCCATGCTGAAGCCCAGGGCGCGTACCCGTTCCCAATCGGCGCCTGTGCCATGGGTCAGGTTATGCACCGTGCGGGCCGTGATTTCCAGCTGGGTCAGGTCTTGCTGCTTGGCGTAGATTTCAGCCAGCTTGACGTGCAAGGGCACCCGGTCGGGAGCGGTGCGCAGGGCTTCGCGCAGGATTTTCAGCGCTTCGTCTTCCTTGCCGTAGGCCAGATAGACATCGGCTTCGGCAATGGGGTCTACGTCGCCGCTGGCGTCCAGCTGGCTGGGGGAGTAGGCCATGGTGCTGGGGGCACCTTCGCTCTTGGTGTCCACTTGCTGGCCGCCGCTGCTGTCAAACAGCGAGTCTGGTGGCAATTGGCCTACGTCCAGGCTGGTGTCGGCAAAATTGGTGGGGCTGGGTTGCTGCTGCTTGCGTTTGCGCCATACCAGCAGGCCGAGCAAGGCCACGATACCGGCTGCACCGGCGGGCACCAGCGGATTGGCAAGCAGGTCGTCGACGAGCGATGGTTCCGGGGGCGGTGGCGGGGGCGCAACGGGTTGTTTCCGCGCGGGTTTCTTGGCTTCCTCGGACTGGGGAGCGGCGGCGGGTTCCGGTGCCGGTTGCTCGACGGCGACATCGGCTGCGGGGGTAGGCAGGTCGGCGGGCACGGCGAGCGTGGCGGCAGGTTCTTCGGGGGCTGCGTTGGGCGCGGCCGTGGTTTCAGGCGAAGCGGCTACGCTGCCGGCAACCACGGGGGCTTCCGGGGCAGCGTCGTTGCTGATTTTTTCCAGTTCGGCAAGGTTGCGCTGCAACTCTTGCGCCCGGGCGTTCTGGGCGGCAGCCTGTTTCTCTTGTGCCAGCTGCTCTTCTGCCTTGGCGGCGACAGCGCCTTTCGACAGCGTCAGCTTGTCGGCCGGGGTGCTTGCAGTGCCGCTGTCCTGCACCTGGGCTTGTACCTTGCCCGAGGCGCTGCGTTCGGCAGCGGCGACCTGTGCCTTGGCCGTGCGTTCGGCCAGCTTGCGCCGGTAGGCGTTGAAGTCTCTGCTCTGGGCAGCGACGATCTGCCGGGCTTCCCTGGCCGAAGTGCTGTGCGCTTGCTCGGCATCGGGCATGTTCAGGACGGCTCCGGCCTTGATGCGGTTGATGTTGCCGCCGATGAAGGCCGAGGGATTGCTGTGCAGCATGGCGACCAGCATCTGGTCGAGGGAGACGCCCGAGATGGCATGGGCTGCGGCAATGCGCCCGGCGGTATCCCCGGGGCGGACGGTGACGTTGCCGGCGGCCGGTGCGGTCGCAGCGGGGGCTGCCGTGGCCGGTACGGTGGCCTGTACCCGGGGCTGGGAACGGTAGCTGCGGCCTGTTTGCGCCGGGGGGCTGGCCTGGGCGGCCACGGTGGGCGCCGGGGCGGCTGTCACGGGGGGTGGATCCAGCAGCAGGGTGTAGCTGCGCGTAAGGTTGCCCGCGTTCCAGTTGGCCTGCAGGATGAGATCGATGAACGGATCGTTGACCGGCGTGGTGGTCGAGAGTTTGATTTTCGATACGCCCTGGGCACGATGCACCAGTTCGATACGCACGCTACGGGCAATGGCACCGAACTCCATGCCGTGGGCCTGGAAAATGTCCGGCGTGGCCATGGCGGTTTGCAGGGAGGCGGCTTCGGCCGCGCTCAGTTCCGGGATATCTATTTCGGCACGCAGAGGCTCGCCCAGATGCGACTGTACATGGATGGCGCCCAGTGAAAGTGCTGCGGCATTGGGGGCGTAGAACGCTGCGCATAGACAGGCAGCGGAGGCAAGGGCAGAGAATTTCCAACGGCGCATAGTTGTGTTCATATCCCGGTCATCAACCGCTTCTGGGCGGCAAGTTTTTTCTAGCAGCAGCGCGAGAGGTGCTGCCCTGTGCGATGTCATTGGAGCGACAGGCCAAGTAAAACGCAATTATGGCGACGCCCCATCTGTTTACCGAAGAATAAGCACAGGCAGGATGGCTTAGTCTGGGGAAAAGCGGTGATTGTGGCGACTAAAACACAGTTTGTTTTTTTCTGAAACAAAAAAGGAGGCCGCGTGGGCCTCCCTTTCTTCGTGACACGTCAAGACGTTGGGGTTTACGCCTTGAGCAGGATGCGCAGCATACGGCGCAGCGGTTCGGCAGCGCCCCACAGCAGCTGGTCGCCGATCACGAAGGCCGACAGGTACTGCGGCCCCATGTTCAGCTTGCGCACGCGGCCCACGCCCACTTGCAGGCCGCCGGTGATGCTGGCCGGCGTCAGTTCCTTGACGGTCAGGGCGCGGTCGTTGGCGACGAACTTCACCCAGGGGTTGCCCGCCTGGATCAGCGCCTCGATCTCGGCCAGGGGCAGGTCTTTTTTCAGCTTCAGCGTCAGCGCCAGCGAGTGGCAGCGCATGGCGCCCACGCGCACGCACAGGCCATCGACGGGAATGGTGGTCGGGGTGCCCAGGATTTTGTTCACCTCGGCCTGGCCCTTCCATTCTTCCTTGGACTGGCCGTTGTCCAGCTGAGCGTCAATCCAGGGGATCAGGCCGCCAGCCAGCGGCGCACCGAAGAACTCGGTCGGTACATCGCTGCGGATGGTCTGGGCCACCTGCCGGTCGATTTCCAGAATGGCCGACGACGGCGTGGCCAGCTTGTCGGCCACCGCGCTGTGGATCACGCCCATGCCTTTGAGCAGCTCGCGCATGTGGTTGGCGCCGCCGCCGGATGCGGCCTGGTAGGTCATGGAGCTGACCCACTCCACCAGCCCGGCCTTGAACAGGCTGCCCACGCCCATCAGCAGGATGGAGTTGGTGCAGTTGCCGCCAATCCAGTTCTTGCCGCCAGCGGCCAGCTTCTGCTCGATCAAGTCCTGGTTCACCGGGTCGAGGACGATGACCGCATCGTCCTGCATGCGCAGCGCCGAAGCGGCGTCGATCCAGTGACCATTCCAGCCCGCTGCGCGGATTTTCGGGAACACCTCGTTGGTGTAGTCGCCGCCCTGGCAGGTGATGACGATGTCGCATTTGGCCAGCTCGGCAATGTCGTGGGCGTCCTTGAGCTGGGTGTGCGTCCTGGCCATGTCGGGGGCGGCGCCACCGGCGTTGGAGGTGGAGAAGAACACCGGCTCGATCAGGTCGAAATCGCCTTCGGCCTGCATCCGTTCCATCAGCACGGAGCCGACCATGCCGCGCCAGCCTACGAGGCCAACCAATTGCTTACTCATAAAAACGCCCTTTCAGTTAGAAAACAGTGTCGCCGGACTGTTTCTGCCCGGCTCGTCAGGCCGGTTCCAAGGGCGCACGACGAGCCAGGCTGGATCAGCCGGTAATCGTGGTAGTGGTAATGGGGGCACGCGCAGCGCCGTCCGGCAGGGCGGACGGCAGGGAGCAGGGGGTGGGCAGCGCGTGGAACATAAGGGCTGGATTTTAGAGGAAACCCGATCACCGGCGTTACTTCTGAATGGCGATATCTTTCGTCGTTTTGACGAAAAGCTACGGTTGATTTGGTCGTTTCGATATTGCTTTGGTCTGGATGATGGCCCTGCCGGGATAAAAAGACTTCTTTAGAACACGTTCTTAAAATCCAGCCATTGTTTTGCGCGGCAGGGCCTGCGCATTTTTTTAGAACCTGTTCACGATCTCGGCGCGAAGGGGTGCGGGATGCGGATCGGGATGATCTGCCAGGCGCAAACCGCAGCCATAGCGGTGCTATGGCGAGGATTTGCAACGACGCAGAGCGCCCGAGACCGCGACTGCACACCCGCGCGGAGATCGTGAACAGGTTCTTATGCTCTTTCCCGGAAAACCTACGCCATGGACGCCCCCCACGTACTCTGCACCGAAGAAGAAATCACCGCCCTGGTGCATCGGTTCTACGACCGCATCCGCCAGCACCCGAACCTTGGCCCCATCTTCAATGGCCACATCGACGACTGGCCCGCGCACCTGGACAGGCTGGTGGACTTCTGGTCAAGCGTCCTGTTGCGCACCGGGCGCTTCAGCGGTGCGCCCATGCCCAAGCACGTTGCCCTGCCCGGTTTGAATGCCGAGCTGTTCCGCCAATGGCTGGCCCTGTGGCGCACGACCGCTGCCGAGCAAGCCAATCCGGCGCTGGCCGAGCAGGCCGTTGCTGCGGCCGAGCGCATTGCGCAAAGCCTGTGGATGGGCTATCAGGCGTATGCGCAGGGGGTGGATGTGCCGCAATCGCTGTAAACGACCTGCCAAATGCAACAAGGGCGCTACACCCCCAAAAGGTGCAGCGCCCTGGTCTTGATGGCGGCAATTACAGCGCTGCGACCACCGCATCGCCCATTTGCACGGTATTGACCTTGGTGGTGCCTTCGCTCCAGATGTCGGCGGTGCGCAGGCCCTGGGCCAGCACTTTCTGCACGGCGGCTTCGATGCGCTGGGCGGCGGCTTCGTGGCCCAGGCTGAAGCGCAGCATCATGGCGGCGGACAGGATGGTCGCCAGCGGGTTGGCGATGCCCTGGCCGGCGATGTCGGGGGCGCTGCCGTGGCTGGGTTCGTACAGGCCCTGCTTTTTGTCGTTCAGGCTGGCGCTGGGCAACATGCCGATGGAGCCGGTGAGCATGGAGGCTTCGTCGCTCAGGATGTCGCCGAACATGTTGCCGGTGACGACCACGTCGAAGCGCTTGGGGGCCTTGACGAGCTGCATGGCGGCGTTGTCCACGTACATGTGGTCCAGCTGCACGTCGGGGTACTGCTGGCCGACTTCGGTCATCACGTCTTTCCACAGTTGCGAGGTTTCCAGCACGTTGGCCTTGTCCACGCTGGTGACGCGCTTGCCGCGTTTTTGCGCAGCCTGGAAGGCGACGTGGGCGATGCGTTCGATTTCCGGGCGGCTGTAGCGCATGGTGTCGAAGGCTTCCTCGGTGCCGGGGAAGTGGCCGTCTGCGGCGGTGCGGCGGCCCCGGGGCTGGCCGAAGTAGATGTCGCCGGTCAGCTCGCGGATGATGAGGATGTCCAGCCCGGCAATCAGCTCGGGCTTGAGGCTGGAGGCGCCGACCAGCTGCTCGTAGCAGATGGCGGGGCGGAAGTTGGCGAATAGGCCCAGGGCCTTGCGCAGGCCGAGGATGGCCTGCTCGGGGCGCAGGGCGCGTTCCAGCGTGTCGTATTTCCAGTCGCCCACGGCGCCGAACAGGATGGCGTCGGCCTCTTGCGCCAGCTTCAGGGTGGCGGGCGGCAGGGGGTGGCCTTCGGCCTCGTAGCCGGCGCCGCCGACGGGGGCGGTTTCCAGGTGCAAATCCAGGTTCAGGGCGTTGAGGACTTTGACGGCTTCGGCGACGATTTCCGGGCCGATGCCGTCGCCGGGCAGGACGGCGATTTTTTGGGTCATAGGATTTCCTTGGATATTTTCGATAGCTGTTTCCGATGATTTTTATTGGTTTTCAGATATAAAACATCCTGAAATCCAATGTTTTACAGCGGAAACAGCTCTTGTTTTGGATGCGATCAGCGCTGCACCAGGCTGTGTGCCAGCCAGGGTTTGCGGGCCAGGCGCTCGGTCTCGAAGGCGGCGATCTTGTCCTTGTGGCGCAGGGTCAGGCCGATGTCGTCCAGGCCGCCGAGCAGGCATTCGCGGCGGAAGGGGTTGACGTCGAAGGGGATTTCTTCGCCCTGGGGGCGCACGATCACTTGACGCTCCAGGTCGATCGTCAGCTCGTAGCCGGGGAAGGCGAAGACTTCGTCGAACAGCAGATCGACGGTGGCCTCGGGCAGCACGATGGGCAACATGCCGTTCTTGAAGCAGTTGTTGAAGAAGATGTCGGCAAAGCTGGGCGCGATCACGCAGCGAAAGCCGTACTGCTCCAGCGCCCAGGGGGCGTGTTCGCGGCTGGAGCCGCAGCCGAAGTTCTTGCGGGCCAGCAGGACGCTGGCGCCCTGGTAGCGCGGCTGGTTCAGCACGAAGTCGGGATTGGGCTTGCGGTCGGATTCCGGCACGCCGGGCTGGCCGGGCTGGTCGAGGTAGCGCCATTCGTCGAACAGGTTGGGGCCGAAGCCGGTCTTCTTGATCGACTTGAGGAATTGCTTGGGGATGATGGCGTCGGTGTCCACGTTCTCGCGGTCCATCGGTGCCACCAGCCCTTGGTGGATGGTGAATTTCTGCATGTCAGTGAGGGGTTACTTGGAGATTTCCTGAATCTTCTCGCCCGCTTTTTCGATGCCCTCGCCCGTGGCCTGACCGGCACGTTTGGTGTCCTGCTTGACGCCGGACCAGGTGTTGCCGCAACCGCTCAGGGCGAAAGCCAGGGCCAGGGAGATGAATACAGCAGTCTTTTTCATGGTGTGCTCCTTGCAGGGGTGAATGAAAAACGAGGGGGTGAGAAACGGGGAAAAGTTCCGGTGCTTCGGATTCAGGCAAATTGGCGGATATCGACAAAATGCCCGTGGACGGCGGCCGCAGCGGCCATGGCCGGGCTGACCAGATGGGTGCGCCCGCCCGCGCCCTGGCGGCCTTCGAAGTTGCGGTTGCTGGTGCTGGCGCAGCGCTCGCCCGGCTCCAGCCGGTCGGCGTTCATGGCCAGGCACATGCTGCAACCGGGTTCGCGCCACTGGAAACCGGCGGCGGTGAAGATGGTGTCCAGCCCTTCGCTTTCGGCCTGGGCCTTCACCAGACCGGAACCGGGCACCACCATGGCCAGCTTGACGTTTTTCGCCACTTTGCGGCCCAGCTTCTGCACCACGGCGGCGGCGGCCCGCAGGTCTTCGATGCGGCTGTTGGTGCAGCTGCCGATAAAGACCTTGTCGATGCAGATGTCGGTGATCGGCTTGCCCGGCTCCAGCCCCATGTAGGTCAGCGCCCGCTCCATCGCGGCGCGTTTGTTGGCGTCTTTTTCCTTGTCCGGGTCGGGCACGCGGGTGTCGGCGCCGACGACCATCTCCGGGCTGGTGCCCCAGGTGACCTGCGGCACGATGTCCGCGCCTTGCAGGGTGACGATGGCGTCCCACTGCGCGTCGTCGTCCGAGTGCAGCGTCTGCCAGTACGCCACGGCCTGCTCCCACTCCACGCCCGTCGGGGCCAGGGGGCGGTTTTTCACGTAGGCGATGGTTTTCTCGTCCACGGCGACCAGACCGGCGCGGGCGCCGGCCTCGATGGCCATGTTGCACACCGTCATGCGCCCTTCGATGGACAGGTCGCGGATGGCCTGCCCGGCAAACTCGATGGTGTAGCCGGTGCCGCCGGCAGTGCCGATCCTGCCGATGATGGCCAGCACGATGTCCTTGGCGGTGATGCCCGGGGCCACCTTGCCGTCCACGCGCACCAGCATGTTCTTGGCCTTTTTGGCCAGCAGGGTCTGCGTGGCCATGACGTGTTCCACCTCGCTGGTGCCGATGCCGTGCGCCAGTGCGCCGAAGGCGCCGTGCGTGCTGGTGTGGCTGTCGCCGCAGACCACGGTCATGCCCGGCAGCGTTGCGCCCTGTTCCGGCCCCATGACGTGGACGATGCCCTGGCCCTTGTCCATGAAGGGGAAGAAGGCGGCAGCGCCAAACTCGGCGATGTTGCTGTTCAGCGTGGTGATCTGCTCCTTGCTGATCGGGTCGGCAATGCCGTCGTAGCCGCGCTCCCAGCCGTCGGTGGGGGTGTTGTGGTCGGCAGTGGCCACGACCGAGCTGATGCGCCACAGCTTGCGCCCGGCCAGACGCAGTCCCTCGAACGCCTGCGGGCTGGTCACTTCATGCACCAGGTGACGGTCGATGTAGAGGATGGAGGTGCCGTCGTCCTCGGTGTGGACGACGTGCTCGTCAAAAATCTTGTCGTACAGGGTGCGTCCCATGCTTGCTAACTCTCGGGTAGGGATGAAAAAAAGCCTGCCGCAGCAGGCTGTGGGAGGGATTCTAGGTAGCGTTCGGGGCGGCTGGCTCCCAGCCTTTTCCGAGGTGTTCCACCAGCAAACGCGATGTCACCGGCAAGGCGTCGAAGTCGCGGGCCACCAGGCTCAGGGTGCGCTGTGCCCAGGCATCGGTCAGCGGCACGCTGCGCAGGCGGCCCACGCCGTGCATCAGCTCGAAAGCACGGTGCGGAATCAGGCCCACGCCCAGGCCGTTGTCGATCATGCGGCACATGGCATCCAGGCTTGTCACCTGGATGCGCTGGCGCAGCGTCGTGCCGCTGCGGGTGGCTGCGCCGCGCATGGCCAGGCTGATGGAGCTGCCGCCGTGCAGGCCCACCACGTCCCAGTCCAGCACTTCGTCGAACGAGACGGCGGTGCGCTCGGTCAGCGGGTGGTCTTCCGGGGCCACCAGCACCAGGTGGTCGGCGCGGTAGGGGCGGGTCTGCAGGCCGTTGGGGTCGGTCTGGCCCATGTTGCAGATGCCGATGTCGGCCGTGCCCTCATGCACGGCTTGCAGCACGTCGGCGGACAGGTGTTCCTGCAGGTCGATCTTGATCTGGCTGTGTTCGCGGGCAAAGCTGCCCAGGTCTTCGGGCAGGAACTGCACGATCGACGAGATGGTGGCGTGCATGCGCACATGACCGCGCACGCCGTCGGAATATTCGGACAGTTCGCCCTGCATCCGCTCCAGCCCGTACAGCACGTTGCGGGCATGGTGCAGCAGGCTCTCGCCCGCCGGGGTCAGCGTCACGCCCCGGCTGTGGCGGTAGAGCAGGGCGGTGTCCACTGCGGCTTCCAGGTCGGACAGGCGCTTGCTCACCGCCGAGGCGGCGATGTACTCGCGGTCGGCCGCCCGGCCGATGCTGCCCAGCTCGCACACTGCAACAAACAGTTGCAATGAGGTCAGGTCGATGCGGCGGGCGAAGCTGCGTTCAGAATTTTTCATGGCAAGTCCTCTTGAATTACGAAGTATGAAGGCGAAAATCGCATAAACAACCGCTTTGGTATCGCAAAATGCGATTTCAAGCAGCGTTTTATGGAATCTCAGACATCGTTAATCATGCAGGCAAAACACCCGGCAGTGAAGACTTTTCGCCCCCTGCCTACACTGCCCGCCCTATGAACACCATCACCATCTTTCACAACCCCGGTTGCAGCAATTCGCGCGGCGCCCTGCAACTGCTGCGCGAGCGCGGCATCGAGCCGAACATCATCGACTACCTGGCCACCCCCCTGACCGCCCCGGAACTGGCCGAGCTGGTCGCCCACATCGGCCAGCCCGTGCGTGACCTGCTGCGTAGCAAGGAGGCGCAGTACCAGGCGCTGAACATCGACAACCCGGCTTTGAGCGAGGCGCAGATTTTTGAATTTGTGGCGCAGCACCCGAATCTGCTCAACCGCCCCATCGTCGTCACGCCCAGGGGGGCTGCCCTGTGCCGTCCGCCGGAGAAGGTGCTGGAATTGCTCTGACAACGGCGTTGGCGAGCGGTTACCGCTGATGCTGTAGGCCGAAAAGCCTTTCGATTGCATAAATCGAAAGGCTTTTTTTCAATACTGCCCCAGGGCATCCCTAGGTAGATCAACGTACCGCCGTTTGCCCTTAGGCACTTGCCCCAATGTGATGTAAGAAAACCGTAATTAGGATCGGCCGCTCAGATTTATTCATTTGTAGCGCATGAGTGACACGATTCTTCAAACCACCGGCCTGACCAAAGAGTTCAAGGGCTTCACTGCCGTCAGCGATGTGAATCTGGCCGTGCGCCGAGGCTCTATCCATGCGCTCATCGGGCCGAACGGCGCAGGCAAGACCACTTGTTTCAACCTGCTGACCAAGTTCCTGGTGCCGACCTCGGGCCGCATCGTTTTCAACGGGCAGGACATCACCCAGGAACAGCCGGCGCAGATTGCCCGCCGGGGGGTGATCCGCTCGTTCCAGATTTCTGCGGTGTTCCCCAACTTCACCCTGCTGGAGAACGTGCGGCTGGCCTTGCAGCGCAAGCTGGGCACCAGCTACCACTTCTGGCGCAGCAGCAAAAGCCTGCACCAGCTGGACGACCGCGCCCGCCAGTTGCTGGCCGAGGTGGGGCTGGAGGATTTGGCCGACGAGGTCACCGTCAACCTGCCCTATGGCCGCAAGCGTGCCCTGGAGATCGCCACCACCCTGGCGATGGAGCCGGAGCTGATGCTGCTGGACGAACCCACCCAGGGCATGGGCCACGAGGATGTCGATCGCGTCACGCAACTGATCAAGAAGGTGTCTGCGGGCCGCACCATCCTGATGGTGGAACACAACATGAAGGTGATCTCCTCGATTGCCGACCGCATTACGGTTTTGCAGCGCGGCACCGTGCTGGCCGAAGGCAATTACGCTGAAGTTTCAAGCAACCCGCAAGTGATGGAGGCCTACATGGGCAGCACCGACGGTGAATTGCAGGGGGCGCATTGACATGACGGCACCCGCACTGGAAATCAAGGACCTGCAGGCCTGGTACGGCGAATCGCATGTGCTGCACGGCGTGGACATGGTGGTGCAGCCCGGCGAGGTGGTCACGCTGCTGGGGCGCAACGGCGCAGGGCGCACTTCCACGCTTCGCGCCATCATGGGGCTGACGGGCGCCCGCCAGGGCTCGATCAAGGTCTACGGCCAGGAAACCATTGCCCTGCCCACCTACCGCATCGCCCACCTGGGGCTGGGCTATTGCCCGGAGGAGCGGGGCATTTTCTCCAGCCTGTCGTGCGAGGAGAACCTGCTGCTGCCGCCGCCGCTGAAAACCGGCCATGCCAGCATGTCGATTGAAGAAATCTATGGCATGTTCCCCAATCTGGCCGAGCGCAAGAACAGCCAGGGCACGCGCCTTTCGGGCGGTGAGCAGCAGATGCTGGCAGTGGCGCGGATTCTGCGCACGGGCGCCAAGCTGCTGCTGCTCGATGAAATCTCCGAGGGGCTGGCCCCGGTCATCGTGCAGGCGCTGGCCCGCATGATCACCATGCTGCGCGAAAAAGGCTTCACGGTGGTGATGGTGGAGCAGAACTTCCGCTTCGCCGCGCCCCTGGCCGACCGTTTCTACGTGATGGAGCATGGCCGCATGGTCGAACACTTCACCGCAGCCCAGCTGCAGGAAAAAATGCCTGTGCTGACCGAGTTACTGGGCGTTTGACCCGATTTTCCCCCCCAACCACAACAGGAGACAGACATGCAAACACGCAAACTCACCACACTGGCAGCCGCCCTGGGGGCCGCAGGCCTGGCCCTGTGCGCGTTCCAGGCCCAGGCGCAGGAGAAGGTCAAGATCGGTTTCATCACCGATATGTCCAGCGTGTACGCAGACGTGGATGGCAAAAACGGCGCCCTGGCCATCCAGATGGCCATCGACGACTTTGGCGGCAAGGTGCTGGGCAAGCCGGTGGAGCTGCTCTCGGCCGACCACCAGAACAAGCCCGACATTGCCGCCAGCAAATCGCGCGAGTGGGTGGACACGCAAAACCTGACCATGCTGTTTGGCGGCACCAACTCCGGCGTGGCCCTGGCAATGGCCAAGGTGGCGGACGAGAAAAAGCGCGTGTTCTTCGTGAACGGTGCCGGCTCTTCGGCGCTGACCAACGAGCAATGCACGCCCTATACCGTCCACTACGCCTACGACACCGTGGCGCTGGCCCGGGGCACGGGTTCTGCCGTGGTGAAGGACGGCGGCAAGAGCTGGTTCTTCCTGACCGCCGACTACGCCTTCGGCCATGCGCTGGAGGCCGATACCGCCAAGGTCGTCAAGGACAGCGGCGGCCAGGTGCTGGGCAATGTGCGCCATCCGCTGAATGCCTCGGACTTCTCCTCCTTCCTGCTGCAGGCGCAGAGCTCCAAGGCGCAGATTCTGGGCCTGGCCAACGCCGGGGGGGATTTTCAAAACGCGGTCAAGGCCGCGCGTGAATTTGGCATCAACAAGAATATGAAGATGGCCGGTTTGCTGGTGTTTTCCACCGACATCCACAGCCTGGGGCTGAAGAACACCGAAGGCCTGTACCTGACCACCAGCTGGGACTGGAACCTGAACGAGCAAAGCCGCGCGTTCGGCAAGAAGTTCTTCGCCAAGACCAAGCGGATGCCCACCGACGTGCAGGCGGCCAACTACTCGGCGACGATGAACTACCTCAAGGCGGTGGAGGCCGCCGGCACCATCGATGCCGATGCGGTGATGGCCAAGCTCAAATCCACGCCCATCGACGACTTCTACGGCAAGGGCGTGATCCGCCCCGATGGCCGCTATGCCCACGACATGTACCTGATGCAGGTCAAGGGCCAGAAGGAGTCCAAGGAAGCCTGGGACTACTACCGCGTCGTAGCCACCCTGCCTGCCGCACAGGTCTGGACGACCAAGGAAGAAACCAAGTGCGCCCTGTGGAAGTAACCGCGTCTGATCAACCCTTTTTGCAGTAGTCATTCCTATGGAAATTTTCGGTATCTCCGCCCCGGCGCTGCTCAGCCAGCTCCTGCTGGGGCTGGTCAATGGCTCGTTCTACGCCATTCTCAGCCTGGGGCTGGCGGTGATCTTCGGCCTGCTGAACGTCATCAACTTTGCCCACGGGGCGCTGTTCATGCTGGGGGCCTTGCTCACGTGGATGGGGATGGAGTACCTGGAAATCAACTACTGGGCGATGCTGCTGCTGGCGCCCTTGCTGGTGGGCGTCATCGGGGTGGTGATCGAGCGGCTGCTGCTGCGCTGGATCTACAAGCTCGATCAC
Organism: Comamonas nitrativorans; assembly: GCF_042654765.1. Lineage (NCBI taxonomy): Bacteria > Pseudomonadati > Pseudomonadota > Betaproteobacteria > Burkholderiales > Comamonadaceae > Comamonas > Comamonas nitrativorans. Next base: position 455,323 of record NZ_JBHSEW010000001.1, on the reverse strand, counting down.
CTGTACGGCCTGTTGCTGACGCTGGGGCTGACCATGGTGATCGAGGGTGTGTTCCGCTCCATGTACGGTGTCTCCGGCCTGGGCTATGACGCGCCCGAGCTGCTCGAAGGCGCCACCAACCTGGGCTTCATGATCCTGCCCAACTACCGGGCCTGGGTGGTGGTGGCGTCGATCGTCGTCTGCCTGGCCACCTGGTACGTGATTGAGCGCACCAAGCTCGGCGCCTACCTGCGTGCCGGGACGGAAAACCCGCGCCTGGTCGAAGCCTTCGGCGTGAACGTGCCGGTCATGATCACGCTGACCTACGCCTTCGGAGCCGCGCTGGCCGCGTTTGCCGGGGTGCTGGCCGCGCCGGTCTACCAGGTCACGCCGCTGATGGGGCAGAACCTGATCATCGTGGTGTTCGCCGTGGTGGTGATCGGCGGCATGGGGTCGATCATGGGCTCCATCCTTACGGGCCTGGGGCTGGGCGTGGTCGAGGGGCTGACCAAGGTGTTCTACCCCGAGGCCTCGTCCACCGTGGTGTTCGTCATCATGGCGATTGTTTTGCTGATCCGCCCGGCGGGTCTGTTCGGTAAAGAAAAATAAGCAGGGGCCATAAACGCTATGAAGATGCAAAAAATTGCCCCCATCGGTTACGGCCTGCTGCTGCTGGCCCTGCTGGCGGCCCCGTTTGTCGGCGCCTACCCGATTTTTGTCATGAAGCTGCTGTGCTTCGCCCTGTTTGCCGTGGCTTTCAATCTGCTGCTGGGCTATACCGGGCTGCTGTCGTTCGGCCATGCTGCCTTCCTGGGCGGTGCGGCCTACGTCTGCGGCCATGTGGTCAAGGAGTGGAGCGCCACCCCCGAAATCGGCCTGCTCGCCGGCACCGCCAGCGGGGCGCTGCTGGGGCTGGTGATGGGCTGGTTCACCATCCGCCGCCAGGGCATCTACGCCACCATGATTACCCTGGCGCTGGCGCAAATGCTGTTCTTTGCCTGCCTGCAAGCACCGTTCACCGGCGGCGAGGACGGCCTGCAGGGCGTGCCGCGCGGCAAGCTGTTCGGCCTGCTGGACTTGTCCAACGACATGGTGATGTACTACGTGACCGTGGCCATCGTGGTGGCGGGCTTTTTGCTGATCGTGCGCACCATCCACTCGCCCTTCGGGCAGGTGCTCAAGGGCATCAAGGAGAACGAGGCGCGGGCCACCTCGCTGGGCTATGACACCAACCGCTTCAAGCTGCTGGCCTTTGTGCTGTCGGCGGCCATTGCCGGGCTGGCCGGGGCGCTGAAAACCCTGGTGCTGGGCTTTGCCACCCTGTCGGACGTTCACTGGAGCATGTCCGGCCACGTCGTGCTGATGACCCTGGTCGGCGGCATGGGCACCCTGAGCGGCCCGCTGGTCGGCGCCGCCGTGGTGGTGGCGCTGGAGAACAAGATCGGCGACCTGGGCGCCTGGCTGGCCCGAACCACCGGGATGGAATGGTTCAGCAGCCTGGGCGAATCGGTGACCATCGTCACCGGGCTGATCTTCATCGTGTGCGTGCTGGCCTTCCGCCGGGGCATCATGGGCGAGCTGATCGCCTGGCTGCAAGGGCGCGGCAAGCCGTAAGAACGTAAACACGTTCTAAAATCGGGTCTGTTGCCATTCTTAAAAAGAGAGCGCTTTGCGCTTGGTTTTCGCCATGTTTCATATTAAATATATGTGAAATGGCGTGAATCCAGCGGGAAGCGCTCCTTTTTTCTTTTCAATGCTCGATTCTCTTGCCAGCGCCGCCTGGCTGTGGGTGCCCTGCACCCTGTTTGCCGCTGCGGCGCAGACGGTGCGCAATGCCGCGCAGCGCTTGCTGACCGACGAAGTCGGCCCCCTGCCTGCCACCCTGGTGCGCTTCATGTTCGGCCTGCCCCTGACGTTGGCCTGGGTGGCCCTGCTCTATTGGGGGGATGGGGAGCAGGGCAGCACGGCCCGGCTGCCCGACTTCAACGCGCCCTACCTGGGCTGGATCGGCATGGGGGCGTTCTTCCAGATTTTTGCCACGGCGGCGCTGTTGCGGGCCATGCAGGAGCGCAACTTTGCCGTGGCCGTCACCCTCTCGAAAACCGAAGTGCTGCAGGTCGGCCTGTTCAGCGTGGTGCTGCTGCACGAGCTGCCCACCGGCATGGCCGTGGTCGCCATGCTGGTGGCGACCCTGGGCGTACTTACTTTGAGCCTGCCGCGCCAGGGGCAGATGCTGTCGTGGCGGGCGTGGTGCAGCAAGTCGGCGCTGTACGGGCTGCTGGCCGGGGCGGGGTTTGCCATTTCCACCATCGGTTTTCGGGGCGGAGCGCTGGCGCTGGGCGACGGGGTGGCCCCCTGGGTGGCCGGCGCCTGGGGCGTGCTGATTGCGCAGACCCTGCAATCCATCGGCCTGGGCGGCTGGGTGGCCTGGCGCACCGGCCTGGGGCCGATTTTCCGCAGCTGGCGCACTTCCCTGCTGGCCGGCAACATGGGCGCAGCCGCCTCGCTGGCCTGGTTTACCGCCTACGCCATGCACAACGTGGCCGACGTGCGCACCCTGGGCATGATCGAGGTAGTGTTCAGCTACCTCGTCTCGCGCCGCGTACTCAAGGAAAGCCTTTCGCGCCCGGAGCAGATCGGCATCGTCTTGATGCTGGTGGGGCTGGTGCTGATTTGCCTGCCGCTGGGCGGTGCATAAGGTTTTACTCGAACCGATCCCACAGGGCGGTTTTGAACCAGGCGGGCATTTGGTCGGTTTTCATCTCGATCTCCTGCCCTTCGGTCACTTCGGCTACCCACAGGCGATCGGTGCCCGAGTTGTCGAAGATATAGGCCCGGTTGGCATAGGTCACGGCATCGGCCAGGAGTGCCAGACTGCGGGTGTAGCGCTGGCGGATTTTGTCCTCCGGCACGGGGTGGCCGCCCATGGCAACCCGGTGCTGCACGCGCGAGACGTTGATGTCGGCATCTTCGGTCGCAACAAAATACAGGTAAGTGCGGTAGCCCGCCTGCTGGGCCTTGTGCAGGAAATCCACCTTGTCCCGGGAGGACATCACCGTTTCAAACGTGAAAGAACGCTGCGCCTGCAGCAGCCTGTGCCGGATGAAATCGGCCAGAACAGAGGCCCAGTAAGAACGTGTTTACGATCTTTTCCTGGTGCCCGTTGCCCCGCCAAGGCGGCAGATGCAAGGCGCAAACCGCAGACGCCCTGGTGGGGCGGCGAGGATTTGCAACGCCGCAGATGCCGCCTTGGCGGGGCAACCCTTGGGGCAAGGCAGCCAACAGCCGCACTCGTCGTTGCGCACCTTGACCAGGCCACCAGCCTGGCCTGCGGCACGCGCCTAGATTGCGGCTGTTGGCTGCCTTGCGGGCACCAGGAAAAGATCGTAAACACGTTCTAAGAGTTGGGCGCGACAGCGCCGAAAACGATGTGCGTGCCCTGCACCGTCAATTGTCGGGCTTGGGGCAGCAATCCGGTTTGGGCCAGCAAGCGAGAGGATTGCAGAAATGCCTGCAGTTCCGTGGTGTCGGTAGCGATCTGAAAAGGTGCCAAATCCAAAAAGCCATCGGCTCGGATGGCTTTTTCCATCTCGTCGGCATTGACGTAAATGCCCAGCCACTGCGGCGGCAGCATCTCATTGATGGTGCTTTTGCCGGAACCGTTAGGCCCGGCAAACATGCGCAGACGCGGGGCCGATGCGGTCATGCTTTGCGCTGGCGTTTTTGACCGATACGCACTGCGGTGGGCGGGGTGATGGTGCGGATGATACGTTCCACGCCGTCCTGGCGGGTTTCGATCAATTGGCCCTGGCGGGCGGTGATGACCCGTCCGCCCGAGGTCAGAGCCTGGTAATACGCCAGCTTCACGGCGCTGCTGGCCAGCTCGGGAATGCGGGCTTCCATGTACTGCATGGATTTTTCGTTCAGGGGCGCAGGGCGGGGCATAAACGGTCTCCAAAGGTTCTATGTGATGGTAGTGCATCCTGCGCGGATGCGGTTCCCTGGTGGATTTGCCTGCCGCTGGGCGCCTGAAGCGCCGGATGGCGACAATCGCCGGTTGTGACGACTGCCAGTTCTCCCCCCGCTCCCGCCCGCCGTGTGGCCCATCTGGACATGGATGCGTTTTTCGCCTCTGTGGAGCTGCTGCGCTATCCGCAGCTCAAGGACTTGCCGGTGGTCATCGGTGGCAGCCGCTTTACCCCGCAGCAGGAGGCGGCGCTGGTGCAGCGCTGGGGCAGTCTGGCGGACAGGCCGCTGGCAGCGTTCGAGCGTCTGGGCGGCTACGTGGGCCGGGGGGTGATCACCACCGCCACCTACGCGGCGCGGCAGTTTGGCGTGGGGTCGGCCATGGGGCTGATGAAGGCGGCGCGGCTGTGTCCGCAGGCGATTCTGCTGCCCATCGACTTTGCCCGCTACCGCGCCTATTCGCAGCGCTTCAAGGAGGCGATTCTGGCCCTGGCCCCGGTGATGGAGGATCGGGGCGTGGACGAGGTGTATATCGACTTCACCCACGCCCCCGGCGGGCAGGAAGCGGGCGGGCTGGCGCTGGCGCAGCGGCTGCAGGCGGCGATTCTGGCGGCGACGGGGCTGACCTGCTCGATCGGCGTGGCACCGAACAAGCTGCTGGCCAAGATGGCCAGCGAGTTCAACAAGCCGCGCGGCATCGCCATCGTCTGGCCGCACGATCTGGAAGCAAAAATCTGGCCGCTGCCCTGCCGCAAGATCAACGGCATCGGCCCCAAGGCCAATGCCAGGCTGGAGACCCTGGGCATCACCACCATCGGCCAACTGGCCGCCTACCCGGCGCACAAGCTGGTGCAGCACTTCGGCAAGGCCACGGGGGCATGGCTGCACCGCGCGGCGCAGGGGCTGGACGACAGGCCGGTGGAAACGCACAGCGAGCCGGTGAGCATGAGCCGCGAAACCACCTTCGACCGCGACCTGCACGCCGTGCAGGACAAGGCCGAGCTGGGCGCGACCTTCACCTGGCTGTGCGAGCGCGTGGCCGATGATTTGCAGCACGCGGGCTACAGCGGGCGCACCGTGGGCATCAAGCTGCGTTTCAGCGACTTTCGCAGCGTGACGCGCGAGATGACGGTGGATTACCTGTTGCAGGATGCCGCCACCATCCGCCGCCTGGCCGGGCTGTGCCTGCGCCGGGCGCCGCTGGCGCAGCGCATCCGTTTGCTGGGGGTGCGGGTCGGCAGTCTGGAAGAAGGCGCCCCGCCGCCCGAAGCTGCGGGGGCCGATCAACCGGTGGCTGCGCTGCGGGGGGTGACGCCGGATTTGTTTGGCGGCTTATAGATTGAATAGCTGGTTCCGCTGGTAAATATTGGATTTCAGATGGTTTTCTATCTGAAATCCTTTATTTATCAGCGCAGGAAGCTATTTTTTTCAGACAGTCAGCGCCGGGGGCGTGCGGCGGGTGGCGTTGCCGACGTCGAAGATGCTGATGACTTGCTCCAGCCGGGTGGCCTGCTCGCGCAGGGAGGCGGCGGCTGCGGCCGATTCTTCCACCAGGGCGGCGTTCTGCTGGGTCATCTGGTCGAGCTGCGTGACGGCGACGTTCACCCGGGTGATGCCGTCGCGCTGCTCGCCTGCGGAGGCGGTGATCTCGCTGATGAGGTCGCCGACGCGGCGCACGCCCTGGACGATTTCGTCCATCGTCTGGCCGGCTTCGGCCACCTGGGCGGAGCCGGTCTGCACCGTATCGACCGAGGCGCCGATCAGCGTCTTGATCTCCTTGGCCGCGTCGGCAGAGCGGCCGGCCAGCGCCCGCACTTCGCTGGCCACCACGGCAAAACCGCGGCCCTGCTCGCCGGCGCGGGCGGCCTCGACGGCGGCGTTCAGCGCCAGGATGTTGGTCTGGAAGGCGATGCCGTCGATGACGCCGATGATGTCGTTGATCTTGCGGCTCGATTCCGTGATGCGGGCCATGCTGCTGACCACCTGCTCCATCACCGCGCTGCCGCGCTGTGCGGCCTGGGCCGACTGGCCGGCCAGCAGGTTGGCCTGCTGGGCGGTTTCCACCGACTGGGTCACGGTGGCGGTGATCTGCTCCATGCTGGCCGAGGTTTGCTGCAGGCTGGAGGCCGTCTGTTCGGTGCGCATGGACAGGTCCTGGTTGCCATTGGCAATTTCGCTGGACGCCAGCGAGACGGTATTGATGCCCTGGTGCACTTCCCCGATCACGGTCTGCAACTGGCCCGCCATGTGCGACAGCGCCTGCAGCAGCACGCCGAACTCGTCGCGGCGGCGGTCGTGGGTCTGCACGGTCAGGTCGCCTTCGCCCATGCGTTCCGTGGCGCGGATGACCTGGTTCAGCGGCTGGGTGATGGTGCGCACCAGCGCCCAGGTCAGCAGCACGCCGATGGCAAAGAGCAGCACAAAGCCGGCGGCCCCGGCCCACAGGGCGCTGCGGCGGGCGGCAGCAGCGTCCTGCAGGGCCGTGTCGCGCTGGGCCTCCTGCAGTTTGACGAAGGCGTCGAAGCCCTGGAGGTAGTTGTCAAAAACCGGCATCAGCTCCTGGTAGACCAGGGTGTGCGTGGTGCCTTCGGCGCGGGCCTGGGGGATTTTTTTCAGCAGCGCCAGAACTTTGCTGCGCTCCTGGCCGATTTGCTCCAGCACCCGCTTGTCGGCATCGGACTGGGCGTTGGCATTGATGCGTTTCTGGATTGCGGCGGAGACGACCGAACCGGCCTCCTGGCGGCTGCTGAACAGTTTGGCGGTGGCATCGTCCGTCACCAGGATGGCGGCCAGCGTGCGCTCGATATTCGTATCGACAATGCCGCGCCATTGCACGGCATCGGTAATGGCCTGTTCGGCGTGCGCGATCTGCTGGTTGGCCTTGTCCACCACATGGGCAAAGCGCCACAGCGTCAGGCCGGCCACGGTCGGCAAGACCAGCAGCAGCCCCAGGATGGTGGCCCAAAGTTTGTGTGAAACCCGAATGTCGTTGATCTGCATGGGGTGCTTTCTTTTCAGCTACTTCCGTAGCGTGCGGCTGGCTCCGTGTGCGGGTGACGGACTATTTCAAAAATGAATAACTGTATCCGAATGCGCCGATTCGGCCCCCGTATTCAGTGATGGTACGCAACCATTTTCATGGGGAATGGGCGGCCCCGGCTGTGGCGGCGGCTGGTTGCCGCGCCTGCTGCTGCGCCCGCCATTGGCGCTCGAAGGCCTGGATCGGCATGGGCCGGGCGAAGAGCCAGCCCTGGGCCAGCTGCACGCCGTGCTGGCGCAGCCAGTCGGCCTGTTCAGGCGTTTCCACGCCTTCGGCGACCATTTTCAGGTTCAGCGATTGCGCCAGGGAAACGATGTGCGGCACGACGTTGGCCGTGACGGCGCCGGTGCCGATGGGTGTGACGAAAATCTTGTCGATTTTCAGGTAGTCCATTTCCATTTGCGCCAGGTACGACAGGCTGGAATACCCGGTGCCGAAATCGTCGATGGCAATGCCCACGCCCAGGTTGCGCAGCGCGTGGATCTGGGCCCCGGTCTGCCCGGCGTCCATGAAGACGCGCTCGGTGATCTCGCCGATCAGCTGGGTGGCCGGCAGCTGGTATTCGTCCAGCAGCGCCTGCCAGTGTTCGACGAAGCCGGCGTCGGACAGGTCGTCGCTGGCCAGATTGACGGCCAGGTGCAACTGGCCCGGGTAGGCCCTGAGCAGAGGCCCGGTTTCCCTGGCGACCTGCCGCAGCATCCACTGCGTGACGGCGCGGATTTGCCCGCTGCGCTCGGCGGCGGCAATGAAGATGTCCGGGGCAATGCTGTTGCCGCCGGGCCGCGTCCAGCGCATCAGGGCTTCCATGCCGACCCACTGGCCGCTGGCCAGGTCCACCACCGGCTGGTACACCATGTGAAATTCATGGTCGTGCAGGGCATGGCGAATCATGCTGGGCAGCGAGGTCTGGCGCTGCGTCAGCCAGGCCACGAGTGCGGCCAGCAGCAGCCCGATGACCAGCCCCGTGGGAATGGCCTGCGCCGCCTTGCTGCGCCAGCGCTGCTGCAGCGCCTGGATGGGGATGATGGCAAAGCCCGAATAGCCGAAGTCGGTGGGGAACTGGGCCACGATGTAGTTTCCGGCATCCCTGGGCCGGGGGTCGTGCGGTGCCAGCAAATCGGTGCGTACCGGGCCATGCGAGAACAGGACGGCGTTGGCCACCGGGTGGTACATGCCGATGGCGACCTGGCTATCGGGCAGCCAGCCCTGCACGTCGTCCGACCAGGTGGCTTTCATGATGGCCGAGAAGCCGGCGAAGGACGAAATCAGATAGCGTTGCCCCTGGCCGAACGGCAGCGCCACCTGCATCCGCAGCTCTGCCCCGGTGGCGCTGACCGCATTGCTCTTGCCGACTGGAATGCCGGGGGCAAAGCGCCCGATGGCGCTGCACAGGAGCTGGTCGTTTTCCACATAGCCCATGTCCACGACGAAATCGTTGCCGTAGCTCAGTTGCCGCATCAGGGCGATGTTGCTAGCGCTGCAGGGCCGCTGGCGGGCGTTTTTTTCCAGGGTGATGGCGGCGTCGTGGGTGTACTCCCGAATGCGCTGCGTGCGCAGGGCAGCGTATTCGGCCAGGTTGTTGGCAATGAGGCGGTACTCGTCAATGGTCTGCAACCGCGCCAGGTACACCGCCGAACCGGCAAACAGCGTGCCCAGCAGCAGTGCCATGAGCAGCGCCAAACGGATGCTGCGCTGGCCCAGCAGGGTGCGCAGCCGGTGCTTTGGGTGGGGTGGCGGGGCAGTGGGCATGGGGGAAATCCTGACAGGCAGCGTGTCACGACGGTGTCGGGGAGAGGGCGCACAACGCCCTTATGCCAGAGCGCCCGGTGGCAAGGTATCGGGGCTTGCCCGGGCAGCAAGCCGCTGCGGGTCAATGATTCGGATTGGGTGGGCATCGGCAGCGCCACCCAGGCGCCGTGCTACAGAAACCCTCGGCGGGGGTTCGTTTACGCTGAAAGAACGCGTTCCCACGCGCAGGGCTTGCCGTACAGCCAGCCCTGCGCCAGGGCGATGTCGTAGCTGTGCAGGGCGGTGTGCTGGGCCTCGGTCTCGATGCCTTCGGCCAGCACCTGACAGCCCCAGGCATGCAGTTGGGCCACGGCCTGCTGCAGCTCGGCGCGGGCCGCCGTGCCCAGGGTGGCATGCTGCACCACGGTGATGCACAGCTTGACGATGTCCGGGCGCAGCGCCTGGGCGGTGGCCAGGTCGGCAAAGCCGCAGCCGGTATCGTCCAGGGCCAGGCGCAGCCCCTGCCGGCGCAAATGGGCCAGCCCCTGGTGCAGCGCCTGGGCCTGATCGAGCGGGAGATGCTCGGTCAGCTCGACGACGACGTTGGTGTGCCCGTGCAAGGGCAGGCATTGCGGCTGCTGCGCCCAGTGCTGCAGTGCCTGGGGGCCCAGGTTCAGCGTCAGGTACTGGCCCGGGGGCAGGCGTCCGGCCGTGCGTTGCAGGGCCAGTGCGGCGCAGTGCAATTCCAGTGCCACCGTTTGGCCACAGGCCTGGGCGGCGGCAAAAAGCTGGTCGGGCCGCTCCAGGGGCGAGTTCACGGGGCCGCGTGTCAGCGCCTCGTAGCCGACGGTGCGCCGGTCGGCCATGCGCACGATCGGTTGCAGCAGCGTGCGCAGCGCCGGGCCATCGTGCAGAAAGGCCTGGATTTGCCGTGCGGCTGATGCTTCGTGATCGACGGCATCCTGCGCTTGCGGGGACAGGCGGGGGGGCACATCCGCCGCCGGCTGCGGCCAGCCTGTCGGGCCGGGCGTGCCTTGTGCCAGCCAGGCGTCCCACGCGGCCTGACCGAGCGGGCGCACCTCGACGGTGCAGGTCAGGCGCATCCCGGTGCCAGCGCCGAAGACCTCGTGGATTGCCTGCAGGAGCAGGTGCTGCCCTGCCGCTTCCAGGCTGGCGCAGACCTCCTGCGGGCTGCGCGGCAGGGCCGATGGGCGCTCGGTAAACAGGGTGGCCCACAGCCCTTGCGGGTCGCGCCGCAGGTGGGCCAGCGGGGCAAACTGGCCCAGCAGGCGCTGCAGCAGCGCGGTGACGGCATGCCCCAGGTGCTGTAGTGCCTGCCGGGCAATGTGCGGGCCGAAGATGTCCTGCAACTGCTGCGGATCGGTGCAGCGGATGACGATGGCCAGGGGCGTGGGTGGGGGCATGGCGGGCACCGGCTTCCTGGGTTGGGGGGCAGTCAGCGCAGCCTGGGCCGGGCGGCCGCTGTGCTGTCGAGCTGGAAAACGTTCACGGCCTGCGCCAGCTGGGCGGCCTGCTGCTTGAGGGCATCGGCGGCGGCTGCGCTTTCTTCCACCATGGCGGCGTTTTGCTGGGTGGTGTGGTCGAGTTGCTCAATGGCCTGATTGACCAGGCCGATGCCGCTGGACTGCTGCACCGCCGAGGCGCTGATGGCCGCGATCAGGCTGGCCACCTGCTGTGCCTGGGTGACGATGTCGGTCATGGTGGCGCCGGCGTGGCTGGCCAGTTGTTCCCCTTCGTGGACTTTGCTGATGCTGGCGTCGATCAGCTGCTTGATCTCTCCGGCGGCAGCGGCGCTGCGCTGGGCCAGGGCACGCACTTCGCTGGCGACCACGGCAAAGCCTTTGCCTTGCTCGCCGGCGCGGGCGGCCTCGACGGCAGCGTTCAGCGCCAGGATGTTGGTCTGGAAGGCGATGCCGTCGATCACGCCGATGATGTCGGCCATCTTGTGCGAGCTGGCCGTGATGGCCGCCATGGTGTGTTCCACCTGCGCCACCACGGAGCCGCCTTTTTGCGCGGACTGGCTGGCTTGCGTGGCCAGTTCGGTGGCCTGGCGGGCCGAATCGGCGGTGTGGTGGACGGTGGCGGTCATCTCCTCCATCGAGGCCGCCGTGTGCTGCAGGTGCGAGGCCTGCTCCTGCGTGCGCTGCAGCAGGCCGGCGTTGCCCCCGGCGATTTCCAGAGAGCCGTGGCTGACGGAGTGCGAGGCTTCGCGCACCTGATGCACCACCTGGGCCAGGCTGTCCTGCATCGCCGCCAGACTGGCCAGGACGCTGCCGGGCCGCAGGCTGCCCGTGCTGGCCTTCAGGCTGTGCAGATTGCCCTGGGCGACCTGGCGGGCCACTTCGGCCAGGGCCTGCGGTTCGGCCCCCAGTGCGCGGGTGATGCGCCGGGCCGCACGCCAGGCCACCAGCACGCTCAGGAGGATGGCAATCGCCAATGCGGTCAGCATGAAGGGCATGAAGCCGCCGGCCGTCTCCAGCGCGGCGCGGTTTTCGGCCTGGATGCGGGTTTCTTCAAAGTCGATCAGGGCGTTGATTGCCGCCAGCCACTGCGCGTACAGCGGCTTGGCCTGGCTCCACAGCTGTTCCCGCGCGGCAGCCTGGGCCTGCGGGTCATCGGTTTGCGCCTGGGCCAGGATGGCCGCTGTCGTGGCATTGGCCTGGGCTTCCAGCTTCTGGATGGCGGCGTACAGGGTGGCCAGCTGCGGGTCGGCGCCGGGGCGTTGGATGAGCTGCTCGATCGGCGTGACGGACTGGGCATAGAACGCAGCCAGGCGGTCGATGGCGGCGGCTTCCTTCTGCTGCTCGGCGGGAGTGCTGCTCAACACCACATCGCGCAAGGCGATGGCGCGGTCGTGCGCCGAGCCACGGAAATTGATGGCGTAGCGCTGGATCAGCACATGCTCCTCGCTATTGGCACGCAGGGCGGTGTCGATGGCGCGGACTTTGTACATGGCGATGCCGGTCACCACGGCCAGCAGGGCCACCAGCAGGCCGAACCCTGCGTACAAGCGTTGGGCCACCGTCCAGTGGCGGCGGGTGGGAGATTGTTTTTGGCTCATGAAGATGGTGGACAGGTGCTTGAGACCAGCATCCTATCTAAAAATAGAGAACAATAACTAAAAATTAACTATTGATAAATTAAGCTAAATCATTTGGCGTTTCCACTGCACACCTTCTAAGCTTGACCCCATTCCAGTGCCTGTTGCCCTGGGTTTTTTTAGGAGGACAAGTTATGCAACCCACCAAACTCACCACTGCCGCCGGCTGCCCCGTGGTAGACAACCAGAACGTCATGACGGCAGGCCCGCGCGGCCCGCAACTGCTGCAGGACGTCTGGTTCCTGGAAAAACTGGCGCACTTCGACCGTGAAGTGATTCCCGAGCGGCGCATGCACGCCAAAGGCTCGGGCGCCTACGGCACCTTTACCGTCACGCACGACATCACCCGCTTTACCCGCGCCAAACTGTTCTCGGAAATCGGCAAGAAAACCGACATGTTCGTGCGCTTCTCCACCGTGGCCGGCGAGCGCGGCGCGGCCGATGCCGAGCGCGACATCCGCGGCTTTGCCATGAAGTTCTATACCGAAGAAGGCAACTGGGATCTGGCCGGCAACAACACCCCGGTGTTCTTCCTGCGCGACCCGCTGAAATTCCCCGACCTGAACCACGCCGTCAAGCGCGACCCGCGCACCAACCTGCGCAGCGCCCGCAACAACTGGGATTTCTGGACGCTGCTGCCCGAGGCGCTGCACCAGGTCACCGTCGTCATGTCCGACCGGGGCATTCCTGCCAGCTACCGCCACATGCACGGCTTCGGCTCGCACACCTTCAGCTTCATCAACGCGCAAAACGAGCGCTTCTGGGTCAAATTCCACTTCAAGACCCAGCAGGGCATCAAGAACTGGACGGATGCCGAAGCGGCCGCCGCCGTCGCCAATGACCGCGAAACCCACCAGCGCGACCTGTACGACGCCATCGAGCGCGGCGACTTCCCCAAGTGGACGATGTACGTGCAGGTCATGCCCGAGCTGGATGCCGAAAAGGTGCCCTACCACCCCTTCGACCTGACCAAGGTCTGGCCCAAGGCCGACTATCCGCTGATCGAAGTGGGCGAGTTCGAGCTGAACCGCAACCCCGCCAACTACTTTGCCGAAGTGGAGCAGGCCGCCTTCAACCCCGCCAACGTGGTGCCGGGCATCAGCTTCTCGCCGGACAAGATGCTGCAAGGCCGCCTGTTCTCGTATGGCGATGCGCAGCGCTACCGCCTGGGCGTGAACCACGGCCAGATCCCCGTGAACGCCCCGCGCTGCCCCGTGCATAGCTACCACCGCGACGGCGCCATGCGCATGGACGGCAACTACGGCAGCACCCTGGGCTATGAACCCAACGGCTACGGCCAGTGGCAGCAGCAGCCCGACTTCCGCGAGCCGCCCCTGAAAATCGACGGCGCAGCCGATCACTGGGACTTCCGCCAGGACGATGCCGATTACTACAGCCAGCCGCGTGCCCTGTTCCGCCTGATGACGCCCGAGCAGCAGCAGGTGCTGTTCGACAACACCGCCCGCGCCATGGGCGATGCGCCGGAAGAAATCAAGCGCCGCCACATCCACAACTGTACGCAGTGCGACCCCGCCTACGGCGCAGGCGTGGCCAAGGCGCTGGGGCTGTAATTTAAGAACGTGTTCACGATCTCCGCGCGGGTGTGCCGTCGCGGCCTCGGGCGGTCTGCGGCGTTGCAAATCCTCGCCATAGCACCGCTATGGCTGCGGTTTGCGCCTAGCAGCCCATCCCGATCCGCATCCCGCACCCCTTCGCGCCGAGATCGTGAACACGTTCTAAAGCTAAAGCTGTTCTAAGCTACCAATAAAAGAGCTGCTACCGCTGGTGATTGAAAGGTTTCAGGTGTTTATATGCCTGAAATCATTTGAATACCTGCGATAGCAGCTCTTTTCTTTGGTGCGATGCGCCCCATCTACTGCTTTTGACCAGGATTGCCCCAATGAAAAAACCGGTTCTTTCCATGCTCGACCTGGTGGCCGTGCGCGAAGGCGGCACCGTGGCCGACGCCTTGCAGATTGCCGTGCGCACCGCCCGGTGCGCCGAGCGCCTGGGCTTTGCCCGCTACTGGCTGGCCGAACACCACAACATGCCGGGCATTGCCAGCTCGGCCACGGCGGTGCTGGTCGGGCATATCGCGGGGGCCACGCGCAGCATCCGCGTCGGCTCCGGCGGCATCATGCTGCCCAACCATGCGCCGCTGGTGGTGGCCGAGGCGTTCGGCACGCTGGCCGAGCTGTATCCGGGCCGCATCGACCTGGGCCTGGGCCGCGCCCCCGGTACCGACGGGCCGACCATGCGTGCCCTGCGTCGCAACCGGGTGGAGACGGAGGAGGACTTCCCCCGCGACGTGCAGGAGCTGCAACGCCTGCTCGGCCCGGCGCAGGCGGGCCAAGCCATCGTTGCCGTGCCGGGCGCCGGTACCAACGTGCCGATCTGGCTGCTGGGTTCCAGCCTGTTTTCGGCGCAACTGGCCGCACACCTGGGGCTGCCCTATGCCTTTGCCTCGCACTTTGCGCCGCGCATGTTGCACCAGGCGCTGGCGATTTACCGCCAGACCTTCCGGCCCGGCGCCGTGCTGGCCAAGCCCTACGCCATCGTCGGCGTGCCGGTGGTCGCCGCGCCGACGGATGCCGAAGCGCAATTCCTCGCCAGCAGCACCTACCAGCGCGTGCTGGGCATCCTGACGGGCAACCGCACGCGGCTGCCGCCGCCGGTCGAAGGTTTCATGGAACAGATCACCGAGCGCGAACGCGCCGCCATCGAGGATTTTCTGGCCGTCGGCGTCATCGGCGGGCCGCAGACGGTGCAGACCGGCTTGGCGGCGCTGGCCGAGGCCACGCAGGCCGATGAGTTCATGCTGGTCAGCGACGTGTTCGATGCCGACCTGCGCCTGCGCTCGCTGGAGCTGACGGCGCAGGCGATGGTTTAGAGCGTAAACACGTTCTTACGGCTTCGGCCCGATGGGGAAGGGCCAGATGGCCTTCGGGGCCAGGGCGGTGCTGGCGGCGGGTTTTGCTTTTAATTTGGTAGCTTTTTCCGCTTGCTTTACGGCGATTTCAGAGTCAATTGGCTCTGATTCTGTTTGTGTGTCGGCGGTATTAGCTACTTTTTTTGTTGTTTTGCCCGCACTGGCGGCTGTTTTGGTTTTTGCCGGTGCTTTGACGGCAGGGTCTTTTGTGGCGGGTTTCTTGGTCGTGGTGGCGGTGGCCATGGTCGGGTTTTCCTTGGGTGGGCGATGCGCCCGGCAGCATAGCGGCCTTGCCGGGATTTATCAAATTCCCGGGGGCAGCAGCAGGCGGTGGCGCAGGGCGGGGGGCAGCAGCGCCAGCAAGCGCGGCCAGTCGAAGCCCGGGCCGGGGTCGTGCTTGCGCCCCGGCGCGATGTGTTCGTGCCCGGCCAGGTGGGCCAGCGGGTACTGCGCGGCCAGTTGTTCCAGCAGCCAGGCCAGGGCGGGGTATTGATCGGCGGCGAAAGGGTGGCCTTCCAGCCCCTCCAGCTCGATGCCGATGGAGTCGTCGTTGCAGTTGCTGCGCCCGCGCCAGGCCGATGCCCCGGCGTGCCAGGCGCGGTCGTCGGCGCTGACGAACTGCCAGATCGCCCCTTCGCGCGTGATGAAGAAGTGGGCCGACACCTCCAGCCCCCGGATGCTCTGGAAGTACGGATGCGCCTCCCAGTCGAGCTGATTGGTAAAGAGCTGCGCCACGCAGCCGGTGCCGTACTGCCCCGGCGGCAGGCTGATGGAGTGCAGCACCGCCAGATCGATGCAGGCGTGGGCCGGGCGCGGG
Source organism: Comamonas nitrativorans (assembly GCF_042654765.1). Lineage (NCBI taxonomy): Bacteria > Pseudomonadati > Pseudomonadota > Betaproteobacteria > Burkholderiales > Comamonadaceae > Comamonas > Comamonas nitrativorans. Next base: position 439,743 of record NZ_JBHSEW010000001.1, on the reverse strand, counting down.
CCGTAGTTGGGCGAGGCCCGGTGCTGCACCCGGGGGGCCAGCAGCCAGCCGCCACGCCAGCCTGACGGCTGCGGGCCGGTGCTGGTAGGGACGGCGGGTGCGCTAGGACTGGAGGGTGTCGTCATGCAGTTGCACTTCGGGAGCGATGCAGATGTTCAGGCGCTCGATGCGGTAGCGCATCTGGCGCAGGTTCAGCCCCAGGCTGGCCGCCGCAGCGGTGCGGTTGAAGCCGTGGGCCTGGAGGGCGGCGACCAGGATGCGCCGCTCCTGCGCGTCCAGCCAGGATTGCAGGTCGTGCGGCAGGTCGGCGGGCCGGGGCGCAGGCGGTTCGGGCAGGGCCGCCGGGCCGGGCGGTGGTGCCGGTGGGGCGCAGGCGGCAGCGGGGCTGGCCAGCCCTTCGTCGCCGAGGGCCAGGTAACGGTGCAGCAGGTTCTCCAGCTCGCGCACGTTGCCGGGCAGGGGCAGGGTGTGCAGATGCTCCAGCAGGGCGGGGCTGGCCGTTTGTGCGGGCAGGCCGCTTTCTTCGGCCATGCCGGCCAGCAGGCGTGCGCACAGCAGGGGCAGGTCTTCGCGGCGCTCGCGCAGGGCGGGCAGATGCACGTCGATGACGTTCAGGCGGTAGAACAGGTCCTGGCGGAAGCGCCCGGCCTGCACGTCGCTGGCCAGGTTGCGGTGGGTGGCGCTGATGATGCGCACGTCCACGCTTTCTTCCTGCGTTGCGCCCAGGGCACGCACGCTGCGCTCCTGAATGGCCCGCAGCAGCTTGGCCTGCATGGCCAGGGGCAGTTCGCCCAGTTCGTCGAGGAACAGCGTGCCGCCGTTGGCCGCCTGGAAAAAGCCTTCGCGGTCGGCGGTGGCTCCGGTGAAGGCGCCTTTGCGGGCGCCGAAAAATTCTGCCTCCAGCAAATGCTCGGGGATGGCGCCGCAGTTCACTGCCACCCAGGGGCCGCTGCTGCGGTGGCTGCAGGCGTGCAGGGCGCGGGCGGCCAGTTCCTTGCCGGTGCCCGATTCGCCGGTGATGAGTACCGGGGCCATGCTGGGCGCCACCTTCTGGATGCGCTGGCGCAGTTGCTGCATGGCGCTGGAGGTGCCCACCAGGCGGGCCAGTGCGGTGCTGGCGACCGCCGTCGGCAGGCTGGCGGTGGCGGTTACGTCCTGGGGGGGGGGCGGGGTTTTGGGCTGGGGCAGCCCCTGCGTGGCCGAGGCGACGATGCGGCGGAACTGTTTCAGATCGACCGGCTTGGTCAGGTAGTCGAACGCGCCGTAGCGCAGCGCCTCGACGGCGTTCTCGGCGCTGCCGTAGGCGGTGATGACGATGCTGCGCTCCTGGCGCTGCTGCTGGTGCAGTTCGTGCAGCAGCGCCATGCCCAGGCCGTCGGGCAGGCGCATGTCGGTGATCAGCACGTCGAAGCGCTGGGCGGCCAGCAGCGCCCGCGCTTCCTGCAGCGTGCCGGCGGTGCTGACGCGGTGGCCGTCGCGCAGCAGGGTCAGTTCGTAGAGGGTGCGCAGGTCGGGTTCATCGTCCACGACCAGGATGCGGGCAGCAGGTGCTGGCATAGATCAATCCGATGCAGTGAATAAGGCGCCGGTCTGCCCCTGGGGCGCCGGGCTGCTGTGGGCAAAGAGCAGGGTGAAGGCGTTGCCGGCCGGGCCGTCGGGCTGCGCCGGGCAGGGCTGGCGCTGGTAGCGCAGGTTGGCGCCGTGGCGCTGGCACAGTTCGCGGCAGATGAACAGGCCCAGGCCGCTGGAGCGGCTGTGCGAGGAGAAAAACGGCTCGAACAGGTGGTTCTGCACGGCGGCCTCGATCTCCGGCCCGCTGCTCCACACCTGGAGCCACGCGCGGCCATTGCGCTGGCGGCCCGTGCCCAGCCACAGCTGCCGCGCTCCGCTGGCGTCGGCCTGGGCGTAGTTCTGGGCGTTGTCCAGCAGGTTGATGACGATGCGGCGCAGGTGCTCGCTGTCGAACGCCACGCTGCCGGGGCTGTTCAGGGCGCACCGGCCCTGGCGCTGGGCGCTGTCCTGGGCCAGCCATTCGCGCCAGATGGTGGCCGCTTCGGCATCCAGGGGCAGGCCGATGGAGGGGCTGTGCTGAATCTGCTGCTGTACGCGGGCGATGTCCAGCACGTCTTCCACGGTATGGGCGATGCGCTGGGCGTTGGCCGCGACCATCTGCACCAGGCGCTGCTGGGCGGGGTCGGCAATGTCTTCGGCCAGCAGGGCGTTGGCCTGGGTGATGGCCGCCAGGGGGTTGCGGATTTCGTGCGCCACGGCGGCGGACATGCGACCCATGGCCGCCATCTTTTCCGTGCGCAGGCGGGCCTCCAGCTCGCGCAGGTCTTCCAGAAACACCAGGAACTGCGTGCTGGACGGCGCGTACTGGCTGTCTTCGGCCAGAAAGGGGTGTTCGCTGCCGGGCAGGCCGTCGTCCTCGTTCGGCTGGCTGGGCCAGACGCGGGCGTACAGGCCCACCGGGGGCTGGCCGGCTTCCACCAGATGGATGCGGGCGTCCTGCGCCGTGCCGGTGGTCAGGGTTTGCAGCACCAGTTCGCACAGCGGCTGCCAGGCCGGGCGCTGGTGCAGCGTGGTCGGCAGCTGCCAGTCGCCGCCCAGCAGCTGGTGGGCGGCAGGGTTGGCCTGCAGGATGTGCAGGGCGCTATCGACGACCAGCACCCCTTCGGTCAGCTTGTCGATGATGAGGGTGTTGATGTCCACCTGCGTGCGGGCGATGCGGTGGTTGCGCCGGGCCAGGCGCTCCTGCCAGGCCAGCCGCTGCGCCAGATGGTGGGTGAGAAAGGCCACGGCAAAGTACCCGGCGCAGACGGTGGCCGCCTGCATGGTCAGCTCCCAGCCGTTGGTCAGTCCGTCCAGGGCCGCCAGGCTGTAGCCGCCCAGCAGCAGCAAGGTGATGCTGGCCGTGGTGGCCAGGGCCATGCGCAGGCTGCCCAGGCAGGCCGTGGCCAGCACCGGCAGCGCCAGCAGGGGCGAGAAATGCACCGTGCCGCCCGGCTGCCACAGCTGCAGCAGCTGGGTCAGGCCGATGATGGCGATCTCGATCGCCAGCGGCAGCAGCCACGGCAGTCCCCAGTGCTGGGCGGGCGGGCGGTTGCGCAGCAGCAGCCAGGTGCTGCAGGCCAGCACCAGGTACAGGCCGCCCAGGAGCCAGGAGAAGCTGGTCAGCGCCGAATGCAGGTGGTTGGTCTGCGGCACCAGCATGATCAGCAGCATCAGCGCCGAAAGCACCCGCCCCGTGCTGAACGCCCGCCACAGGCGCCGGGCCATGGCCAGGGGCAGGGTGGTGGTGGCGGGGGGCGCAGCCGTCGTCATGCCAGCCGGGCGTTACACCGATTGCGGCCCGGGCCGGGGGCCGAGCTGGCGGTGCGCCGGGCTGCAGTAATGCTGCTGCCCGGCGGGCACGGCATCGGTTTGCGGCAGGTGAACCCCGCAGTGGGCGCAGCGCACCATGGCCGCCGCAGGGCGGGGCGACGCGGGCCGTGGGCGGCGGGCCACCGTTTTGCGGTGCTTGTGCCGCCAGACCGTCACGGCGATCAGCAGCACCAGGGTGACCAGCAAATACTTGCTCATACTCCGCGCTCCAGCAGCACTTCCATGACGAAGCGCGAACCGGCGTAGCCCAGCAGCAGCATGATGGCCCCGGCGTAGACCATGTGTGTGGCATGGCGGCCGCGCCAGCCGAAACGGGCGCGGCCCAGCAGCAGGACGGCAAACACCGCCCAGGCCAGCAGGGAGAAGATGGTTTTATGGTCCAGGCGCCAGGGGTGGCCGTACAGCGCCTCGCTGAACAGCCAGCCGACCAGCAGGGTGGCCGTCAGCAGGACGAAGCCGGCATTCACGCAGCGGAACATGATGCGCTCCAGCGTCAGCAGGGGCACGCCCGGGCCATCTTCGCTGGCGCTGCGGATGCGCCGTTCGGCCCGGGTCATCAGCCCGGCATGGACGACGGCGGCGGCAAACAGGCCGTACGAGGCCACGCCCAGCGCCAGATGCAGCGGCAGCCAGACCGATTGCTCGCTGGTCAGCGAAGTGCCGGGAAACACCAGCGCCAGCAGCACGGCCACGGCCCCCATGCTGGCCAGAATGCTGGCTGCCCGCATCCGGGGGTAAAGCTGCTGCTCGATCAGGTACATGGTCAGCATCAGCCACGCGGTGATGGACAGCGCCGGGGCAAAGCCGAAATGCGGCGGGGGGCTGAACAGCCCGGCGGCCAGCGACAGCAGGTGCAGGCCCCAGGCCGTGTACAGGCTGGTGCGGGCATGGCCGAAGCGTTGTACGGAAAAAGCGGCCAGCAGATATGCCAGCATCGCCGCGATGGCCGGTGCCAGGGTCCAGAGAGAGGTGTGTACGGGAAAATGGGGTTGCAGCGCCATGCCCGCCATCATATCGCCGGCACCGCCGCACGGCGTGGCCCCCGGGGCCGCCGGTTGGGCCCCAGCAGGTAGAATTTACGGTTTTTGCTGGCTTCCTTCGGGGTTGAAATTTATGGCATCCGCACTTACCGACAAACTCTCGCGCCTGGTCAAGGAAATGCGTGGCCAGGCCCGCATTACCGAATCCAACGTGCAGGACATGCTGCGCGAAGTGCGCATGGCCCTGCTGGAAGCCGACGTGGCCCTGCCCGTGGTGCGTGACTTCATCGCCCGCGTCAAGGAAAAAGCCCTGGGCCAGGAAGTGCTGGGCAGCCTCAAACCCGGCCAGGCGCTGGTCGGCATCGTCAACGCCGAGCTGTCCGCCACCATGGGCGCAGGCGTGGCCGACATCAACCTGGCCGCCCAGCCCCCGGCGGTGATCCTGATGGCGGGTTTGCAAGGCGCCGGCAAGACCACCACCACCGCCAAGCTGGCCAAGCACCTGATCGAAAAGCGCAAGAAAAAGGTGCTGACCGTCTCCGGCGACGTGTACCGCCCGGCGGCCATCGAGCAGCTCAAGACCGTCACCGCCCAGGCCGGGGCCGAATGGTTTCCCAGCACCCCTGACCAGAAACCCCAGGACATCGCCCGCGCCGCACTGGATTACGCCAGGAAGCACTATTTCGACGTGCTGCTGGTCGATACCGCCGGCCGTCTGGCCATCGACGAACTGCTGATGCAGGAAATCAAGGACCTGCACGGCCTGCTCAACCCGGTGGAGACGCTGTTCGTCGTCGATGCCATGCAGGGCCAGGACGCGGTGAACACCGCCAAGGCCTTCAAGGAAGCGCTACCGCTGACCGGCATCGTCCTGACCAAGCTGGACGGCGACTCGCGCGGCGGTGCGGCGCTGTCGGTACGCGCCATCACCGGCGCTCCGATCAAGTTCGCCGGCGTCAGCGAAAAAATCGACGGCCTGGAAGTGTTCGACGCCGACCGCCACGCCCAGCGCGTGCTGGGCATGGGCGACATCGTGGCCCTGGTCGAACAGGTCACGCAGAACGTGGACATGGAAGCGGCGCAGAAACTGGCCGCCAAGGTCAAGAGCGGCGACGGCTTCGACCTGAACGACTTCCTGGCCCAACTGCAACAGATGAAGCAGATGGGCGGCCTGTCCAGCCTGATGGACAAGCTGCCCAGCGAAATCGCCAGCAAGGCCGGCAGCATGGACATGGACAAGGCCGAAAAAGAGGTGCGCCGCAAGGAAGGCATCATCTGCTCGATGACGCAGAAAGAGCGCAAGAACCCCGCCATCATCAAGGCCACGCGCAAGAAGCGCATCGCCGACGGCGCGGGCGTGCCGGTGCATGAGGTGAACCGCCTGCTCAAGGAGTTCGAGCAAATGCAGTCCATGATGAAAAAAATGAAGGGCAGCGGGATGATGAAGATGCTGAAAAAAATGGGCGGCGCCAAGGCCATGAAGGGCCTGATGGGCGGGGGCGGAATGCCCAAGCTGCCGTTCTGAATCATCGGATAAATACTATAAAAAAATAGCTGCTTGCGCTTATAAATAAACGATTTCAAGGTGTTTTATACCTGGATTTGTTTATTCATCAGCGCAAGCAGCTATTGATTTATTGGATGCCGCCATTGCCATAATGCCGCCATGCAGGAACCGGATACGCTCATCTCCCCCGCACGCCGCCAGGCAGGCCGTGACCTGGGCCGCCTGACCGCTGCGGCCTTGCTGCTGCTGGCCGGCTGTTCCAGCGCCCCGCCCAGGCGCAGCCCGGCGCGGCCCGCTGCGCCGCCTGTCGGTGCGCAAGGCTTGCGCCTGCCCGCCGAGCAGCGCGAACCGCTGCTGGCCCGCACCATGCTGGTCATCAACACCCCCTACACCTACGGCGGCAATACGCCCGAAGGCGGCTTCGATTGCAGCGGCCTGATCCAGTACGCCGTGCGCGGCATTACCAGCCAGCCGCTGCCGCGCACCACGGCGCAGTGGGCGCAGGCCAGCAGCCCGGTGCGGGGCCGGGGTCTGGCGCGGGGCGATTTCGTGTTCTTCAACACCCTGGGCGGACGCTATTCGCACATGGGGATTTTTGTCGGCAACGGCCAGTTCGTCCACGCCCCGTCCAGCGGCGGCACGGTGCAGCGCGTGCGCATGGACAACCCCTACTTCGCCAAGCGCTTTACCGAGGCCCGCAGCATTTTTGCCTAGGCCGCAGGGGCTGGGGCCGCCTCCAGCGCCTGGGCGCAGGCATGGGCGCTGGCCCAGGCCCACTGGAAGTTGAAGCCGCCCAGCCAGCCGGTGATGTCCACCACCTCGCCGATGAAGAACAGGCCGGGCTTGCCTTTGGCCTCCATGCTTTGCTGCGACAGGGCCTGCGTGTCCACCCCGCCCACGGTCACTTCGGCCTTGGCATAGCCTTCGGTGCCGCTGGGGGTGAGCTGCCAGCCGCTCAGGCTCTGCGCCAGTTGGGCCAGCGCCTTGTCGCTGCATTGGTTCACCGGGCCTTGCCATGCGCTTTGGCGCTGGCACCAGGCATCGGCCAGACGGCCGGGCAGCCATTGCGCCAGCACGTTGGGCAGCAGCTTTCTGGTGGTCGCCTTGGCCTTTTGCAGCGCGGCGGCCACGTCCAGTTGCGGCAGCAAATCGATGCGCAGCGACTGGCCGGGTTGCCAGTAGCTGGAGATTTGCAAAATCGCCGGCCCGGACAGTCCCCGGTGGGTAAACAGCAGGTCTTCCTCGAAGGCCATGGCCTGTTTTTTCTCGCCGGTGGCGATGCGCACGGGCAGGGCCACGCCCGCCAGACCGGCGTAGGGCGCCCAATCGTCTCCGGCAAAGCGCAAGGGCACCAGGCCTGGGCGCAGGGCCACGATGGGCAGGCCGAATTGTTTGGCAATGCGGTAGCCGAAATCGGTAGCGCCAATCTTCGGGATGGACAGGCCCCCGGTGGCCACCACCAGGCTGTGCGCCTGCACGATGCCTTTGGCAGTGTGCAGGCGGTAGCGGCCGGCCCCCTGTGCGGTGTTGCCGGTGTCGATGTGGTCGATGCGGTCGATGGTGCAGGGCTGCCAGCGCTGTACGCCGGTCCGGTCGCAGGCATCGAGCAGCATGGCGATGATGTCCTGGGCGCTGTGGTCGGCAAACAATTGGCCCTTGTGTTTTTCGTGAAAGGCAATGCCGTTGCGCTGCACCAGGGCGATGAAGTCCTGCGGCGTGAAGCGCGATAGCGCCGAGCGGGCAAATTGCGGGTTCTGCCCCAGGTAGTGCTGGTGGCCGGTGCGGATGTCCAGATGGCGGTTGGTGAAGTTGCAGCGCCCGCCGCCGGAGATGCGGATTTTTTCCGCCACGCGGCTGGCGTGGTCGAGCAGCAGCACCTTCAGGCCCCGTTGGCCCGCTTGCGCGGCGCAAAACAGGCCGGCTGCGCCTGCGCCGACAATCGCAACATCAAAATGAGGCATCAGGAGAACATAAGAAAAAAGCCAGTGTTTGCAACAAACACTGGCTTGGGGATGGTGGTCGTAGAGGGACTTGAACCTTCGACATCAGCATTATGAATGCTGCGCTCTAACCAACTGAGCTATACGACCGGGGTATCCGGGGTGGGGTTTTATGTGGTGGTCGTAGAGGGACTTGAACCTTCGACATCAGCATTATGAATGCTGCGCTCTAACCAACTGAGCTATACGACCGAAGCCGCGCATTATAAACAAAATTTGCGGCTTTTACGGCTTTTGCCGCTTTTACTGGTGGGTGAACTGCGCCGGGCGCTTGTTCAGGAAAGCGTCCATGCCTTCCTTCTGGTCCTGCGTGGCGAACAGGCTGTGGAACAGGCGGCGCTCGAACATCAGACCGTCGGACAGGGTGCCCTCGTAGGCGCGGTTCACGGATTCCTTGGCCGCCATGACGGTGATCTGCGAGAAGCCGCTGATGACGATGGCTGCGCCCAGGGCTTCTTCCATCAGCTTGTCCAGCGGCACGACGCGGCTGACCAAGCCGCTGCGCTCGGCCTCGGTGGCATCCATCATGCGGGCGGTCAGGCACATGTCCATGGCTTTGGATTTGCCGACGGCACGCGGCAGGCGCTGGGTGCCGCCGGCGCCGGGGATGACGCCCAGCTTGATCTCGGGCTGGCCGAATTTGGCGTTGTCGGCGGCGATGATGAAGTCGCACATCATGGCCAGCTCGCAGCCGCCGCCCAGGGCGAAGCCGCTGACGGCGGCGATGACGGGTTTGCGGATGCTGCGGATGGTTTCCCAGTTGCGCGTGATGAAGTCGCCCTTGTAGGCATCGGCAAAGCTGTACTTGGCCATGACGGAGATGTCGGCACCGGCGGCAAAGGCTTTTTCACTGCCGGTGATGATCATGCAGCCGATGTTCTCGTCGGCATCGAAAGCCTTGAGCGCTTCGCCCAGCTCGTTCATCAGCTGGTCGTTCAGGGCGTTGAGTTGCTTGGGGCGGTTCAGGGTGATGACGCCCACCTTGTCGGCTTCGATGCGTACTTCAATGGTTTCGTAGGCCAAGAGATGCTCCTTTCAGTGGTCTTGTTGGGCAAACTTTAACTATACCGAAGCTGTTGCCTGCAGCCACTGGGCCAACCGGGTGTTATCACTGGTACGTAGTTGCACGTTGCTCAAGGGCTGCTCTACCGCTTGCGGTAGCTGCAATGCCAGGCGCAGCAGCTGCTTGTCGCGGGCGACGAGGGCGGTGACGGCGCTGCCCGGGGGGGCGTACAGCGCCAGCTCGTCCAGCTTGCCGATGCGCCAGCTCTGGCCGGCGGCCTCGATGCCGTACCACTCGTCCCCGGCCATCATCCCCGCCTGTTCTGCCGGGCTGCCGCGCAGCACCTGGTGGATGGCGATGCTGCTGCCTTCCTGCACGCGCAGGCCCAGGGCTTGCGCCGGGGCGGCGGGCTGGCTTTCCACGGCGACGCCAAAGGCGGCCAGCAGGTCGGCCAGCGGCAAATCCCCGGTGCCATGCACCCAGGCGGCGATTTCTGCCTGCCAGTCGCGCCCGGTCAGGGCGTGCAGGCTGGCGGTAATGCGCTCTTGCGTCACCTGCCGGTCGGGGCAGTGCTGCCAAAGGTGGCGCATCAGGGCATCGAGGCTGCTGTCCTCGCGGCGCAGTTGCAGGTCCAGGCACAGGCCGACCAGCGCCCCCTTGGTGTAGTAGCTGACGGTGGCGTTGGCGGTGTTCTCGTCCTGGCGGTAGTACTTCACCCAGGCGTCAAAGCTGGCCTGGGCCACGCTTTGCACGGTGCGCCCCGGGGTTTGCAGCACCTGGTTGATGGTTTTGGCCAGCAGCTTGAAGTAGGCGGGGGTGTCGATCAGGCCGGTGCGGTGCAGGATGAGGTCGTCGTAGTAGCTGGTCAGCCCCTCGAAGAACCAGAGCAGCTCGGTGTAGTTTTCCCGGTCGTAGTCGTAGGGAGCAAAGGCTGCCGGGCGCAGGCGCTTGACGTTCCAGGTGTGGAAGTATTCGTGGCTGATCAGGCCGAGCAGGGTGGTGTAGCCCTCGGCCTGCTGCGCCACGCCGTGCCGGGGCAGGTCGGCGCGGTTGCAGATCAGGGCGGTGCTGTGGCGGTGTTCCAGGCCGCCATAGCCGTCGTGCGTGGCATGGAGCATGAAGACGTAGTTTTGCTGCTCCGGCGTGCTGCCATCGGGGTGCCACAGCTGGATTTGCGCAGCGCAGATTTTCTGCGTATCGGCCAGCAGGCGCTCGGCGTCGAAAGTGGCCAGGGCGCCGGCGACGGCAAAGTGGTGGGCCACGCCGCCGGCGGTAAAGCGGCCATGCCAGAAGCAGCCCATTTCCACCGGGCTGTCGACCAGTTCGTCATAGTTCCTGGCGCGGTAGCGGCCAAAGCCGGTTTCCTCTATTTTGATAGCTGGCAGCGCTGTTATTAGCTGCCAATTCGGATAGTTTTCATGCTGAAATACTTCCAGATCGTGCGGAAGATGCTCCTGATTATGAATACGCAACAGCAGGCCCGTGCCGTTGAAAAAGCCCCGGCGCTGGTCCAGCCAGGCCATGCGCACGGAGTTGTCGTAGGCGCTGACGAGGTAAGTGAGGACCAGCGGCGCACCATCCGTGCAGTCCATGCGCCAGCGGTGCTTGTCGCACTGCGTGATGGCGCAGGGCTGGCCGTTTTGGTGGGCGGCAAGCTGGTGCAGGTTCTTGGCAAATTCACGCACCAGATAGCTGCCGGGAATCCATACGGGCAGGCTCGCTTCCTGCTGTCTGGCAGGTTGGGCGACGGTCAGGGTGACGCGGAACAGGTGGGCATGCACATCGTGCAACGCCACTTGGTAGTGGATGGGGGCAGGAGCAGTGGAATGGGGCATGGCAGGGCAGCATTGGCCCTGCCGCCACGGGCGTGAGTGTGAATGAGGGAAGAAAAAAGGGCGCTCAGGGATGGGCTGCCGCCAGATACTTTTCCACGTCCGGGGCCCGCAGGGCGCCCGGCACGCGGGAGCCGTCGGCAAAGATGATGGTCGGGGTGCTGGTGATCTTGTACTTGTGGCTGAACGCCAGGTTGCGCTCCAGCGCGTGGGTGTCGCAGCTGGCGGCGGTGGTTTTCTCGCCCCGGATCATGTAGTCCTGCCAGGCTTTCACCCGGTCTTTGGCGCACCAGATGTTGCGTGATTTCTCGACCGAATCGGGGCTGAGGATGGGCACCAGGAAGACGTACATCGTCACGTTGTCGACGCTTTGCATGTCCCGCTCGAAGCGCTTGCAAAAGCCGCAGTTCGGGTCTTCGAACACGGCCAGCTGGCGTTCGCCCTTGCCGTGGACGATCTTGATCGCATCCTGCAGGGGCAGGTCCTGGAAGCGCACGGCGGTCAGCGCCTTGATGCGGTCCTCGGTCAGGTTGCGCCGGGCCTGGATGTCGATCAGCTCGCCCTGGATCAGGTAGTTGCCCTGGGCGTCGGAGTAAAACACGTCCGTGCCCACGCGCACTTCGTACAGGCCTGGCATGGGGGTGGGGCGGACTTCGTCGATCTTGGCCAGTTGCGGAATGCGCTCGGCCAGGGTTTTGCGGATGGCTTCTTCCGGCGGTGCTGCCCAGGCGCTGCCCAGGGCAAGCATGGCGAAAACGGCAGTGGCAAGCAGCTTCATGCGAATATCCAGTTGGTCATGTGATAGAGCGGGATTGGGCCGTCGGCCCGCGGAAAGGTTCCCCGTCGGGCGGAAGGTCAGCGTAGCCCCATGGCCTGCTGGGTCACCCAGTGCTTGAGGGGGGCGCAGCGCTCGAACTGGTTCATGCCCCAGTTGCGCAGAACCTGGAGGCTGGGCTCCGTGCGGGTAAAGAGCTGCTGGATGCCGTCCATGGCCAGCCCCAGGGGCAGCAGGGCGGCCTTGCGCGTGCGGGCGTACCGGCGCAGCAGCCGCAGGTCGCCCGTGCCCTGCCATTCCTTGCGCTGTTGCAGGATGTGGCCCAGGGCCTGCACGTCGGCCAGCCCCAGGTTCAGTCCCTGGCCCGCCAGGGGATGCACGTTGTGCGCTGCATCGCCCACCAGCACCCAGCTGCCCGTGTGGCCGCTGGCCTGTGGCATCAGGCCGCACCAGCGCCGGGCCGTGGCCTGCTGCAGGGGCCAGGCCACGCGCGGGCCTTGCAGCGTCAGCTCGCCCAGGGCGTGGTTGCTGATGCTGCCCAGGAGGTCGGTAAATGCCTGGGGATCGGCCTGCTGCCATTGCGTTGCAGATTCTGCTGGCGCCGACCACACCACCGCAACGCTGTGTCCCTGGGGGCCACCCAGGGGGAGGAACGCCAGAATGCCCAGTGGGCTGAACCACTGGCGGGCCACCTGGGCGTGGGGCAGGGCGCAGTCCAGGCGGGTGGCAATGGCGGTCTGCCCATAGGGGGTTACGTCGAACTCCACCCCCAGCTCGGCCCGGGTAGTGCTGGCGCGGCCTTCGCAAATCGCCGTCAAGGGCGCGGCCACCGGGGCCGCCACCACTTCGATCAGGGGCTGGTAGCGCACGGCTTCGGCCAGGCGCTGCTCCAGCGCGGGGACATCCACGATCCAGGTCAGGGCTTCCTGGCCCTGCGCCCGGGCGTCGAACTGCGCCTGGCTGTTGCCATCGCCATGCACTTCCATGCGTTCGATGGCGGTGGCGTGCAGGGCATCCGGCCAGGCCCGCAAGCTGTCCAGCAACTGCTGCGATGCGGTGTTGAGCGCGTAGGCCCGCACATCGGCAGGATGGTCGGCCGGGCGCGGCGGAGCGACCAGGGCCACACGCAGGCGTTCACGCGCCAGAAGCAAGGCTAAAGCGCGGCCAACGATGCCGGCGCCACGGATACAGATGTCGAAGGTTTGGGCCATGGCCCGATTGTAGAAGCGCAACCGGCAGCAAAAAATGCTGCCGCCTGGACGCAAAAGTACCTAAGATGCGCCCGCTTTCGTAACAAGCCGAGGGGATGTGAGGGTATGAAAAAAATCTTTGGATACATCGCAGCCATTGCCATAGCGGGTGTGCTGCAGGGGTGCGCCAATACCACCGAATCCGGGGCCATTGGCCTGCAGCGCAGCCAGTTGCTGCTGGTGTCCAGCGAAGCGCTGAATGCCCAGGCGGCGCAAGGGTTTCAGAAGCTCACTGCCGATGCGCAGTCCAAGAAAAAGCTCAATACCAATGCCAAACAGACCCAGCGGGTGCGCAGGATCGGTCAGGATTTGATCGCCCAGACCACCGTGTTCCGCGCAGATGCCAGGGATTGGGCCTGGGAAATCAATGTTTTCGATTCCGATGAGATCAACGCCTTTTGCGCCCCTGGCGGCAAGATCGGTGTCTATACCGGCATCATCGATCGCCTGAAGCTGACCGACGATGAGCTGGCCGCCGTCATGGGGCACGAGATCGCCCATGCCCTGCGCGAGCATTCGCGGGAAAAAGCCTCGCAACAGGCTCTCTCGAATTTGCTGACCTCGACCGTGTCTGCGGCTACCGGTGTCCATGGCGGTCTGCTGGACATGGGCACCCAGATGATGGTGCATCTGCCCAACTCGCGCGGCATGGAGCTGGAGTCCGACGTGATGGGCCTGGAATTGATGGCCCGCGCCGGTTACGACCCGCGCAATGCCCCCAACCTGTGGCGCAAAATGCAAAAGGCCAGTGGCGGCGACCAGGGACTGGCGTTCCTGAGTACCCACCCGACCGGGGATGACCGGATTGCCGCGATGGAGGGCACCATCCCCAAAGTGCTGGGGCTTTACCAGGAGGCCCAGGCACAAAAATCGACCAACACCCGCAAACCTGCGCCAAAAAAGAAAAAAACCGGCCCGTAAATCCGTTGGGGATGGGCGCTGCCTGGGCCAGCGCAGTGCCTTTAATTACAATGCGCACAGATTTTCAGGGCAGCAAACGGGCTGCCCTCGTTTTTTTAAGGAATTCCTCATGAGCCTCAAATGCGGCATCGTCGGTTTGCCCAATGTCGGTAAATCCACCCTGTTCAATGCGTTGACCAAAGCTGGCATTGCGGCGGAAAACTACCCCTTCTGCACCATCGAGCCCAACACCGGCGTGGTCGAGGTGCCCGATCCGCGCCTGCAGCAACTGGCGCAAATCATCCAGCCCGAGCGCATCGTCCCGGCCATCGTCGAGTTTGTCGATATTGCCGGTCTGGTCGCTGGTGCCAGCAAGGGCGAGGGCCTGGGCAACCAGTTCCTCGCCCACATCCGCGAAACCGACGCCATCGTGAACGTGGTGCGCTGCTTCGAGGATGAAAACGTCGTCCACGTCGCAGGCAAGGTGGATCCGATTGCCGACATCGAAGTCATCCAGACCGAGCTGTGCCTGGCCGATCTGGCGACGGTCGAAAAAGCGCTCAATCGCTACAGCAAGGCGGCCAAATCGGGCAACGACAAGGAAGCGGCCAAGCTGGTGTCGCTGCTTACCCCTATTCAGGAAGTCCTCAATGAAGGCAAGCCTGCCCGGCTGGTGCCGGTGTCCAAGGAAGATGCCCCGCTGTTGAAACCGTTCTGCCTGATTACCGCCAAACCCGCCATGTTTGTCGGCAACGTCGCCGAAGATGGTTTCGAGAACAACCCCCTGCTGGACAAGCTCACTGCCTACGCCGATGCGCAAGGTGCGCCGGTGGTGGCCATTTGCGCCAAGATCGAAGCCGAAATGGCCGAGATGGACGACGAAGACCGCGATATGTTCCTGCAGGAGATGGGGCTGGCCGAGCCGGGCCTGAACCGCCTGATCCGCGCCGGCTTCACGCTGCTGGGCCTGCAAACCTACTTCACGGCAGGCGTGAAAGAAGTCCGCGCCTGGACCATCCGTATCGGCGATACGGCTCCGCAGGCTGCAGGCGTCATCCACGGCGACTTCGAGCGTGGCTTCATTCGTGCCCAGACCATTGCCTTTGACGACTTCATCGCCTACAAAGGCGAACAGGGTGCAAAAGATGCCGGCAAGATGCGTGCCGAAGGCAAGGAATACGTCGTCAAGGATGGCGATGTGATGAATTTCTTGTTTAACGTCTGATTCTTTTGCTAGAATCCGCCGCTTCTCCAAGATGGGCAGCGCTGAATGCCGCTTATCTCTAGGTTTTGACCCTATCGTCTAGAGGCCTAGGACATCACCCTTTCACGGTGAGTACCGGGGTTCGAATCCCCGTAGGGTCGCCATACTGCCAGGAGCGGTAGTTCAGTTGGTTAGAATACCGGCCTGTCACGCCGGGGGTCGCGGGTTCGAGTCCCGTCCGCTCCGCCAGGAATTGCAAAGCCAGATCGCACGGTCTGGCTTTTTTTATGCCCGCTTTCCGGCGTGGGCCAATGTGTATGTAGCGAATAGGGCAAAACTCATGGTTTTTATGGAGTGTTTGAATACATATTTTGTATACATTTTGACCTCTGTCCTCATTTGAAAAGGTTCTGTGATGAAGAAAACTCTCTTGGCCGTTGGTGCTGCATTGGCTTGCCTGGGTGCTGCGCAGGCGCAAAGTTCGGTGCAGGTGTCTGGTTTGCTCGATACCTACGTGGGTTCGATGCGCATGGCTGGCGCTGCAGGGCGTACCAACGTGGTCGGTTCTGGCGGGATGACCACTTCCTGGGTCGGTTTTTCGGGGACGGAGGACCTGGGCAATGGCCTGAAAGCGACTTTCGCGCTGAATGCCTTTCTGCGTGTGGATACCGGAGCGCCCGGGCGCTTTGACGGGGAGCCGTTCTTTTCGCGCGATGCCAATGTGGGGCTGACGGGGGGCTTTGGCGCTGTGACCCTGGGCCGGGGCAAGGCGCCCAACTTCCTGCCGACGATTTTGCTCAACCCCTTTGGCGATTCGTTCACCGTTTCCCCCCTGGTGTTGCACGCCAACGTGAATCCCAATGCCAACTGGGCCTACCGCAGCACGCCGGCGGATACGGGCTGGAGCAACCAGATCACCTATTCCACCCCGTCGCTGCATGGCTTGAAGGCCAACCTGCATTACCAGTTCGGTGAGCAGGCGAACGCTTCGGGCAAGCGCAACGTGGGTTTCAACGTGATGTACGCCAACGGCCCGGCGGCGGTGATGGCGTTTTACGAAAATGCGGATATCAACAACCCGGTGGCCCCGAATACCGTGCGCAACCGCAAGACGGACTGGATGCTCGGCGGCTCGTACAACTTCGACGTGGTGAAGCTGTTTGCCACCTATGGTCAGGCCAAAGAGAAAAAAATCGACCTGAAAACCAAAACCTGGTCGCTCGGGGCCGACATCCCGGTGAACAAGGCCGGTTCCGTGAAGTTGGCCCTGGCCCACACCAAGGCCGATCTGGCGGCCCCGGCTGCCGATGCCACGCGCAAGACGTACAGCCTGGGGTATGACCATTTCCTGTCCAAGCGCACCGATGTGTATACGGTGGCGATGCGTGACAGTATCAGCCGCCAGAAATCCGGTACCAGCGTGCTGCTGGGCATCCGCCACCGTTTCTGAAGAAAAATCCTTTTCCCGATCAGGCCAGCGCCCAGACCAGGGCGCTGGTCATGACGAGGTAGCGCAGGAACTTGCCCACCGCCATATAGGCGCTGCACGGCCAGAAGGGCAGGTGCAGCCAGCCGGCCACGGCGCACAGCGGGTCGCCCACGATGGGCAGCCAACTGAGCAAACAGGTTTTGGGCCCCCAGCGGCGTAGCCAGACATGGGCCAGGCGCTCGTGGCGGCTGCGTTTTGGCCTGCTTGCCCTGTGGGTTGCGCTCCAGGCCCGCTGGGCCCCCCGGCCCATCCACCAGCTGACCATGCCGCCCAGGGTATTGCCGGCCGTGGCGACGAAAATGGCCGGCCAGAACAAATCCGGGCGCAATTGCAGCAGGCCGATCACCGCAGGTTCCGAACCCATGGGCAGCAAGGTGGCCGAAATCAGGGCGATGACGAACACGGTGCTGAGGCCAAATTCCGGCAAGGCCAGCCAGTGCAAGAGGGTAGGAATCCACGCATCCATAAGGGGGCCAAGTGTAGGTGGGTTTCTTCCTAAGGAGCGGCTGCCCAAATTTTAGGCAGCTACAATACGGCCCCCGCGCGTCCGGGCCGCTTCTTTCCGGTTTTCTCCCCGCTTTTTCCTTGCCGATTGCCATGTCCTCCTTGTGTCTGGGCCCGTACACGCTGGCCAATACGCTGTTTGTCGCGCCCATGGCGGGGGTGACGGATCGGCCTTTTCGCCAGTTGTGCAAGCGCCTGGGCGCGGGCTATGCTGTCAGCGAGATGGTCACTTCGCGCAAGGATTTGTGGCAAAGCCTGAAAACCAGCCGCCGTGCCGACCATGCGGGCGAGCCGGGGCCGATTGCCGTGCAGATTGCCGGCACCGATGCGGCCATGATGGCCGAGGCGGCGGTGTTCAATATCCAGCGCGGGGCGCAGATCATCGACATCAACATGGGTTGCCCGGCCAAGAAGGTGTGCAACAAGTGGGCAGGCTCCGCGCTGATGCAGAACGAAGCCCTGGCCGAGGAAATTGCCGCCGCCGTGGTGGCCGCCTGCGCCCCGCATGGCGTGCCGGTGACGCTGAAAATGCGCACCGGCTGGTGTGCGGCGCAGAAAAACGCCGTGGCGCTGGCCCGGCGTTTCGAGGCGGCGGGCGTGCAGATGCTCACCGTGCATGGCCGCACGCGCGAGCAGGGGTATTCGGGCGATGCCGAATACGCCACCATTGCGGCGGTCAAGCAGGCCGTGCGCATTCCGGTGGTGGCCAATGGCGACATCGCCAGCCCGGAAAAAGCCCGGGCCGTGCTGCAGGCCACGGGTGCCGATGCGCTGATGGTGGGCCGGGCGGCGCAGGGGCGGCCCTGGATTTTTCGGGAAATCGCCCACTACCTGGCCACGGGCGAGCATCTGGCGCCCCCCCTGGTGGAAGAGGTGCGGGCCTTGCTGCTGGAACACCTGCAAGACCATTACCGCCTGTACGGCAGCGCCACTGGCGTGCGCAGCGCCCGCAAGCACATCGGCTGGTATGTGCGCGATTTGCCGGGCGGCGAAACGCTGCGCCGCCACACCAACACCCTGGACGACTGCGCGGCACAGACCCGGGCGGTGAACGACTATTTCTTGCGCCTGGGCCGGCAGATGGAGCGTCTGCCCCGGCCGGCCTTGCAAGGCGCAAGTCCTTTGACTTTGGAGAACCCTTTGGAATGCTTGTTCGAGGTGGCTGCATGATCGATGCAGCGACGAACCCGATTACCGACGTGCAGGCCTGCATCCGTGCCAGCCTGCAAGCCTATTTTGACGACCTGGGGGGCGAAACCCCCAGCAACGTCTACGACATGGTGCTGCGCCTGGTGGAGCGCCCCCTGCTGGAAGAGGTCATGGCCCAGGCCGACCAGAACCAGTCCCGCGCTGCCCAGTGGCTGGGGCTGAACCGCAACACCCTGCGCAAGAAGCTGCTGGAGCATGAATTGCTCTAATTCAATAGCTGCTTGCGCTGATGAATAAACGATTTCAGTAACATTTATCTCAACTTTATAGAAGATTCAAGCGATGAAAGCTCTCCTTTCTGTATCCGACAAGACCGGCATCGTGGAATTTGCCCAAGCCCTGCACGGCCTAGGCGTGCAGTTGCTCTCGACCGGCGGCACGGCCAAGCTGCTGGCCGACCAGGGCCTGCCCGTGACCGAAGTGGCCGAAGTTACCCAGTTCCCCGAAATGCTCGATGGCCGCGTCAAGACGCTGCACCCCAAGGTGCATGGCGGCCTGCTGGCCCGCCGCGACCTGCCCGCGCACATGGCGGCCCTGAAAGAACACGGCATCGACACCATCGACCTGCTGGTGGTGAACCTGTACCCCTTCGAGGCCACCGTCGCCAAGCCCGGCTGCACGCTGGCCGATGCCATCGAGAACATCGACATCGGCGGCCCGGCGATGGTGCGTTCTGCGGCCAAGAACTGGAAGGACGTGGGCGTGGTCACGGCGGCCGACCAGTACGAAGCCGTGCTGGTCGAGCTGAAGGCCGCCGGTAAGCTGAGCGACAAGCTGCGCTTTGCGCTGTCCGTGGCCGCCTTCAACCGCATCGCGCAATATGACGGCGCGATCAGCGACTACCTCTCCAGCGTCCAGTTCGAGGACGAAAAGCTGTCCGAGGACTACGTGCCCCAGCGTGCCCTGTTCCCCGGCCAGAGCAACGGCCACTTCGTCAAGCTGCAAGACCTGCGCTATGGCGAAAACAGCCACCAGCAGGCCGCGCTGTACCGCGACCTGTACCCCGCGCCCGGTTCGCTGGTCACGGGCGAACAATTGCAGGGCAAGGAACTGTCCTACAACAACATCGCCGATGCCGACGCCGCCTGGGAATGCGTCAAGAGCTTCGAGCAGCCCGCCTGCGTCATCGTCAAGCACGCCAACCCCTGCGGCGTGGCCGTGGGCCAGGACGCGCACGAAGCCTATGCCAAGGCCTTCCAGACCGACCCGACCAGCGCCTTCGGCGGCATCATCGCCTTCAACCGCACGGTGGACAAAGCCGCCGCCGAGGCCGTGGTCAAGCAGTTCGTCGAAGTGCTGATGGCCCCGGACTTCACCGCCGAGGCGCTGGAAATCTTCAAGCCCAAGGTCAATGTGCGCCTGATGAAGATCGCCCTGCCGCAAGGTGGCAAGACCGATTGGGACAATGGCCGCAACGCCATCGAATCCAAGCGCGTCGGCTCGGGCCTGCTGTTGCAAACCGCCGACAACCACGAGCTGGCGCTGGCCGACCTGAAGATCGTTACCGTCAAGCAGCCGACGCCCGAAGAACTGCAAGACCTGCTGTTCGCCTGGAAGGTCGCCAAGTTCGTCAAGAGCAACGCCATCGTCTTCTGCAAGAACGGCATGACCATGGGTGTCGGTGCCGGCCAGATGAGCCGCCTGGACTCGGCCCGCATCGCCAGCATCAAGGCCGAAGCGGCCAAGCTCTCGCTGCAAAACACCGTGGTGGCGTCCGACGCCTTCTTCCCCTTCCGCGACGGCCTGGACGTGGTGGTCGATGCCGGTGCCACCTGCGTGGCCCAGCCCGGCGGCTCCATGCGCGACCAGGAAGTGATCGACGCCGCGAACGAGCGCGGCGTCGCCATGGTGTTCACCGGCGTGCGCCACTTCCGCCATTGATCCGGCAGGCCGCAAGGCCACAGGCAGCCAGCCCGGGCGCTGCCGCCCGGGCTGGCTGCCTGCCATTCTTTCCTCCCATGACTTCTGCCCCCTTACCGGGGGCCGGCACCAGTGCGCTGGCCTCCCTGAACGCCCTGGACCAGGCGCTGATGTATCCGCCGCGCCACTGGCAGCCGCAGGGGGTGCGGCGGGCGGGTCTGGAGTTTCTGTTTTTCGGCTTCAAGGAGGCACGCAGCTGCCTGTTTGTCGGTCTGTTCTTTCTGGCCGTCTTTGCCGTGCCGCGTGCGGGTGTGCTGGGCCTGCCGCGCTATGACGTGCTGCTGCTGGCGGCGTTGGCGATTCAGGTGGCCATGGTGGCCACGCGGCTGGAGACGTGGGATGAGCTGAAAGCCATCACCCTGTTTCACGTCGTGGGATTTGCGCTGGAGGTGTTCAAGACGTCCAGCGGCATCAAGTCCTGGGCCTACCCCGACTTTGCCTACACCAAGCTGTGGGGCGTTCCCCTGTTTTCCGGGTTCATGTATGCCGCCGTGGGCAGCTACATCATCCAGGCGTGGCGCTTGTTTGACCTGCGCATCCTGCACCATCCGCCGCACTGGATGGCCATCCTGATTGCGCTGTCGATCTACGCCAACTTCTTTACCCACCACTTCATCGGCGACTACCGCTGGTATCTGGCCGCCTGCGCCCTGGGGCTGTATGCCCGCACCACGGTGGTTTTCCGGCCCCTGGACCGTGACCGCCAGATGCCGCTGCTGCTGGCCTTTGTGCTGATCGGCTTTTTCATCTGGCTGGCCGAAAACATCTCCACCTTCGCCGGAGTCTGGAGCTACCCGAACCAATTGGGCGCGTGGTCGGCGGTGCATGTCGGCAAATGGAGTTCCTGGTCGCTGCTGGTCATCATGACCTTCACCATCGTGGCCAATCTCAAACACGTCAAAGCCAAAATTCATGTGCCGGGCTGAACAGGTTCTTACCGTCCCAGCAGCCCCCGCGCCACGATTTCTTTCATGATTTCCGAGGTGCCGCCGTAGATGCGCATCACCCGCGCATCCGTCCAGAAGCGGGAGATGGGGTATTCGGCCATATAGCCGTAGCCGCCGAACAGTTGCAGGCAGGCATCGGCCACGCGGCCGAACATTTCGGTGGTGTGCAGCTTCAGGGCGCTGACGGCTTCGGGCGTGAGCTGGCCCTGTTCGTAGGCGGCGATGCTGGCGTGCAGAAAGGCCTGTGCGGCGGCCACTTCGGTGGCGCATTGGGCCAGGGTGAAGCGGGTGTTCTGGAACTGGGCGACGGGCTGGCCGAAGGCCTGGCGCTCCTGCACGTAGCGCAGCGTGGCGTTCAGCGCCCCTTGTGCCCCGTGGACGGATTGCACGCCGATGACCAGGCGCTCGCGCGGCAGCTCGCGCATCATTTGCGTGAAGCCCTGGCCTTCCACGCCGCCAAGCAGCGCATCGGCGGGCACGCGCAGGTCGTTGAAGAACAGTTCGGACGTGTCGCCTGCGTGCTGGCCGATTTTTTCCAGGTTCTGCCCGCGTGCGAAGCCGGGGGTCTTCGTATCCACCAGGAACAGGCTCACCCCCCTGGCGCCGCCTGCCGGGTCGGTCTTGGCGGCCAGGACGATCAGGTCGCAATGCTGGCCGTTGCTGATGAAAATCTTGCTGCCGTTGATGACGTAGCTGTCTCCATCCCGGATGGCGGTGGTGCGGATGGCTTTCAAATCGCTGCCGGCGCCCGGCTCGGTCATGCCGATGGCGGCCACGGCCTGGCCGCTGACCAGGCGCGGCAGCCAGTGCTGGCGCTGGGCTTCGGTGCCGCAGTGCAGCAGATACGGGGGAATGATGTCGTTATGGACTTCCAGTCCGCCCACCAGTCCGCCGTAGCCCCGACGGGCCAGCACTTCGATCACGGCAAAGGAGAAATGCACGCTGGCCCCGCTGCCGCCGTATTGCTCCGGCACATCGGCGCACAGGTAGCCGTTTTCGCCCATTTTCAGGAACAGCGCACGCGGCACGATGCCGGCTTTTTCCCAATCGCGGTAATGGGGTTCGATCTCGGTGTCGCAAAAGCGCTCCAGGGAATCGGTGAACAAGGCCAGCTCGGCCTGGGCATCGGCGGTCAGCAGGGTATTGGGCAGCATGGGGGAAGGCTCACACTCGTTCAAAAATGGCAGCAATGCCCTGGCCGCCGCCGATGCACATCGTCACCAGCGCGTAGCGGCCGCCCGTGCGGTGCAGCTCGGCAATCGCCTTGGTGGTGATGATGGCGCCGGTGGCTCCCACCGGGTGGCCCAGCGAGATGCCGGAGCCGTTGGGGTTGACCTTGGCCGGGTCGAAGCCCAGTTCCTGCGCCACGGCGCAGGCCTGGGCGGCGAAGGCTTCGTTGGCTTCGATCACGTCGATGTCGGCCAGCTTCAGGCCGGTGCGCTCCAGCACCTTGCGCGTGGCGGGGACGGGGCCGATGCCCATGTAGGCCGGTTCCACCCCGGCGTGGGCGTAGCCGACCAGGCGGGCCAGGGGTTTCAGGCCCAGGGCGGCCACGCGCTCGCCGGTGGCCAGCACCACGGCACCAGCGCCGTCGTTGATGCCCGAGGCGTTGCCCGCCGTCACCGTGCCGCCGTCCTTCTTGAAGGCGGGCTTCATGCCGGCCAGCGTCTCCAGCGTGGTGCTGGCACGCACATGCTCGTCTTCCTGGAACAGCACCACGCCTTTGCGCGTGGCGATTTCCACGGGGGTGATCTGCTCTTTGAAGTAACCGGCGGCAATGGCGGCGGCGGCGCGTTGCTGGCTGACCACGGCCAGCTCGTCCTGCATCTGGCGGCTGATGCCGTAGCGCTCGGCCACGTTCTCGGCGGTGATGCCCATGTGCATTTTTTGCCAGGGGTCGTGCAGGATGCCCAGCATGTAGTCGATGCTCTTGGCATCGCCCATGCGGGCGCCGTAGCGGGCGGCCTGGTCGAAGTAGGGGCCACGGCTCATGGATTCGGAGCCGCCGCCCACGGCCACGTCGCAATCGCCCAGGGCGATGGCCTGCGCGGCGCTGACGATGGCCTGCAGGCCCGAGCCGCACAGGCGGTTCACGTTGAAGGCGGGCGTTTCGATGGGGCAGCCCGCGTCGATGGCGGCCACGCGGGCCAGGTAGGCGTCCTTGGTGTCGGTGGGGATGACGTTGCCCATGACGACGTGGCCCACGGCATCCGGGGCAATCCCGGCGCGGGTGATGGCGGCCTTGACCACGGTGGTGGCCAGCTGGGTGTTGGGCACGTCTTTCAGGCTGCCGCCGAAGGTGCCGATGGCGGTGCGGGCGGTGCCGACGATGAAGATGTCGCGGATGGTCATGGGTTCTCCTTGGGGGTGGGCATGAAGCCGGTGTTCAGCCCGTGAATTGGGCGGGGCGTTTGGCAAAGAAGGCGGCAACGCCTTCACGGAAATCGCTGGTCTGGGCGCAGGCCAGAAAGGCCTGCGCCTCCGCCTGCAACTGTGCCGGCAAATCGCGCGTCAGGCTGTCACGCAGCAGACGGCGCATCTGGCCATAGGCCACGGTGGGGCCGCTGGCGATGCGCTGGGCGAAGGCGTGGGCTGCGGCCTCCAGCTCGGCGGCGGGCAGCACGCGGTTGATGAGGCCCAGGCGCAGCGCTTCGTCGGCGTTGAAGCTTTCGCCCAGCAGGGCAATCTCCAGCGCCTGGCGCAACCCGACCAGGCGCGGCAGTGCCCACGAGGCACCCACGTCGCAACTGGTGCCCAGGTTGATGTAGGCGAGGTTGAACTTGGTGCCTTCGGCGGCCAGGACGAAGTCGCACATCAGCATCAGCGACAGGCCCGCGCCAGCGGCTGCGCCATGCACCTGGGCGATGACGGGGGCGTCCAGGCCATGCAGCAGTTCCAGGGCGGCATTGAGCGGCTCCAGCAAATCCCTGGCCCCTTGCACCGGGTTGGCCTGCAGGGTGGCCAGATCGCCCCCGGCGACAAAGGCCCGGCCAGCCCCCTTGAGCAGCACGGCCCGCACGCTGCGGTCGGCGGCAATGGCCTGCACCGCCGTCAGCAGCGCCTGGGCGGTGGGGGCATCCAGGGCGTTGAGCGCCTCGGGGCGGTTGAATTGCAGGGTGGCGATGCCGTCGGCCTGGGTAAAAATCAAAGGATGGGTCATAAAGGATAGCTGCTTGCGCTTGCTGGATAAGGATTTTTCCGTTTTTTCTGCAATCAATACAGCGCCTCGATCTCCGCCGCATAGGTTTTGTAGATGCTGCTGCGGCGCACCTTCATGGTGGCGGTGACTTCGCCGTCGTCGTGGTCCAGCTCCTTGGTCAGCAGGTGGAATTTGCGGATGTGCGACACCTGGGCCAGCTTGGCGTTGCCGGTGGCGATTTCGTCCTGGACGAGCTGGCGCACCTCGGGCATTTCCACCAGCGAGCGAAAGTGCGTGAACGCCAGCCGCCGCGCCTCGGCCCATTTGCCGACGGTTTCCATGTCGATTTGCACCAGTGCGGCCACGTATTTGCGGCCGTCGGCCACCACGATGCACTCCTTGATGTAGGGGCTGGCCTTCATGGTGTTCTCGATCTCCGAGGGCGTCAGGTTCTTGCCCCCGGCGGTGATCATGATGTCCTTCAGCCGATCGACGATCTTGATCTGGCCGCTGACTTCGCGCACCACGTCGCCGGTGTGCAGCCAGCCGTCCACGATGGTTTGCGCCGTGGCCTCGGGGTTTTTGTAGTAACCGGCGAACACCATGTCGCCGTGCACCTGGAACTCGCCGCTGCCGCTGTCGTCCGGGTTGGCAATGCGGTACTGCACGCCGTCGATGACCGGGCCGACGGTGCCGACGATGACCGCATCGCTGCGGTGGCCGGTAATCATGCCGGTGGATTCGGTCAGGCCGTACACCTCGATCAGCGGTACGCCGATGCTGCGGAAAAAGCGCACCACGTCCGGCGCGATGGGCGCGGCGCCGGTCAGCGCCACCCTGGCGTTGCGCAGGCCGATGAAGTTTTGCAGCGCCCGCAGCACCAGCCAATAGTGCCAGGCGTAGCCCAGGCGCTCGGCCAGGCTCCACTGATCGCGGGGTTTTTCCGCCAGCGGGGTGCAGGCGGCCAGGGCACGCTGGTAGAGCGTGCGGCGCAGCGGCCCGGTTTCCAGCATCTTGATGGTGATGGCCGAATGCAGCTTTTCCCAGATGCGCGGCACGCCCAGGAACATGCTGGGGGCTACCTCGCGCAGGTCTTCCTGCACGGTGCGGATGGATTCGCCGAAATTGACGGTGGAGCCCAGGTACAGCGGGCAGAAGGTGGTGAGCATCTGCTCGGCCACATGGCACAGCGGCAGGTAGGACAGGTGGGAGGTGTCCCGGCCCAGTTGCAGCCGCTCGATGATGCCGGGGGCCACGCCGCGCATGTTGCGCCACGAGATCATCGCCCCCTTGGGTTTGCCGGTGGAGCCGCTGGTGTAGATCATCAGCCCGATGTCGTCCAGCGTCTGTGCGGCCAGCACCTGTTCGATCTGTCCCGGGCCGGTCTGGACGTGCGCCTGGCGGCCCAGGGCCTCGACTTCGGCGAAGGGGACGATCAGGGCGCGATGCTCGGGGGCAAAGCTGCGCAGGCCCTTGGTCTCCATGACGATGATTTTTTGCAGCAGCGGCAGTTCGTGCAGCGCCTCCAGCACCTTGTCGGTCTGCTCCTGGTCTTCGCAGACGATGTGGGTGATGTCGGCATGGCCGACGACGTAGGCCACCTCGGGGCTGGGGCTGGTGGGGTAGACGCCCACCGTGATGCCGCCGACCAGCCCGGTGCCCATTTGCGCCAGCACCCATTCGATGCGGTTTTCGGCAATCACGCCCACATGGCCGCCCGGCGGCAGGCCCAGCGCCAGCAGGCCCAGGCCGAAGTGGCAGGAGCGCTCGTAATACTGCGCCCAGGTGAAGGGCTTCCAGATGCCGAAGTCTTTTTGCCGGATGGCCACGCGCTGCGCGTCGGCACGGGCACGCTCGCGCAGCATCTGGGGCAGGGTCAGTTCGGGAAGGTTCATTGCGTTATCCATTGCACGTCATGTGGCACGGTTGGGCGGTTGGGTTATGACAGCCAACGCTTGCGGCGCTTGTAGTGTTTGATTTCCTTGAAGCTTTTCGCTTCGCCCGTCTCGCCGCCCATGCCCAGGTAGAACTCGCGCACGTCCGGGTCGCTGGCCAGGCGCTCGGCCGTGCCGTCGATGACGATCTTGCCGCCTTCCATGATGTAGCCGCTGTGCGCCACGGCCAGGGCCACGGTGGCGTTCTGCTCGACCAGCAGCATCGAGGTGCCGCGCTCGGCATTGATGCGGGCGATGATGGCGAAGATGTCCTCGGTCAGCTTCGGTGAAAGGCCCAGCGACGGCTCGTCCAGCAGGATCAGCTCGGGCCGGGCGATCAGGGCGCGGCCAATGGCCAGCATCTGCTGCTCGCCGCCCGAGAGGTAGCCCGCCAGCCCCCGGCGCCGTTCGTGCAGGCGGGGGAAGTATTCATAGACCAGATCGAAATCGGGCCTGCCGACGCCGGGGCGGCCATTCAGGGCGTAGGTGGCGGCGATCAGGTTTTCCTCGATGGTGAGGTCTTCAAAAATGCGCCGCCCCTCCATCACGTGCGACAGCCCCCGGCGCACCAGCGCCTGCGGGGCGATGCCGGCGGTGTCCTGGCCGTTGAAGCGGATGCTGCCCCCGGCCAGGGCGCCGTTTTCCAGCGGCAGCAGGTTGGAGATGGCTTTCAGCGTGGAGCTTTTGCCCGCCCCGTTGCTGCCCAGCAGGGCCACGATGTGCCCGCGCGGCACGGCCAGCGACAGGCCGCGCAGGGCTTGCACGACTTTGTTGTAGATGACCTCGATGTTGTTCACTTCGAGGACGTGATCGGTGGGCATGGGCGTCATGGCATGGGCAGGGTTATGGTTTCAGTAGCTGCTACCGATGATGAATAGTGGATTTCAGATATGAAACCATCTGAAATCCTTTTTTATTCAGCGGTAGCAGCTATGAATAGCTTGTTTACAGACGAATCCAGTCGGAGGCGGGCAGCATCTTCTGCGCCTTCATGTCGGCCTTGTAGACGCGCCCGACGGGGATGGAATTGCCGGTGATGGTGATGGGCACGCCGATCACGCCGCCGGTGTCGAAGTCCTTCAGGCTGTTGAGCGCTGCCTTCATGTTGGCGCCGGTCAGGGGCTTTTTCGCCTCCAGGCAGCGCTTGGCCGATTCCAGGAACAGCATGGCGGCGACAAAGCCTTGCATGTAGGGCACGCTCTGGTACTCGGGGCGCATGGCGCGGATTTTTTCCAGCATGGGCGCCGGTTCGGTGTCGTAGTAGTAGCGGAAGGGCATCACGCCCATGAAGCCGTCGCCGTCCGGCCCCATCTTCATGACGGTGGAGTTGTCCATCGTCCAGAAGGTACCCATCCATTGGCTGGTCATGCCCTGCTGCTTGCCCTGGGTGATGAACTCGGGGATGGGCGCCAGGATGTAGCCGTGGAAGATGGTGTAGTCCGGTCTGGCGCGGCGCAGCTTGATGACCTCGGTGGACACATCCACGCTGCCGGCGGGCGTCATGATCTTGATGGGCACCGACAGGCCCAGCGCCTTGGCGGCGGCTTCGCTCTTTTCGATCGGGTCGCGGCCGAATTCGGAGTCGGAATAGACGAAGGCCACCTTGGCGCCCGGTTTTTCCTTGGCGATGTGCTTCAGCAGAATGCCGAACATCTCGGTGTAGTCGGGGCCGACCAGGAACTGGTTGGGGTACTTCTGCGGGTCGTTCAGCTCGCTGGCGAACGAGGCCCCGGCCATCAGGATGTTGCCGTTGCGCTCCAGCTCGGGGTTGATGGTTTTGGAGAAGCCGGTGGAGTCGCCGTAGTACAGGTTCACCTTGTTCTGGCTGGTGATCTTCTTGAAGGCGGCCACCGACACGTCCACCTTGTAGCCTGTGTCCTCGGGCACGTAGCGCACCTTGCGCCCGGCAATGCCGCCCGCGCCATTGACGATCTTGACGTAGTCTTCGATCCCGGCGTTGATGCCCACCCCGGCGAAGGCGAACACCCCGGTCATGGGGATGGAGCCGCCGATGACGACTTCGTCGGCGGCCTGCGCCAGCACCGACAGCGGGTGCGTCAGTGCGGCCGCACCGGCGGCGGCAGCGCCCAGCATCAGGCTGCGGCGGCGGTGGGAAATTCCTTGCTGGTTCATGTCTGTCTCCTTCATGGTGGTAGTGAAAAGTCGTGGCTTAGTTCTTGAACGGCCACAGGTGGAAGAACCGGCGCGTGCGCCGCCACATTTCGGCCAGGCCCAGCGGCTCGAAAACCAGAAAGCCGATGATCAGCGCCCCGAAAATCACCAGCCGCACGGGCGAGAGGAACACCGCCAGCGATGCGCCGCCGGGCAGCAGATCGACGGCCAGCTTGAGCAGCTCCGGCACCATCGTCATGAACGCCGCGCCCAGGATGCCGCCCAGAATCGAACCCATGCCGCCGACGATGATGGCCGCCAGGAAGAAGATGGATAGGGTGAGCGGAAAGCTCTCGGGCGTGACCACGCGAAAGAAGTAGGCCCACAGTCCCCCGGCCACCCCGGCATAGAACGACGACAGCGCAAACGACAGCAGCTTGTATTGCAGCAGCGGGATGCCCAGCACCTCGGCAGAAATGTCGCGGTCGCGGATGGCGATGAAGGCCCGCCCGATGCGCGTGCGAAACAGGTTGGCCGCGCCCAGCAGCATCAGCACCATGACCGGCACGATCAGCCAGTACAGGCGAAACGACGTGTCCAGGTCCATGCCGAACAGGCTGGCCGGTGGCATGGAGATGCCCGCCGTGCCGCCCGTGAAATCGAAGTTGGCAAACAGAAAGTGCGCGATGAACGAGGCGGCAATCGTCACGATGGCCAGGTACAGCC
This sequence comes from Comamonas nitrativorans, assembly GCF_042654765.1. Lineage (NCBI taxonomy): Bacteria > Pseudomonadati > Pseudomonadota > Betaproteobacteria > Burkholderiales > Comamonadaceae > Comamonas > Comamonas nitrativorans. The sequence continues at coordinate 410,928 of NZ_JBHSEW010000001.1, read as the reverse complement.
CCTTGACGCGCAGCGACGGAATGCCCACCACCATGCCGCCGAGCATGGCTACCACGCCCCCGGCCAGCAGGTTCAGCAGAAACGGCGTGCCGTAGCGCGTCTGCAAGATCGCCACCGTGTAGGCGCCCAGGCCCATGAAGGCCGCCTGCCCCAGGCTGACCAGGCCCGTGTAGCCGGTCAGAATGTTCAGCCCCGTGGCGCTGGCAATGTTGATGGCCACCAGGCAGGCCATGTAAAGCCAGTAATCGCTGGCCATGAAGGGAAAGACGAGCAGCAGCAGCGCCGCCACCGCCAGCCAGACGTGCTGGGTGCGCGAGTCGAACAGCGCCGCATCGGCGACGTAGCTCTCCTTGAAGGTTCCGATACGCATGGGGGAAGGTTCCTTTTACAGTCGTTCGATATCGCGGGTGCCGTACAGGCCGTAGGGGCGCAGCATCAGCACGCACACCAGCACGATGAAGGTGGCCAGCAGCTTGTATTCGCCGCCCAGGTAGGCACCGGCCAGTGCTTCCACCAGGCCGATCAGCACCCCGGCGACCAGGGCGCCCAGCACGCTGTCCAGCCCGCCGACGATCACCACCACCAGCACCGACAGGCCGAACACCCCCATGCTGGAAGAAATGCCGCCGATCGAGCCGACGATGATCCCGGAGATGGCTGCCAGCATGGCCGAGGCCACCCAGGCCAGCGAGAACACCCGGGGCACGTTGATGCCCACCGAATACGCCGCGCCCTGGTCGCTGGCCGTGGCCCGCAGCGCCACGCCGCCGCGCCAGTAGCGAAACAGCAGCAGCACGGCGGCGATGAACACGGCGGCCACCACCGCGCCCCAGAACACCTTGGGCGCCAGGAAGGCATCGCCCACCATGATGGGCTGGCTGGGCATGAAATCGGGCAGGCGGCGCTGGTCGGCGCTCCAGATCATCTCCACCAGCCCGACCAGCACCGAACCCAGGCCCACCGTGACCATGAAGACGGAAATCGGCGGCTCGCCCAGCAGCGGGCGGATCACGGTGCGCTCGATCACCGCCCCCAGCACCCCCGAGGCCAGCACGGCAGCGGGAATCGCCAGCCACAGCGGCAGCGCCCACATTGCCGCGAAGGTGAAGAACAGATAGCCCCCGGCCATCAGCATCTCGCCGATGGCGATATTGACCACGCGAGTGGCCTTGTAGACCAGCACGAACGCCAGCGCGGCCAGCGCATACAGCCCGCCGCCGGCAATGCCGGTCAGGCTGATTTCGAACAGATAGGCCCAGTCGAAGTCCATCATGCTGCTGCCTCCTGTTTTTGCGCCTGGGCAGGGCGGGCGGCGGCCTGCAACTTGGCCCGCAGTTCATGCACGTTGCCCGAACCCAGGTAGGCGCGGTTTACCTCCGGGTCGGCCTGCACCACGGCGGGCACGCCCTGGGCAATCACCTGCCCGAAGTTGAGTACCACCACGTGGTCGGACAGATCCATCACCATGCCCATGTCATGCTCCACCATCAGCACCGTCACGCCCCATTCGGCCCGCACGTCCAAGATGAAGCGGGCCATGTCCTCGGTTTCCTCGCGGTTCATGCCGGCCACGGGTTCGTCCAGCATCAGGATTTCGGGCCGCATCGCCAGGGCGCGGGCCATTTCCACGCGCTTTTGCAGGCCGTAGGACAGGGCCGAAACGGGCGCGTGGCGGATGTGGTCGATTTCCAGGAAATCGATGATGCGCTCCTCGATCTCGCGGCGCAGCTCGGCCTCTTCCCGGCGGGCGCGGCCCCCGTAGAACAGCGCATCGAACACATTGCTTTTGAGGTGCGCGTGGCGGCCCAGCTTGATGTTGTCCAGCACCGTCATGCCGCGAAACAGCGCAATGTTCTGAAAGCTGCGCCCCAGCCCCAGTTTGGCCCGCTGCGGCGCCGGGGTGTGCGTGATGTCCTGGCCTTTGAAGCGGATGCTGCCCCTGCCGGGCCGGTAAAAGCCCGAGATGGTGTTGAACAGCGAGGTCTTGCCCGCGCCGTTGGGGCCGATGACGGCGGTAATGCTGCCGGGCTGCACGGCAAAGCCCACGCCGGACAAAGCCTTCACGCCGCCGAAGGTCAGCGTCACGTCGCTGACCTCCAGCAGAGGGGCATTCCCTGGGGGCTGACCGATGGTTGTCTCCATAACGTTCCTTGAAGGGCTTCCGAAAAAGCGGTAGGGGTCAGGGTTTTTACTTCTACGTAAAATAAGTTACTCAGGAGTAGATTCTTGGTGCGCCAGACGGTTCTGGGCATTGGTACTTACCCGAAACTTGCAAATTCAAGGAACAAAGACGGTTATGGCTGCTTCCCCTTCATCCGCTGCAAACCTGCCTGTGTCCCCCTGGGCGCAAGCCCCTTCCCGCGCCGAACAACGCCAGGCCAAGCGCGATGCGGTGCTGCAGGTGGCGGCGCAAATGTTCAACGAGCGCGGCTTTCACGCCACGTCGCTGGACGACATCGCGGCCCGCCTGAACGTCACCAAGCCCACGCTGTACTACTACGTCAAGAACAAGGACGCCATCCTGCTGGCCTGCGTGAAAAAGGGGCTGGACATGACGCTGGAGGGCATCGAGGCCTCCCGTGCCGGTGGCGGCAACGCCCTGGACTAGTTGCGTGCCTGCATGCGTGCCTATGCCGAAGTCGTGACCCAGCCCTTTGGCATGTGCCTGATCCGCGTGGGCGACGAAGAGGTGCCGCAGCCCAGCCGTACCGAGCTGCGGCGCCTGAAATCGGAAATCGACCATGCCTTTCGCCGCCTGGTCGAGCAGGGCGTGCAAGAAGGCGTGCTGGCCCCGTGCGACCCCAAAATGGCCGCCTTCGTGATTGCCGGGGCGCTCAGCTGGATAGGGCGCTGGTACCAGCCTGCAGGCACCTACAGTGCCGACCAGATCATTGAGCAATGCACGCAATTGCTGCTGCAGGGGGTGCTGGCCCGCCCTGCCGCAAAGTAATTAAAACAACAGCTATTCGCACCTGTGTCCGGTGTTTCTTTGATGCCACGGAATCGTACTATTCTGTAAAATGAGACTGATTATCATTTGGTGAAACTCTCGTTCACCACCAGTCACAGGGCGACGAAAGGGCATCATGGGCACAGCGGAAACCGCGCTTGAGCAAGGCGTCAGGAGCTTGTACATCGACCACCACGGTTGGCTGCAAGGCTGGCTGCGCCGCAAATTGGGCAATGCTTGCGACGCTGCCGATCTGGCGCACGACACCTTTGTGCGCGTCATGGTTTCGCGCCGCCTGCCCGCGCAGATGGGTGACGAGCCGCGTGCCCTGCTCACCCACATCGCCAAGGGGCTGGTGATTGACCACTGGCGGCGCCAGGACGTGGAACGTGCCTATCTCGACGCCCTGGCCTACCTCCCTGAACCCGAAGTCCCCTCGCCCGAAGCACGCCTGCTGATCCTGGAGGCGCTGCACCGCATCGATGCCATGCTGGCCAGCTTGCCCATCCGCACCCGCCACATCTTCGTGCTGGCGCAGATCGACGGTCTGACTTACCAGCAGGTGGCCGACCAGCTCGGCACCTCGCTCATCACCGTCAAGCGCCACATGCGTACCGCATTCGCCGCCTGCCTGACCCTGGCATGACAAGGCCTGTCGCTCCTGCGCCGGATACAGCGCCGGACATCCCCGCCGCCATCCTGCTCGAAGCAGCCGACTGGCTCGTGCTGCTCCAATCCGGCGAAGCCACTGTGCAAGACCATGCCCGGCTGGAACGCTGGTGCCAGCACAGCCCCGCCCACGCCGCCGCCTGGGAGCGTGCCCAAGGAATGCTCGGCACCTTTCGGCAAGTACCGCCTAAGCTGGGGCACGGCACCTTGCTGCGTCCCGCCCGCCCCCGGCGCAGGCAATTCCTGCTGGGGCTGGCCGCCGTGCCCGCCGGCCTGCTGGCGTGGCGGCTGCTGCCCTGGCAGGAATGGCGTGCCGACCTTGCTACCGGCCCCGGCCAGCAGCAAACGCTCACGCTGGCCGACGGCAGCCAGCTCGTACTCAACACCCGCAGCGCCCTGAACGTCGCCTTCACCGCCGCAGAACGGCGTTTGACCCTGGTGGCCGGGGAAATCCTCGTCACCACCAGCCACCAAGACCCATCGCCCGCACCGCGCCCCTTCATCGTCGGTACTGTCCACGGCAGCATGCGTGCCCTGGGCACGCGCTTTACCGTGCGCCGTGCCCAGGACGCCACCCATCTCACGGTGCTGGAGGGCGCGGTCGAAGTTCGCCCTGCAGACGGCGGCCAGCCCGCCATCGTCCGCGCGGGCGAGCAGATCGGCTTTACCGCTGCTGCTGCCCAGTCCGTGCAACCAGTGGACGTTGCCAGCGCCGCCCTGTGGGAGCGCGGCCTGCTGCTGGCACGCGATATGCGCCTGGACGAGCTGGTGGCCGAACTGGCCCGCTACCACAGCGGCGTGCTGCGCTGCGACCCTGCAGTGGCGGGGTTGACCGTCTCTGGCGCATTTCCCGTCACCGACACCCTGGCCAGCCTCGACATGCTGGAGCAATCCCTGCCCGTGCGCATCGGCAGCGTCACGCCGTACTGGTTGATCGTGAAGCCGCGTTAAAAAAATTTTCAGACGGGTGATACCTTTTTTGCTCTCGTCCGGTGTGTGGGGTGATGAACACACACTGACGAAAGGTTTCCTGCATCATGGCTTTCAAGCAACAACAACTTCGGCCCACGGCGTTGGCCCTGTCCATCGGCTGCGCGTTGGCAGGGCTGGGCGCAGCCCCGGCAATGGCGCAGACCGCCACGCAGGCGCAAAGCGGTGCGGCGGTGCAGGACTACGCCATTGCCCCCGGCAAACTCAGCGACGTGCTGGCGCAATTTGCTGCCGTAGCGGGTGTGCCCCTGTCCTTCGACCCCAAGGCGCTGGATGGCGTGTACAGCAGCGGCTTGCAGGGCCGCTACACCACCGCTTCGGGCTTTGCACGCCTGCTGGCGGGCAGCGGTTTTGAGGCGGTGGATGCCGGGCAGCAGCGCCACGTGCTGCGGCGGGTGGCGCCCCGGCCCAGTGCCAGCCCTGGCGCAAACAATGCCGAAGCCACTCTGCCCAGCGTGACGGTGACGGCACAGTCTGCACGTGGCGATGGATTGCCTGGAGTCTATGCAGGCGGGCAGGTGGCGCGTGGCGGGCACGTGGGGTTGTTGGGGAATAAGGATGTGATGGACACGCCTTTCAGCCAGACCAGTTACACAAGCAAAACAATCGAGGATCAACAGGCACGAACTCTAGTTGACATCATGGCTAATGAGTCATCAGTAATCGTTGGCACCAAGAGCGGTGGCAGGAATGATTTCTGGAGTTTTCGCGGATTTCCGGTTCAGACCTATGGGGGGAGCAATAGTCTGAACGGGTTGGCCGGCATGGCGCCGCTGCAATTTGCCTCCACCGATTTTATCGAACGTGTCGAGGTGCTGCGGGGAGCCAACGCACTCCTGAAGGGCACGACCATGGCTGGGCACGGTGCATTGGGAGGTACAGTCGATCTGGTCACCAAAAAAGCTGACGACGAGCCGTTGACTCAATTGACCACGCGCTACATGTCGGACTCGCAGTTCGGAGTCCACGCTGATGTCGGCCGACGCTTTGGTACGCACAAGGAATTTGGCATCCGCTTCAACGGTTCATACGACGGCGGTGACACGCCGGTCGACACCCAGTACTCGAAGTTCGGCACGGCAGCGATCAATTTGGATTATCGCGGTGAGCGTGTCCGCGTGTCGGCCGATTTCGCGCATCAGTCGTCAGAACTCAGTTCTCCTAGCAGCACGCTTACGATCAATGGGGTATCAGGTGTACTTGGTACGCTTACGGAGGTGCCGATGGCGCCAAGCAACAGCACTGTCTTTTCGCCTTCGTGGGCAGAAGGAACGCATAAGATTACGCTGGGCATGATACAGGGCGAGGTTGACGTCACCGAGAATGCGACTGCCTACGCTGCCATTGGCAAGCAGCAATATGAGGCCTCAGCCACTGACGATGATCTTCTCCTGCTCAACAACTCCGGGGCAGTTGGCATTAAATCCGCCAGATTTCACGATCGAACCGATGTTCTTTCCATGCAGGGCGGCGCCAATGTCAAATTGAATACTGGCCCCATCGGTCACGCGTTTAGCCTGAACTTGTCAAGGATCGAACGGACGTATGACTCTACACCACTGAGCCGGGCTGGTGCCGGTACCGGCACCACTATTCCCGTGGGCTCCCTCTACAACCCGTCCTTCCCGACGGCGCCGGTGTATCCTGCATCACAGGATATTCTGCCGGCCAATGAGATCAAGTCTTCCAGCATTGCAATCGCGGACACCATTTCGTTTATGGATGAGCGCATTCAATTCACTGGGGGCGTGCGATACAACAAAATAGAACAAAATAGCTTCCAATATTCATCAGTCAGCACCCTGACGTCCGTGTACGAATCCACAGCATGGTCGCCGTCTTTCGCGCTGGTCGTGAAGCCGCTGCAGAACGTTTCACTTTATGCCAACTATATTCAGGCGCTTGAAGTGGGCTCTGTTGTCGGCAGTCGCTACATTAATGCAGGTGAAGTATTTTCGCCTTATACAAGCAAGCAATATGAGATGGGCACCAAGGTCGATTGGGGTTCGGTCGCGACAACCTTGGCGGTATTCCAAATCGCCCAGCCGAGCACGATGGCCGTTCCCGCCTCCGGCGGTGGAGAGATGTTGACACTTGACGGCGAACAAAGGAATCGTGGTATTGAATTGACTGCCTATGGAGAATTGTTCAAAGGTGTAAGGCTGCTCAGTGGCGTCACCTTTATGGATGCCACCCAGACGAAAAATGATAGCGGCCGCAACGGCTGGCGGGCCGCCCTTGTGCCGAAGTTCCGGGCGGTGATTGGCGGCGAGTGGGATACGTCGATCATCAAGGGGCTAACGCTGACGGGGCGTCTCACACATACCGGCGATGTGGTGGCTCTCAACCGCAGGCCAGACCTGACCATCCCCTCATGGACGAAGGTCGATATCGGCGCTCGGTATGCTTTCAGATCTTTGTGGAATAACAAACCGATCCGCATAAACTTTAACGTCGATAACCTGTTCGATAAAAGCTACTGGAAGGTCGCACACCCAACAGCAGGCAACCTCATGAAGAGCGACCCGCGTACGTTCCGCCTTTCGGCAACCATGAACTTCTGATTTATGGTGTCTTTTTTGGCTCTGGCGCTGACCATGCTCGGTTGTGCCTGTATTTACCTTGCAAGCCCAAATCAGAAATGGCATGTACGGACTTCTCCTGTCATGTCGTTTTGGGCTGTCGGCAGCCTGTTATTGGCAACCGGTTTTTCCCTATGGATGACGGCATGGCGGCCTTTGGCTGGCTTTTTTGTGGCGCTGCATATCACGATGGTATGTTTGTTTGCCCTTCCCTATATCGCTGCGCTACGCGCAGCACGGCGAGAGGATGGGCATGACTAACGAAATCCGTTCGAATCAAATTCGCCCAGATTGGTGGGGCAAGGCCAGTGCTGGCGCAATTCTGGGTATCGGTTTGGCGCTTGCGCTGGTGGGCCTCTACGCTTATTTGGGGCCGGGGGGGATCAATGCGCCGGGTGGGCGCTATTCGTTGATGCGTTATTTAGAGGCGTTCATCTGGATTGCGGTGTTCAGTACCTGCTTTTTGTTTCGCAGTGGCCGCGCAGCTTGGGTGTGGCTTGGCGTGGCCAACCTTATTGCCTTTGCCGCGCTGTTTGCCTGTCGCTTCCATTTCTTTGCGTGAGGGCCGCATGATTCGCTCTGACACCATCAAAATCTATAAGACTGTCCATACATGGACTGGCATTGCGTGCGGCTTTGCGCTGTTCATTGCCTTCTACGCGGGGGCGCTGACCATGTTCAAGGAGCCGATTGCCCGCTGGGCGTCGCCGCCTGCAGTGGGGGTGGCGGCGGTTCCTTTGGACGATGCGCTTCGCCTTATAGAACTGGTCGCCGCTGCCCATCCTGAAGCACGCGAGGACGGCATCAAGCTGCATTTGCGGGGCCACGAAAATGAGCCTGCACGGGTAACGTGGGAAGAGGACGCCCCGCACCAGGCTGACCAGCCGCATGAACACATCCACTGGTGGGCGACGCTCAAGCCCGATGGCACGTTGCTGACGCAGCAGGAGGAGCCGAGCGAACTGGCAGATTTCATCAACGATATTCACATGCACGTCGGTATTCCACAGCCATGGGGAGCCTATTTCATGGGAGTGATTTCGGTGCTTTACGGCGTGGCGCTGATTGCTGGTGTAATCGTGCTGCTGCCGTCACTCGTCAAGGATTTTTTTGCGCTGCGTGTTGGAAAGAATCTGAAACGCATGTGGCTGGATGCCCACAATGTTGTGGGTATTACTGCATTGCCATTTCATATAGCGATGGCGGTTACTGCAACCGCCTTGAGCTTCAGCAGTCCGCTGTGGTCTTTGCAAGAGGCCGTTATTTTTGGTGGCAAGCAGGCGGTATTGGACGATCTGGATAACGAGCCTTACAGAGCGCCAAAGCCGGTGGGTGAGGCGGGTGTCATGATGCACCCCGCTCAACTGCTTGAAAAACTCAAGGCCCAGGTTCCGGATTTTGAGCCGAAATTCATGGTTTTCAAGAATTTTGGAGATAAAGCAGCCTCGGTAAGAGTCCCGGGCGCCGAGCGCGGTTATGTCGGAGATACCCATCTTGGTGGTGTCATGCTGAGTGCCGTAACCGGCGAATTGCTCAAAGACAGCACACGCCCATCGCGCCAGGACCCGGATCGGCGTGCGTCGGAGACGTTTTACGGACTGCACAGCGGGCAATATGGCGGCGCCGTGGTGCGCTGGAGCTATTTCCTGCTCGGCCTGGCGGGCGCGTGGCTGTTCTACGGCGGCAATTTGCTCTGGGTGGAGGCCCGGCGCAAGGCGCAGCGCAAAGGCGGCGAATGGCCCGTCCAGCGCCGCGATACCTACTGGCTGGCTGCTGGCACCGTGGGCGTGTGCATGGGCTGCATGGCGGGTTTGTCGGCCACCATCGTGGCGGGCAAGTGGCTGCATGGGCATGTGGATGATCTGAACCACTGGCATGCAATCGTCTATTTCGCCGTGTTTTTTGCCTCCATCGTCTGGGCCTTCGCACGCGGCGCGGCGCGGGCGGCGGTGGAACTGTTGTGGCTGTCGGCGGCGTTCACGCTGGCGATTCCGCTGACCACGCTGGCCGCAGCGCTGCTGCCTGCACTGGGGTGGTGGGCGCATACCAGTGCGGCGGCGCTGGGGGTGGACGCGACGGCCTTGGTCGGCGCCCTGTGCTTCGCCTGGATGGCCCGTGCCACCGCCCGGCGTGTGCAGTGCGGCCCGGCGGACAGCGTGTGGTCGGTGCAGCGAACCGTGTGATTGCTATTGCAGGGCGTGCCGATCCGCCCTGCGCAGGAATGAGGGGGATGATTGAAAAGATAGCTTCTTGCGCTTGAAAACAAAAGATTTAAATATGTTTCTATATTGAAATTCAATATTCATCAGCGCAAAAAGCTATCTTTTTCATATGACTGCGGGAATCATTGCGACAGGGCTGCTTCCTCGCTGCTCAGGCGCAGCAGCCGCATGGTGCTGGTGACGTTGCCCGCCTGCTTGCGCAGCGACAGCGCGGCGGCGGCCACCTGCTCGACCAGTGCGGCGTTCTGCTGGGTGATGACGTCCAGGTCGGCAATGGCGTGGTTGATCTGCGCAATGCCCTGCTGCTGTTCGTCGGTGGCGGCGTTGATGTCGGCCAGCAGCGCATCGACCTGGGCCACGGCCTGCAAGGTTTCGTCCATGCGCTCCAGTGCGCCGCCGGTGGCGCTGGTGCCGTCGGCCACGCGCTCGGCCGATTGCCCGATGAGCTGGCGGATGCTGCCTGCCGCATCCGCCGTGCGCGAGGCCAGGGCGCGTACCTCACCGGCCACCACGGCAAAGCCGCGCCCGGCTTCGCCCGCGCGGGCGGCTTCCACTGCCGCGTTCAGGGCCAGCAGATTGGTCTGGAAGGCCACGCCCTCGATCAGCTGGACGATGCTTTGAATGTCCTGCGAGGCGTGGGCGATGCCCTGCATCGTCTGGCCTGCCGCCTGCACGGCGTCGTGGCCGCTGTCGGTCAGCGTTCTGGCATGGGCGGCCAGGCGGGTGCCTTCGGCTGCCGAGGCCGCGCTGTTGCGCACCATGCCGGTGATCTCCTGCACCGCCGAGGCGGTCACGGCCAGGTTGTTCGCCTGGGTCTGCGTACGCTCGAACAGGTGGCTGTTGCCCTCGGCCACTTCCTGCACGCAGCGTTCGAGCTGCTGCACCTCGCTGCGCACGTCCTGCACCACGGTGCGCAGATTCACACTGAGCTGGAACAGCGCCCGTTGCAGGTGGCCGATGCTGCCGCTGGCGCCGGTGGTCACGGTCTGCGACAGGTCGCCGGAGGCCAGCAGGTTCGCCTCGCGCACCAGGTCGGCCAGGGGCGCGACGGCCAGTCGCCGTGCCAGCCAGCCGGCCCCCAGCGTGGCCGCGCCGGCGGTTGCCAGGGTCAGGGGCAGGGGCGCTTGCGCCAGGGCGGGTGCCAGCGCCACGGCCACGGCGGCGGCTTGCAGCCAGACCAGGCGTGCGCCGGTGCCCGCTTGCAGCCAGCGGGCGGCCTGGCCGATCAGGCCCACGCGCTGCACGGCGCCGCGATGCAGGCACAGGCGTATCCGCCCCTGCCGGGCCTGCGCCTGCAATTGCGCGTAGAGCGTTTCGGCGCTTTGCACCTGCTGGCGGGTGGGGCAGGTGCGCACCGATAGATAGCCGACGATGCGTTCGCCCGCCCGCAGGGGCGTGACGTTGGCCTGGACCCAGTAGAAGTCGCCGTTCTTGCGGCGGTTTTTCACCAACCCCGTCCACGGCAGGCCGGCCTGGATGCTGGCCCACAGGTCGCGGAAGGCTTCTGCGGGCATGTCCGGGTGGCGGATGATGTTGTGCGGCTGGCCCAGCAGTTCCTCCTCCTCGAAGCCGCTGACGGCGATGAAGGTCGGGTTGCAATAGGTCAGGTAGCCCTGGGTATCGGTGACGGACACCAGGGTTTCCTGTGGGGTGAACTGGTATTCGCGGTCGGTCGTCGGTTGGTTGATGCGCATGGCGGGGGAAGGGCGGTACCTGGTACTAAATGGCGGAATCGAGGGTGGGAACGGGCGGGGCAGCGGCGGCGGCCTCCTGGCGGCTGGCGCGGCGCAGCCAGCGCTGTTCCAGCTCGGAAGGGGGCAGCGGCCTGCTGCACAGGTAGCCCTGCACCTCGTCGCACAGCAGGGAGCGCAGGGTGTCGAACTGTTCGGCGGTTTCCACCCCTTCGGCCACGGTGCGCAGTTGCAGGGCGCGGGCCATGCTGATGACGGCGGTGACGATGGCCATGCTCCCGACATCGGCCAGCATGTTGGCGATGAAGGCCATGTCGATCTTCAGGCGCGACAGCGGCAGCTTGTGCAGCCGCGCCAGGGAAGAGTAGCCGGTGCCGAAGTCGTCGATGGCCAGGGAAAAGCCCATCTCCACCAGGCGGCGGGAGGTTTTCTCGGCCTTTTCGGCGTTGCACATCAGGGCGGTTTCGGTGATCTCCAGCTCGATGGCCGAGGGCGGCACGTCGTGGCGCTGCACCAGGGCCAGTGCCCGGTCGGCAAAGCCGTCTTGCAGCGAGATTTCCACCGCCGAGATATTGACCGCAATGGTCGGCACCTCGGCCCAGCCCGCGTCGTGCCACTGGCGCCACTGGCGGGCTGCGCTCTCCAGGCACCAGGCGTCCAGGGCGCTGATGAGGCCGCGCTCCTCGGCCACGGGGATAAATTCGCCGGGGCTGACCCAGCCCCATTCGGCGTCGTGCCAGCGGGCCAGCGCCTCCACGCCGCGCAACTGGCCGGTGGCGATATCCACCTTGGGCTGGTAGTGCAGCGCCAGCTGGCCGTCGGTCAGGGCCAGCTTCAGGCGCTGCGCCACGGCGATGCTGCGGGTGTGCCGTTCGCTCATGCCCGCCTCGTACATCAGGTAGCCGCCGTTGCGGGCCTTGACCTGGTACATGGCCAGGTCGGCGCAGTGCAGCAGGGCGCTGACGTTGTCGGCATGGTCGGGGTACAGGGCCACGCCCACGCTGCCGCCGATGCCCCAGGCGCGGTCGTCGATCTGCAAGGGCTGTTGCAGCAGGGCGTCCATCGCGGCGGCCAGCGCCAGCGGGCCGTCGCCGGGCTGGAGCAGGCGGGCCAGCATGAATTCGTCCCCGCCCAGGCGGGCCAGCACGTCGCCGGGGCGCAGCAAGGTCCGGGCCTGCCGGGCAATGGCTTGCAGCACGCGGTCGCCCATGCTGTGGCCCAGGGTGTCGTTGATCTCCTTGAAGCGATCCAGGTCGATGAATATCAGCGCCACCTGTCCGCCCTGTGCATGGGCCTGGTGCAGCAGGCCGTCCAGCAAGTCCAGGCCATGCTGGCGGTTGGCCAGGCCGGTCAGGGCGTCGAACAGGGCCAGGTGGCGGATGTGGTCTTCGGCCAGATGGCGCTCGGTAATGTCCAGCACCGTGCCGTAGCCGCGCACGGGGATGCCCTGGGCGTCGTTTTCAAACGCGCAGCGCACCTCCACCCAGCGCGGCAGCGGGGTGTGGCAGGTGCGGATCAGGAACACACCGGCACCCTGGGCCACGCTGGCCTGCCACTTGGCCTGCACCAGGGCGCGGTCTTGCGGATGCACGCAGTCCAGCAATTGGCCTGCGCCTGCCTCCGGGCCGAAGGCGCCGCCCAGGATGCGGGCGGCCTGGGGCGTGAGGTCGAAGCGCCCGTCCAGCGCGGTGTGCCAGGTGCCGATGTTGGCCACCTCCTGGGCCTGCACCAGATCGCGCTGCAATTGCTTTTGCTCGCGTAGGTCCTGCACCGTCAGCAGCACCCGCGCTGCTGCCTCGGGCTGCGGCGCAGGCAGGGCATGGGCGGTGACGGCCACGGGCAGGGCCAACGGCTGCGCCAGGGGACGCACTTCCAGAATGTCCTGCGCGGGCTGCGCACGCAGCGCTTGGTGCACCAGTCTGGGCAGGCTGCCCGTCTCCAGCCACTGCTGCAAGGGGGTGCCGGCAAGCTGCCGGGCATCGGTCCCCAGCCATTGCCCGAAAGACTGGTTGGCGAAGACCACCTCCATCTGCGCCGTCACCACCAGCGTGCCGTAGGGCAGGTGGGCAAAGGCGGCGCTGTAGTCGCGCAGCTCGGCGATCAGCTCGTCGCGCAGCGCCATATAGGTGTCGATGGCGATGCCCATGTCTAGAAAGATCACTTTGACCAGCGCCCGCAGCGCTGCCGTTTGCTCGTGCGGCGACAGCCCCGCAAACCCGGCCACCTGGGGCAGCAGTTCGCACAGGTAATGGCTGTACGCGCCCAGGTACCACCCTGGCGGCAGCCCGATGCGGGCATGGGTCAGGCCCACGCGCTCCCGATCCTGGGCATAGGCCGGGCCGTAGTCGCCCGCCGTCAGGCGCTGGAAGTAGGCCGTGTGCAGGCGCTTGAGCTGTTCCAGTGCCTGCCCGTCGGGCAGCAGGGTGCGCATCTGCGGGTAGGCCATCAGGTGGCGGTAGAAGCCATCCACGAAGCCGGGGCCGTTGGCCCCGAAAGCGCTGTGCAGCTTGGCCAGGGCCTGCTCGTCGGCAGCGTCCAGCATCAGAAAGCGCTTGCGTGTCTCGAAGGTGGGTTGGTTGTTCATGGGCGTTGCCAGGGGCAGGCGATGCGTGCAAGGGGGGTGAAATCGCCTGCCGACGGGCAGCCAGGGCGCTATCCGGGCGTCAACCATCCGCAACAATTTACGTTTGTTACAACTGTATGAAATCTACGGGAAAACACGGGTTATTTTGATGAATATCAAACAATTGTTATCGGACTTTATTAATTGATGTGTTTCCCGCGTTTCCTTGGTATAGCGCTGCGGCCCTGGCTGGCCAAAGATCGGTAAGCCCTTGAATGTGCGAATCAATGTGTGTATGAAATAGTGTTCATGGCACGGCGTGGGGCCGATGTCTCTCCCCAATACCGACTTCCGTGTGCAGCTCGGTTGGCGCGTCAAAGAGTTGTGTTCCTGCTACAGCCTGACCTGGGTGGCCGGGTGGAATCGGGCCAGGCTGACCCGACGCTGACAGCGCTGCACGCGCATAAAAAAATCCCCGCCAGTGCAAAACCGGCGGGGATGTTCATGTCCAGATGCAGGGGGTTACAGCGTCTTGAACACCGCCCGCGCCGCTTCCAGCGTGCGGTCGATGTCGTCCTGGCTGTGCGCGGCGCTCATGAAACCGGCTTCGTACAACGCCGGGGCGAAGTATTCGCCGCGCTCCAGCATGCCGTGGTAGAAGCGGTTGAAGCGGGCCTGGTCGGTGGTCATCACCTGCGGATAGTGGGTGGGCAGCTCGGGCAGGAAGAAGAAGCCGAACAGCCCGCCCTGCCAATCGACGCTGAAGGGAATGCCGGCGGCATCGGCTTCGGATTTCAATCCCTGCATCAGCTGGCCGGTTTTCAGGTGCAGCTCGGCATGAAAGCCCGGGGCGCCGATCAGCTCCAGCGTTTTCAGGCCGCAGGCCGTGGCAATCGGGTTGCCCGAGAGCGTGCCCGCCTGGTACACCCCGCCGGTGGGCGAGAGTTTTTCCATGATGTCGCGCCGCCCGCCAAAGGCGGCCAGCGGCATCCCGCCGCCGATGACTTTGCCCAGTACGGTGATGTCGGGCTTGAAACCCTCGATCTTCTGCGCGTACAGGCTCTGGGCGCTGCCCAGGGCGACGCGAAAGCCGGTCATCACCTCGTCGTAAATCATCAAGGCGCCATGCTGCTGCGTCAGCTCGCGGATGCGGCGGGTGAAGTCCACGCTGGCCCGCACGAAGTTCATGTTGCCGGCAATCGGCTCCATGATCACGCAGGCGATTTCGTTGCCCATCCGGGCGAAGGCTTCTTCCAGCTGGGCCACGTCGTTGTATTCCAGCACGATGGTGTCTTTCACCACGTCGGCGGGCACGCCGGCCGAGGACGAGCTGCCGAAGGTGGCCAGCCCCGAGCCGGCCTTGACCAGCAGCGCGTCGGCATGGCCGTGGTAGCAGCCGTTGAACTTGATGATTTTGTTACGACCGGTAAATCCGCGTGCCAGGCGCAGGGCGCTCATGCCCGCCTCGGTGCCGGAGCTGACCAGCCGCACCATGTCCATGCTGGGCAGCATGGCGAGGATTTTTTCGGCCAGAGCCACTTCGCGTTCGGTCGGGGCGCCGTAGCTGAAGCCCTCGTCCACGGCGGCGTGGACGGTGGCGACCACTTCCGGGTGGCCGTGGCCCAGGATCATCGGCCCCCAACTGCCGATGTAGTCGGTAAAGCGCTGGCCGTTCTTGTCCCAGAAGTACGCGCCCTGGGCGCGTTCGACAAAGCGCGGCACGCCGCCGACGGCGTTGAAGGCGCGGACGGGCGAGTTCACGCCGCCGGGAATGACGCGCTGGGCGCGGGTGAGCAGGTCTTGGTTCAGGTCAGTGGTGCTGGTCATTGTCATCAAGGGAAAGGCCCGCCGTGGGCGGGGAATCGGGAAGCGGTGCATCAGAAGAAGCCGGGGCCGCCGTGGTGCCTGCGGCATCGCCTTCCTCCTCGTCGTCGGGCTGCGCCCAGAACATGCGGTCGGGAATCAGGCGGCCCATGCCGGGGCGAAAGGCGCTGCCCAGGCAGTGGTCCATGTATTCCAGGGCTTCCTGGGCGGCCTGGCCCAGGTCGTCGCCCACGGCCAGCAGCGCGGCCAGTGCGGCGGAAAGGGTTTCTCCGGCACCGACGAATTCGGCATCGAACAGTTCGAATTTGCTGCTGCCCAGCACGGTTTCGGGGCTGGCCAGGGCGTTGTCCAGAAAGTCGCCCGCCTGGGCCATGCCCGTTACCAGCACATAGGCCACGTCCCGCGCTTCGGCGGCCTTGGCGATGTCACGCGGGGTTGGGGGGCGTTCCGAGGTCCAGTCGGGCAATAACCAGCGTGCCAGCGTGCCGTGGTTGCCCACGAGGATGGCGGTTTGCGGCAGCAGCAGCTCCTCGAAAGCGTCCAGGTACTCCTCCAGCGCATCGCCCTCCTGCCACCAGGACAGGTCGGGCATGTAGCTGATGACGGGAATTTCCGGGTAATCGCTGCAAATGCCGGCAATGGTGCTGATGTTGGCGGTCGAGCCGACAAAACCGATCTTGATGGCCTGCACGGCCATGTCCTCCAGCACGGTGCGGGCCTGATCGGCCACCAGTTCGTCGTCCACCGGGCTGTGGCTGAAGATGCGGTTGGTGTCGCTGATCTGGATGCAGCAGGCCACGGTGACAGGGTAGGCACCGACGCTGGCAATCGTCAGGCTGTCGGCAGTCAGCCCCAGGGCGCCGGTCGCGTCCAGGGTGTTGAAGCTCATGATGCAAACGGCATTATTGGCTTCGGTTTCTGTGGAAGGGGGGGCAGTGGGGATGACTGCGGGGGAAAGATCTGCCATGTGCCTGCCGTGACTGACTGACACTTAAGGAAAGGGTCAGGGTAAAAGACTATATAGAATCGTTGCATTCTATGTGAACCCGTTTTAAGCTGCGCCGGGTGTTGAAATCTCGCTTCTCCGGGAAGGGTGGGGAATGCCGGAAAAAGTGTCTCCCGCAGCTCGGTGATGAAAGATAAGCAGAAACTTCAAGAAGTTATAACGACAAAGGGACGTTCCACTTGAGCACCTCCAGTTCATCATTCAAAGTGCTGGTCATTGACGACAGCAACACCATTCGGCGCAGCGCTGAAATTTTCCTCAAGCAGGGCGGTCACGAGGTCTTGTTGGCGGAAGACGGGTTTGATGCCTTGGCCAAGGTGAATGACTTTCAACCGCAACTGATTTTTTGTGACATTTTGATGCCGCGCCTTGACGGTTACCAGACCAGCGCCATCATCAAGCGCAATGTCCGGTTTGCCGACACGCCCATCGTCATGCTGTCCTCCAAGGACGGCGTCTTCGACAAGGCCCGTGGGCGCATGGTCGGCTGCGAGGAATACCTGACCAAACCTTTTACGAAAGATCAATTGCTGCAGACCGTGCAAAAACTCGGCAAGGCGGTTGGTTGAGATTATTGTTTTCTTTGAGGGTAAAGAATGCCTATTAAAAACGTCCTGGTGGTGGATGATTCCAAAACGGAATTGATGTTTCTGTCTGATTTGCTGCAGAAGCGGGGATTATCTGTGAAAACGGCAGAAAATGCCGAACAGGCCATGGCCGTATTGGCGACGGCAAAGCCGGATTTGATTTTGATGGACGTGGTCATGCCCGGCCAGAATGGTTTTCAACTCACCCGCGCCATTGCGCGTACTCCGGAATATGCCGGTATCCCGATTATTATCTGCACCAGCAAGAATCAGGAAACGGACAAAGTATGGGGGCTGCGCCAGGGGGCGCGGGATTACATTACCAAACCGGTCGATCCGGCGGAACTGTTTGCCAAAATAGCGGCATTGGATTGACATGGGGCAGGGGCAGTCCAAACAATCCCTGCAGGAATTGCAGAAGCGGCTTGCGCAGCGTCTTCTGGCTGCCCAGACCGATAACGCCCAGGCCGCCCAGTGGCTGGCGGTTCAGGCCGGCGGGCAGCACTACCTGATTCCCCTGGCGCAGGCGGGCGAGATTTATCCCTGGCAGGAGGTGCAGCCCGTGCCGTACGCGCAAACCTGGTTTTTGGGCGTGGCCAACGTGCGCGGCAGCCTGCTGGGGGTGATTGACCTGCCGGCCCTGCTGGGGCATCCGGCCGAGCGCACGCAGCAGTCCCTGCAGGACACCAGCTTGCTGGTAATCAATCCTGCGCTGCAGGTCAATGCCGCCTTGGTCGTGGACCGGTTATTGGGGCTGCGCAATGCGGATAACCTGCAGCCCTGCACGGCGACAGAAAACCCGGGCCAGTGCTACCAGGATGGCCAGGGGCAAATATGGCAAGAACTGAGTTTGCAGGCGCTGGTGCAGTCAGCGGAATTTCTGCGTGTTTCTCAGTAATTCATTCCGATAGAAGAGGTACTAATGTCTGTCTTCCAGCAATTGGGCGCGAAATTTGGTCGTCGTTCCTCATCAGAAAACCTTAACGCTGCCGCTGCTGGCGAGGCCCTGCTACAGCAAACCTTGCAGAACTCGGACTTTCTCGATGGCAATGCCTTGCTTGAGCAAGACAATATCTCTCTGCCTATTTTGGGTTCGGCTTCGGCGGGCCAGCACCAGCGTAAATTGCTGGTAATTCTGGCCGCCAGCGGTATTGCGTTGGGCGGTTTGTTCGGCTGGGTGCTGCAGCAGACCGACCATGCCGCCAAACAGGTGGCGGCTACCGGGCAGGCGCTGATGCAGGCGCAGCGGATGGCGAAATCCGGCACCCAGGCGCTGCTGGGGGTGCCCCATGCTTTTATCGAGCTGAAGGAAAGTACCCAGGTGTTTGCCAGCAATGCCCGGGGGCTGGCCCAGGGCAATGCTTCTTTGGGGCTGGCTCCGGTGAAGGAGGCGTACCAGGACGACGTACAGGCCCTGCTCAAGCAGGCGGACGCCACCGAAAAAAATGCCAAGGCCGTGCTGGGGCAGGAGGATGTGCTGATCAAGGTGGCAACGGCCCTGCGGGACGTCAATGAGCAGTCCGGCGCATTGCTGGATTTGTCGGAGACGGTTGCTTCTCTGCTGTTGCAGGCCAATGCCACCCGGCCGGAAATCGAAGCGGTCAGCCAGATGGCCATGCTGACTCAGCGCATTGGCAAGTCCGCCAACGAGTTTCAGTCGATCGAAGGGGTGAACCCCGAGGCGGTTTTCCTGTTGGGCAAGGACTTGAACACCTTCCAGGAAATCGTCAAAGGGCTGCTGACCGGCAGTGAAGACCTGGATTTACCGGGGACGGAGAACGACCAGGCGCGTCAGCAGCTCACCACCTTGCTGGCGCAGTACGAGGCAACGCGTGCGGATGCGGAAACCATTTTGAGCAATTTGCAGGGCCTGGTTTCGGCCCGTGAGGCGCAAAGTGCGGTGGTCAGCGACAGTGAACCCTTGCGCGAGAAGCTGGAGACATTGCAGCAGCGCCTGTCGGCCGATGCCGGTGTCGGGTTGACCGAATCCATCGCTCTGGCGGGCCTGGCGTTGCTGGTGCTGTTGTGCGGCGTGGGTATTGCCCGGGTGGCCCTGCTGGACAGCCGTCAGCGGCAAGCACAGGCCGAACAGCAGCAGCGCGAGGCCCGTTTGCAGGAGCAAGAAGCCAAGCGCATCAACGATGCCAACCAAGCCGCAATTCTGCGTTTGATGAACGAACTGCAAAACCTGGCCGACGGTGACCTGACCCAGGAAGCCACCGTGACCGAGGACATTACCGGTGCTATTGCCGACTCGGTGAACTACACGGTGGAAGAATTGCGCCTGCTGGTCGGCAACGTGCAGAAAACCGCTTCCCAGGTGGTGGACACCACCTCGCAGGTGGACACCACGTCGGCACAACTGCTGGCGGCATCGACCGAGCAGTTGCGCGAAATTCGCGGCACGGGCCAGGCCATTCTGGACATGGCCCAGCGCATTACCGAGGTGTCCATGCAGGCGCAGTCCTCGGCAGAGGTGGCCAACCAGTCGCTGCACGCCGCTGAGCAAGGGCAGCAGGCGGTGCAGAACACGATTGGCGGTATGAATGCCATTCGTGACCAGATGCAGGAAACATCCAAGCGGATCAAGCGCCTGGGCGAATCGTCCCAGGAAATTGGTGAGATTACCGAGCTGATCTCGGACATTACCGAGCAGACCAACGTGCTGGCGCTGAATGCTGCCATTCAGGCCGCTTCGGCGGGGGAAGCCGGACGCGGTTTCTCGGTGGTGGCCGAGGAGGTGCAGCGGCTGGCCGAGCGCTCCGGCGAGGCCACGCGCCAGATTGCTACGCTGGTGAAAACCATTCAGACCGATACTCAGGACACCGTGGCCGCCATGGAGCGTGCCACCCTGGGGGTGGTCGAGGGGGCGCGTCTGTCCGACTCGGCCGGTGCTGCCCTGGCAGAAATCCATAGCGTGTCGCGCAAGCTGGCCGAGCTGATCGAGAAGATTTCCAAGACAACGCAACACGAAGCGGGCCTGGCCAACGAAGTGGCCGATGACATCCAGCATATTTTCGTGGTGACCGAACAAACGGGTGAAGGTACCCGCAGTACCGCCGATCAGGTGCGGGAACTGGCCCGCATGGCGCAGGAACTGCGTCAGTCGGTGGCGCGTTTCAGGATCGCATAACAACCACGGGCACCCGGTGCGATGGCCGGAGTGACCCGTCAAGGATGAAGCATGTCATTGCATCAAGACACTTCCCCCCGCACGGGTCTGGCAGAACAGGACTTGGGCCCGCTGGCGTGGGTGCAGGAGGAGTTGCGCAAATCGCTTGAGGCAGCTGTCCGGCTGATGCGCCGCTTTGTGCTGGAAGCCCAGGAGGCCCGTGAATCCGACCTGGCCGCGCTGGACACCAGCCCGCTGCGCATGGCCAAGCAGCAATTGCACCAGTCGGCAGGGGCTCTGGATATGGTCGATCAGCCCCAGGTGGGTCTGGTGCTTCAGGCCATGGAAGCGGCGGTGCAGCACTATGTGCAGCACCCCCAGGACTGCACCAATGCTGCCGTCCAAACCCTGGAAAAAACCAGTTTTGCTCTGCTGGAGTACCTGGATGTCGTCCTGGCGGGCAAGACCGTGCTGCCGGTGGCCTTGTTCACGCAGTACCGCGACGTGCAGGCACTGCATGGGCAGGAAGGCAAAGTGCATCCGGCCGATTTGTGGCCGGTGGAGCGGCGCCTGCGCGAGCCGGTTTTGCCGGTCGATGTGCCGCCTGTTGCGTACGGGGCACAGGCGCGAAGTGTTCTGGATGCCGCCGTGCTGCAAGTGGTGAAAACTGCCGACAAGGCTGCCGCCGCACGGCTGCGCCAGTTGAGTCTGGGGCTGGCCCAGGGGCAAGGCGCTGTTCCGTGGCGCACTTTCTGGAAAGTGTGTGCAGGCTTTTTTGATGCCATGGCACATGGCCTGCTCAAGGAAGACGTCTATACCAAGCGCGTTGCCTCGCGGGTGTTGATGGTCTATGCCAGTCTGGCCAAAGGCCAGGAAGTCGGAACGGATCGGCTGTTGCAGGACATGCTGTTCTTTTGCACCCAGGCGGGCGATCCGCCAGCCGGTCAGGCGCCTGTCCTGCAGGCCGTACGTGCCGGGTTGGGCCTGCAACGTTACCAGTCGGTGGACTACGAGAAAGCCCATTTCGGGCGCTTCGACCCGGCTGTATTGGCCCAGGCCCGCAAGCGCCTGGCCGCTGCGGCAGAGTTGTGGTCGGCCCTGGCCGGAGGGGACCGGCAGAAGATCAAACCCGTTGTCGGCCAGTTCTCGCTGGTGACCGAGTCGCTGGTGCAATTGAACCCGGGCAGCCAGGCGCTGGAGCAGGCGCTGACCCTGATTGCGCGACGCCTGGAGCAAACCGGACAATTGCCCAGCACCGAAGTGGCCATGGAAGTGGCCACTGCCGTACTGTATTTGCAGGCGGCATTCAGCTCCCTGGATGTCGGCGAAGCCGACATGGCGATGCACACGCAGGTTCTGGCCCGGCGTCTGATGCGTGTGCTGGAAGGCCAGGCGCCAGCGCCGCTGGAAGACTGGATGGAGCGGCTCTACCACCAGGTCAGCGATCAGCAGACCATGGGCAGCGTCGTGGGGGAACTGCGACAAACCTTGAGCGAGGCGGAAAAACACCTCGACCAATACTTCCGCGCTCCGGACGACGTGCAGCCGCTGCAGCCCGTGGGTGGGCTGCTGGCGCAGATTCGGGGCGTCCTTTCGGTACTCGGCCTCGATCCGGCAGCATCGGCCATGGCGCAGATGCGCCGTTATGTCGAGGGCCTGCAAACCGGAGCCGTCGCGCCCGAGGAGCGCCAGACCGTATTCGACAAACTGGGCAACAGCCTGGGGGTGCTGGGCTTTCTGATCGACATGTTGAGCTACCAGCCCAGCATGGCCCGCAAGCTTTACAGCTACGATGAAGTGGCGGGAGAGCTCAAGCTCACCATGGGCCGCACCCGTCAGCGCCAAAGCGATGGCAATACGCAGGATGCCGAACATATTGTCCAGGCCCGTTCCGAACAGCCCAGCAGCACCTTGATGCCGGGCGTGCCATCCGCTGCCGCAGTCATGCCTGCCGTCGAGTCGGCCCCCGTGCCTGCGCCGGCGCCCGCGCCTGTGGCGCCTGCCGAACTGGTGCCTTCCGAGCCGGCCCAGCCTCTGGAGGTGGCTGCCGAAGAAGACTCCGATGCCGAACTGCGTGACATCTTCTTGGAAGAAGCGGCAGAAGTCATCGCCAATGGCCAGGCTGCCTTGCAGGCGCTGGCACAGAACCATGGCGATCTGAGCGAGCAGACTGTATTGCGCCGGGCCTTCCACACGCTCAAGGGCAGCTCGCGCATGGTGCAGCTCGATGAATTTGGCGAAGCCGCCTGGGCCATGGAGCAGATGCTCAACGCCTGGCTGGCCGAGCAAAAACCCATGCCCGCGCCGATGCTGGCCCTGGCCGGGCAGGCCATGCAAGGATTTGCCCAATGGGTGCAAGCCATCCGCACGGGCCAGGATGCGCCGTGGCAGGCTACTGCGTTTCGGGCCAGTGCCGATGCCATGCGCCTGCAAGGGCAATTGCTGGAATTGGATATGGCAGCAGCCAGCGGCCAGGCAACGGCTGCGGCGCAACCCGCCGTGCAACCTGCGCAACAGGCACAAGCCGATGCCTGGGTGCTGGAGTCGGTGGCGCAGGACGCCCCCACCCCGCCGGAGCCGGAGCCGGAGCCGGAGCCGGAGCCGGAGCCGGAGCCGGAGCCGGAGCCGGAGCCGGAGCCGGAGCCGGAGCCGGAGTTTGCGCCCGAACCCGAACCCGAACCCGAACCCGAACCCGAACCCGAGTTTGTCCCGGAACTGGAACTGGAACTGAAACCGGAGCCGGTTCGGGTGCCCGAATCCTTGCCAGAGCCAGAGCCAGAGCCAGAGCCAGAGCCAGAGCCAGAGCCAGAGCCAGAGCCAGAGTTTGTGCTGGAACCGGATTCGATACCTGTGCTTACCCTGGAGCCGGAGCTGCCCGCAGCAGAACAAGCCGTCGGTGCCGACAGCACCGCGCTGCCTGTGCTGGATCAAAGCCTGTCCTTCGATTTCGACCTGCCCGTGCCGGGGCCGGAAGACGATCCGCAGATCAAACGCATTGGCGACTTGCGTATCTCCCTGCCGCTGTACAACGTGTATCTGGCCGAGGCCGAGGAATGGTCGCAAAAGCTGTGCGACAGCCTGGACGCCTGGCAAGCCGACGTGCGCCATCCCCAGCCGGAGGGCGCCCATGCCTGGGCACATTCGCTGGCCGGCAGTTCGGCCACGGTGGGGTTTGCCGATCTGTCCCGTCTGGCGCGGCTGTTGGAGCATGTCCTGCTGCATCTGCTGCCTTTGCCCGATGGGCAGCAGGCCCGGGTGCCGGTGCTGGTGGCCGCAGCGGAGGAAATCCGTCGCCTGCTGCACCAGTTTGCCGCCGGCTTCCTGCCCTTGCCGCAAGAGGCAGTGCAAACGCAGTTGGCGC
The DNA here is from genome assembly GCF_042654765.1 of Comamonas nitrativorans. Classification (NCBI taxonomy): domain Bacteria; kingdom Pseudomonadati; phylum Pseudomonadota; class Betaproteobacteria; order Burkholderiales; family Comamonadaceae; genus Comamonas; species Comamonas nitrativorans. The sequence continues at coordinate 387,371 of NZ_JBHSEW010000001.1, read as the reverse complement.
AATTGCTGGAGCTGCCGGTATTGCAGGAGTCCCCGGCGCAGGAAACTTACGCCGAACCAGGGGCAGCAGATGACAGCGATGCCGACGCTGCAAGCGTTGAAGCGACCGAAGCCGCCCTTCTCGATCTCCTGCCGGGGCAGGAGGTAGAGGACAGCGTTGCAGCACCGGCACCGGTCGAAACAGCCGGGCCTGCTGCCGCCGCCGAGCCACTGGCGCAGGCATTGCAGGCCCAGCACGCACTGGATGCCGCCATGGTGCGGGCCATGGCCCTGGAGGAAGAGGCCGACGAGGATATCGACGTGCTGGACATGGTCGATGCCGAACTGTTCCCGATTTTCGAGGAAGAGGCGCAGGAGCTGCTGCCCACCTTGAGCGGCGCCCTGCGGGAGTGGAGCGCCCACCCCCAGCGTCCGCAGCCACGGGCCGTGCTGCTGCGTGCCCTGCACACCTTGAAGGGCAGTGCCCGCCTGGCCGGGGCGATGCGCCTGGGCGAAATGGCACACCGCCTGGAATCCACCCTGGAGCAGGTCGACACCGAGTCGGTCACCAGCGAGGTGCTGGAGCCGCTGTTTGTCAAGCTCGATGCCATGGAGGCCGCCTTCCAGTTGCTGCGCACCGTCAGTGAGCAGCAGGAGGCCGCCGCTGCGCTGGAGCCTGCCGCCCCTGCGCCGGTCGTTGCGGCCCAGCCCCCGGTTTTGGCCGCTGCGCTGGCCGCGCCTGCAGCGCCGGTGACACCTGCCCGTGGCCCGCAAGCCATGGTGCGGGTACGCACGCAGTTGCTCGACCGCCTGGTCAATGATGCTGGAGAGGTGATCATCACCCGCTCGCGCCTGGATGCCCGGGTCGGGCAGATCAAGAACTTCCTGGGCGAATTGACCAGCAACCTGGAGCGCCTGCGCTACCAGTTGCGCGATATGGAAGTGCAGGCCGAGTCGCAGATGCAGTCGCGCCAGCAACTGGCCAGGGACAGCGGCGCCGACTTCGACCCGCTGGAGTTCGACCGCTTCACCCGCGTGCAGGAACTGACCCGGATGCTGGCCGAGTCGGTCAACGACGTGGCCACCGTGCAGCGCAACCTGCAACGTGAAGTCACCGGCGCGGAAGACGAGCTGCTGGTGCAGGGCCGTTTGTCGCGTGATTTGCAGCGCGACCTGCTGCGCACCCGCATGGTGGAGTTCGACTCCGTGGCCGAGCGCCTGTACGCCGTGGTGCGCCAGGCATCCAAGGACACGGGCAAGCAGGTCAGGCTGGAAGTGCTGGGCGGCACCATCGAAATGGACCGGGGCGTGCTGGAGCGCATGACCCCCGCCTTCGAACACCTGCTGCGCAACTGCGTGGCCCACGGCATCGAGGCGCCGGCGGTACGCGAGGCGGCGGGCAAGGCCGCTGCCGGGCAGGTCAGTATTCGCGTGCAGCAGTCGGGCAACGAAGTTTCGGTGCGGTTTGAGGACGATGGCGCGGGCCTGAACCTGGAACGCATCCGCGCCAAGGCGCTGGAAAACGGCCTGATCGATGCCGATACCACCGTGGATGCCGCCCGGGCGGCGCAACTGGTCTTCATGCCCGGGTTCAGTACCGCCGAGCAGGTCTCCGGCATTGCCGGGCGCGGCGTGGGCATGGACGTGGTGCGTTCCGAGGTGCTGGCGCTGGGCGGGCGCATCGAAACTACCACCCAGCCCGGTCAGGGCACGGTATTCGAGCTGGTGCTGCCCCTGACCACCGCCATGACCCAGGTGGTGCTGTTGCGCATGGGCGATTTCGTCGTCGGCGTACCGGCCAGTCTGGTCGAAGTGGTGCGCCGCCTGCCGTTGCCGGAGCTGGAACTGGCCTACCAAAGCGGCGAGCTGGCCCAGGCCGACGGCAGCCATCTGCCCTTCCTGTGGGCCGGGGCGGTGTGGAAGCAGTCGCCGCGCAGCACCGACAGCACGGGCGGCAAGACCCGCCCGGTGGTCATCGTCAATAGCGCCTCGCAGCGTCTGGCGCTGCACGTCGATGAAGTGCTGGGCAGCCAGGAAGTGGTGGTGAAGAACCTGGGCCCCCAGCTGGCGCGTCTGCCCGGTCTGGCCGGCATGTCGCTGCTGCCTTCGGGGGCGGTGGTGTTGATTTACAACCCGGTGGCGCTGGTCGCCGTGCATGGCGAGAGAATCCGCGCCCTGGGTCAGGGCTTGCCCGCAATTCTGGACGACGCCCAGGTCAGGCAATTGCGTCAGCAGTCTGCAGCGCAGGACGTGCAGGCCGGCCGCCCCGTGGTGCAGGCGCCGCTGGTGATGGTGGTGGACGATTCGATCACCGTGCGCCGCGTTACCCAGCGCCTGCTGCAACGCGAGGGCTTCCGCGTCAGCGCCGCTGCCGATGGTTTGCAGGCATTGGAAAAATTGCAGGACGAACTGCCCGACGTGGTGCTGTCGGACATCGAGATGCCGCGCATGGACGGCTTCGACCTGCTGCGCAACATCCGCTCCAGCGAGCGGCTGAAGGACCTGCCCGTGATCATGATCACCTCGCGCATGGCGGCCAAGCACCGCGATCTGGCGATGGAGCTGGGCGCCAACCACTACCTGGGCAAGCCGTATGGCGACGAGGAACTGCTGGGGCTGATCCACGGCTACACCGATTGATAGCTAGGTAGTTTGTTAAAACATATAGCTGTTTCCGCTCTTATATAAACGATTTCAGGTATAAAAATGTCTGAAATCGTTATATATAAATCGGAAGCAGCTATTTTTTTATTTTGTTTGCACAGGGGAACGGCTTCCTGCGCCAACGCCCGGGGGCGGCGGGCTGGGGGGCATAAAATCGCCCCCTATGTCTGATGCCGTGCTCAACCTTGCCAACCACTTTCTGATTGCCATGCCGCAATTGGAAGACGAGTTTTTCGCCCGCAGTGTGGTGTATGTGTGTGAACACAACGAACGCGGCGCCCTGGGGCTGGTGGTGAACAAACCCGGCACCCTGACCTTGAAGGGGTTGCTGGAAAAAATCGAATTGCCCATGGGCCGCGCCGATCTGGCGGACGGCCCGATCTTTCGGGGCGGCCCGGTGCAGACCGACCGGGGTTTCGTCCTGCACGACCCGGTGGTGCTGGATGCTCCGCACGCCGAGGAAGCCGTCTACGCCTCCACCCTGACCGTGCCCGGCGGGCTGGAGATGACCACCTCCAAGGACGTGCTGGAAGCCGTCGCCCACGGCGCCGGCCCCAAGCGCGTGCTGGTCACCCTGGGCTACGCCGCCTGGGGCGAGGGGCAGCTCGAATCCGAACTGCGCGAGAACGCCTGGATGACCGTCGGTGCCGACACCGGCGTCGTCTTCGACGTGGCCCCGGAAGAGCGCTACGCCGCCGCCCTGCAATTGCTCGGCCTGCAGCCCTGGATGTTGCATACCGAAGCCGGCAACGCATGAGCGCCAACACTGCACCGGACGCTGCACCGGCGCTGCCAGCCAGCCAGCAGCAGTTTCTGGCCTTTGACTTCGGCGCCAAGCGCACCGGCGTGGCCAGCGGCAACCGCGTGCTGGGCACGGCCAGCCCGGTGACGACCATCCGGGCCGAAAGTGCCGACGCCCGTTTTGCTGCCGTGAAAAAATTGATAGCAGAGTGGCAGCCGCAGGCGCTGGTGATCGGCGTGCCCTACCACCCCGATGGCGCGGCGCACGACAACACCGCCCGGGCGCTGAAGTTTGGCCGCCAGTTGCGCGGGCGCTTCGGTCTGCCGGTGTACGAAGTCGATGAGCGCTACACCACCACCGAAGCCCTGTCGCTGGGCGCCAAAGATGCCGACGCCGCTGCCGCCTGCATCATCCTGGAACAGTTTTTAAGGAGTCTTGCATGAGTTCCCCCCCCGCCGCTACCGTCTCCGCTTCTACTTCCCCCCTGGCCACCAGCCTGGTGCTGGACGCCGAAGCCCTGTACCGCGAGCTGCTGCGCGGCGTGCGCAGCCTGATGGGGCCGCAGACCCGGCTGGCGGGCATCACCTCGGGTGGTGCCTGGCTGGCCGAGCGGCTGCACCAGGACCTGGGCCTGACCGAGCCGGTCAGCGTGCTGTCCTCGGCCCTGCACCGCGACGACTTTGCCCAGCGCGGCATGGCCAGCAGCGCCCAGACGCAGCTGCATTTCGATGTGAACGGCGCCGATGTGCTGGTGCTGGACGACGTGCTTTACACCGGCCGCACCGTGCGGGCCGTGATCAACGAGCTGTACGACTATGGCCGCCCCGGCTGCGTGCGCCTGGCCGTGCTGGTCGATCGCGGGGGCCGCCAGTTGCCCTACGCCGCCGACTTTGCCGCCGCCCGCGTGGCCTTGCCGCCCAGCCAGGTGCTGGCCCTGGTGCGGGCCGACGATGGCCGTTTTCACTTTGCCGTTAAAGAAGCTTAAAACCCCCGACAGGCGTTCTCCATGCCCACCACCCGCAATCCCCAACTGAACAAGAACGGCGAGCTGATCCACCTGCTCTCGCCCGAAGGGCTGTCGCGCGACATCCTCACGCACATCCTGGACACGGCCAGCAACTTCGTCAGCGTCAATGACCGCGAGGTCAAGAAGCTGCCCCTGCTGCGCGGCAAGAGCGTGTTCAACCTGTTCTTCGAGAACAGCACCCGCACCCGCACCACCTTCGACATTGCCGCCAAGCGCCTCTCGGCGGACGTGTTCACGCTGGACATTGGCCGCAGCTCCACCGCCAAGGGCGAGACGCTGCTGGACACCATCGACAACCTGAGCGCGATGGCCGCCGACATCTTCGTCGTGCGCCACAGCGAATCGGGCGCTCCCTACCTGATCGCCAAGCACGTTGCGCCGCATGTCCACGTGGTCAACGCGGGCGATGGCCGCCACGCCCACCCCACCCAGGGGCTGCTGGATGCCTACACCATCCGCCACTACAAAAAGGATTTCACCAACCTGCGCGTGGCCATCGTCGGCGACGTGCTGCACTCGCGCGTGGCGCGGTCGGACATCCACGCCCTGCTGGCCCTGGGCTGCCCGGAAGTGCGCGTGGTCGGCCCGCGCACCCTGGTGCCCTCCGATCTGGCCCACATGGGCGTGCGCGTGTTCCACAACCTGGAAGAAGGTATCCGCGACTGCGATGTCATCATCATGCTGCGCCTGCAGAACGAGCGCATGAGCGGGGCGCTGCTGCCGTCCAGCCAGGAGTATTTCAAGAGCTTCGGCCTCACGCCCGAGCGCCTGCAACTGGCCAAGCCGGACGCCATCGTCATGCACCCCGGCCCGATCAACCGGGGCGTGGAGATTTCCTCGGCGGTGGCCGACGGGCCGCAGTCGGTCATCCTGGCGCAAGTGACTTTCGGCATTGCCGTGCGCATGGCGGTGATGTCCATCGTGGCCGGCAACGAGGCTTGAGGTCTGATACAACTTCATGAATGAGAGCGGCTGGCGCTTGTCTGACAAGCCCCGGCACCCTATTGGGTAGTTAAAAATGACGCAAATACTTCTTCGCAATGGCCGGGTGATCGACCCGGCCTCGGGCCTCGACCAAGTGGCGGACGTGGCCATTGCCGACGGCAAAATCCTCGCCATTGGCGCGGCCCCGGCGGGCTTTGCCGCGCAGCAGACCATCGATGCCAGCGGCTGCTGGGTGCTGCCCGGCCTGGTCGACCTGGCCGTGCGCCTGCGCGAGCCGGGGCACGAACACGCCGGCATGTTGCACTCCGAAATGCAGGCCGCCGTGGCCGGTGGCGTGACCAGCCTGGTCTGCCCGCCGGATACCGACCCGGTGCTGGACGAGCAGGGGCTAGTGGAAATGCTCAAGTTCCGCGCCGAAAAGCAGCACAAGGCGCGTCTGTTCCCCATGGGGGCGCTGACCCAGGACCTGAAGGGCGAAATCCTCACCGAAATGGCCGAGCTGACCGAATCGGGCTGCGTTGCCTTCGGCCAGGCCGACGTACCCATGGCCAACACCCAGGCGCTGGCCCGCGCCCTGGCGTATGCCAACACCTTCGGCTTTGCCGTCTGGCTGCGCCCGCTGGACAAGGACCTGGGCAAGGGCGTGGCGGCCAGCGGCCCCTCGGCCACGCGCATGGGCCTGGCCGGGGTGCCGGTGGCGGCGGAAACCATTGCCCTGCACACCATCTTTGAATTGATTCGCGGCACGCAGACGCGCGTGCATCTGTGCCGCCTGTCCAGCGCTGCCGGCGTGGCGTTGCTGCGCCAGGCCAAGGCCCAGGGGCTGAACGTGACGGCGGACGTGTCCATCCACTCCCTGCTGCTCACCGATGCTGATATCGGCTATTTCGACAGCAGCGCCCGCCTCATCCCGCCGCTGCGCCAGCAGGCCGACCGTGACGCGCTGGCCGCTGCGCTGGCCGACGGCACCATCGACGCCCTGGTGTCCGACCACACCCCGGTCGAGGAAGATGCCAAGGTCAAGCCCTTTGCCGAAGCCGAACCCGGCGCCAGCGCGGTGGAGCTGCTGCTGTCCGCCGCCATCCTCTGGAGCCAGCGCGATGGCGTGCCTCTGGCGCGTGCCCTGCAAACCGTCACCAGCGCTCCGGTGGACGTGCTGGGCCGGGCCGTAGATGCCCAACTGGGCCGCCTGCAAGTGGGCGGCGTGGCCGACGTGTGCATCGTCGATCCGCAAGCGGCCTGGACGGTGGCGCCCGCCGCCTTGCGCAGCCAGGCCAAGAGTACGCCGTTCACCGGCACGGAACTGCCCGCCCAGGTGCGCCATACGCTGGTCGATGGCGCCGTGGTGTTCAGCCGCAATGTCTGACGTGGCTGCCATGCGTGCCCTCTGGATACTCGTCACCGCCGCCCTGCTGGGCAGCACCGGCGTCGGTCTGGCGGCCTATGCCAGCCATGGCCTGGGCTTTATCGCCGACCCTGCCGCGCGGGAAGCCGCCCGCGCCACCTTGCAGCAGGCCGTGCAGCAGCAGTTGCTCCATGCCGTCGTGCTGCTGGCCCTGGGCGTGTGGGCACGGCAGGGGGGTGGCCGCTGGCTGCACCTTGCCGCCCTGCTCATCACCCTGGGGGTGCTGCTGTTCAGCGGCCTGATCTATCTGCGCACCTTTACCGGCGTGGAAACCTTCCGTCCCTTCGTGCCCTGGGGCGGCACCAGCCTGATGCTGGGCTGGCTGGCCATCGGCATGGCGGCGTTTTGCCGCAAGGGCGGCTCTCCAACATCTCAGCAATGATTCCGAAAGGGTGGACGATGATTTCACGCAGAACATGTTTGGCGCTGGGGCTGGCGGCGGGCCTGAGCGCCTGTTTCGGCAGCGGCCCGGAGGCGACCGTCAAGGGCTTTTACGCTGCCGTGGCGGCGGGCGATACCGACAAGGCCATCGGTTTTCTGGCGCTGCAAAGCGTTTCGGCCAACGAGATGATCATGGTCAAGGGCAAGGTGCAGATGATGGTCGCTGCCGGGAAAACGCAAATCGATGCCAACGGCGGCTTGCAGGACGTGCAGATCGTCAGCCAGCAGGAGCAGGGTGAGGCGGCCTTGCGCGTGCAATTGCAGGTGACGTTCAAGAACGGCAAGACCGACACCGACAACATGAATCTGGTCAAGGAAAAAGACGGCTGGAAGATTAGGCTGTAATGCCAGCGTGCCGCTGGCGTGGGGCGGCCCTGGGTGCCGTCCTTTTTTCCATCTGCGCCCAGGCCGCTGCCCAGGTGCGGCTGCCGGCCCAGGCGCAGGCCGGCGACCTGGTGTTCCGCCAGGGCACCGAGGCGGTCAGCCACATGGTGCGGGCGATCGACCAGCAGGGCCTGTTCAGCCACGTCGGGATGCTGGTGGGCGAAAGCGGGGCCTGGCAGGTGGTTCACGCCACGCCTTCGGAGCGAGCGGGCCAGCCCGATGCCGTGGTGCTGGACAGCCTGGATTTTTTCCTGGCCCCCGAACGCGCCCGTGCCTTTGCGCTGCACCATGTGGCGCAGGCCGACACCGCAGCCCGTCGGCAGGCCGTGGCCTGGGCGCTGGCCCAGCTGGGGCGGCCCTTTCAAGTGCAGGAACAGGCGCCGGGCAACGGCATTTACTGCACCACCCTGGTCTGGCAGGCATGGCAGCGCAACGGCCTGGATTGGCAGGTGCCTTTTACCCGGGTGGACATCCCCTGGTTCCGTGGCCGCTACCTGCTGCCCAGCGCCCTGGCCGCATCGCCGCGCCTGCAGCGGCTGGTGTTTGTGCAGGTTCCCCTGAAACAATAGCTTGTTGCGCTTGATATGATTGGATTTGAATACATAAATACTTTCAAATCTTTTGCATGAGCGCAGTTAAAGCTCCTGTTTTTGAATTTTCATCCCATCGATACATAAAACAAGCCGCCAGGCAAAATGCTCTGGCGGCCATGTTTGTTTCTGGGCTTAGCTGAAGAAGCGCTTCAACTTGTCCGTCCAGCTCTCTCCGCTGGGCGAGTGGCGCGAGCCGCCTTTTTTCAGCGACTCTTCCAGCTCGCGCAGCAGCTTGCGCTGGTACTCGGTGAGCTTGACCGGCGTCTCCACCACGATGTGGCAGTACAGGTCGCCGGGGTAGCTGGCCCGCACGCCCTTGATGCCCTTGCCGCGCAGGCGGAACTGCTTGCCCGCTTGCGTGCCTTCGGGGATGTCGATCGCCGCCTTGCCCGACAGGGTGGGCACCTCGATCTCGCCGCCCAGCGCGGCGGTGATGAAGCTCACCGGCACCTGGCAATGCAGGTCGTCGCCGTCGCGCTCGAAGATGTCGTGCTGCTTGATGCGGATTTCGATATACAAATCGCCCGCCGGGCCGCCGTTGACGCCCGGTTCGCCGTTGCCGCTGCTGCGGATGCGCATCCCGCTGTCGATACCGGCGGGGATTTTCACTTCCAGCGTCTTGTGTCGCTTGATCTTGCCCTGGCCGTGGCAGGCGGTGCAGGGCTCGGGAATGATCTTGCCCGTGCCCCGGCAGTGCGGGCAGGTCTGCTGCACGCTGAAAAAACCCTGGCGCATCTGCACCGAACCGTTGCCGCCGCAGGTGTTGCAGGTCTTGGGCTGGGTGCCGGGCTTGGCGCCGCTGCCGTGGCAGGTGTCGCAGGTGTCCCAGCTGGGGATGCGGATTTCGGTGGACTTGCCCTTGGCTGCTTCTTCCAGGGTGATTTCCATGGCATACGACAGGTCGTTGCCCCGGTACATCTGCCGCCCGCCCCGGCCACCGCCGCCGCCGCGCTGGCCGCCGAACATGTCGCCGAAGATGTCGCCGAACGCCTCGGCAAAACCGCCGAAGCCTTCTGCCCCGCCCGGGCCGCCGCGCATGTTGGGATCCACGCCCGCGTGGCCGTACTGGTCGTAGGCGGCCCGCTTCTGGCTGTCGGAGAGCATCTCGTAGGCCTCCTTGACCTCCTTGAACTTCTCCTCGGCCTCCTTGGCCTTGTCCCCCTGGTTGCGGTCCGGGTGGTACTTCATGGCCAGCTTGCGGTAGGCCTTCTTGATTTCGTCGTCGGAGGCGGTCTTGCCCACCCCCAGCACTTCGTAAAAGTCGCGTTTCGCCATAAATTTGCTGCCGATCCAAATGACAAACGCCGCGCCAGACCTTTACCGGGAAAAACCGGGGCAAAGGGCTGCGCGGCGGACAGCGGTCAGGTCTGCCGCTGCACGGGAGGGATTACTGCTTCACTTCCTTGACCTCGGCGTCCACGATGTCGTCATCGTTGGCACCGGCGGCCTGGCTGGAAGCCTGCTGCTGGGCACCGCCCGCCTCGGCACTGGCGCCTGCACCGGCGGCCGCTGCTTCGGCCTGGGCCTGGGCATAGACCTTCTCGCCCAGCTTCTGGCTGGCGGTCATGAGGTCGTTGGTCTTGGCCTCGATGGCGTCCTTGTCCTCGCCCTTCAGGACTTCTTCCAGCGCCTTGATGGCGGCTTCGATGGCTTCCTTCTCGGCGGCTTCCAGCTTGTCGCCATGCTCGCCCAGGCTCTTCTGCACGCTGTGTACGGCAGCTTCGCCCTGGTTGCGGGCCTGGATCAGCTCCAGCTTCTTCTTGTCTTCGGCAGCGTTCAGCTCCGCGTCCTTGACCATCTGCTGGATTTCTTCTTCCGACAGGCCGGAGTTGGCCTTGATGGTGATCTTGTTTTCCTTGCCCGTGCCCTTGTCCTTGGCGCTGACGTGCAGGATGCCGTTGGCGTCGATGTCAAAGGCCACCTCGATCTGCGGCACGCCGCGCGGTGCGGCGGGGATGCCTTCCAGGTTGAACTCGCCCAGCAGCTTGTTGCCGCTGGCCATCTCGCGTTCGCCCTGGAAGACCTTGATGGTCACGGCCGGCTGGTTGTCGTCGGCGGTGGAGAAGGTCTGCGCGAACTTGGTCGGGATGGTGGTGTTCTTGGTGATCATCTTGGTCATGACGCCGCCCAGGGTTTCGATGCCCAGGGACAGGGGGGTCACGTCCAGCAGCAGCACGTCGGAGCGCTCGCCGCCCAGCACCTGGCCCTGCACGGCAGCGCCCACGGCCACGGCCTCGTCGGGGTTCACGTCCTTGCGCGGTTCGCGGCCGAAGAACTCTTTGACCTTGTCCTGCACCTTGGGCATCCGGCTCATGCCGCCGACCAGGATCACGTCCTGGATGTCGGACACGGACAGGCCCGCATCCTTGATGGCGGTGCGGCAGGGGGCGATGGTGCGCTCGATCAGGTCGTCCACCAGGCTCTCCAGCTTGGCGCGGGTGAGCTTCAGGTTCAGGTGTTTCGGGCCGGAAGCATCGGCGGTGATGTAGGGCAGGTTGATGTCCGTCTGGGTGGAGTTGGACAGTTCGATCTTGGCCTTCTCGGCCGCTTCCTTCAGGCGTTGCAGGGCCAGCACGTCCTTGGACAGATCGACGCCTTGTTCCTTTTTGAACTCGCCGATGATGTAGTCGATGATGCGCTGGTCGAAGTCCTCGCCGCCCAGGAAGGTGTCGCCGTTGGTGGCCAGCACCTCGAACTGCTTTTCGCCATCGACGTCGGCAATCTCGATGATGGACACGTCGAACGTGCCGCCGCCCAGGTCATACACGGCAATCTTGCGGTCGCCCTTGCCCACCTTGTCCAGGCCAAAGGCCAGGGCGGCAGCGGTCGGCTCGTTGATGATGCGCTTGACTTCCAGGCCGGCGATGCGGCCAGCGTCCTTGGTGGCCTGGCGCTGTGCGTCGTTGAAGTAGGCGGGCACGGTGATGACGGCCTCGGTCACTTCTTCGCCCAGGAAGTCCTCGGCAGTCTTTTTCATCTTGCGCAGCACTTCGGCGCTGATCTGCGGCGGGGCCAGCTTCTGGCCGCGCACTTCCACCCAGGCGTCGCCGTTGTCGGCCTTGATGATCTGGAAGGGGGCCAGGTCCAGGTCTTTCTGCACTTCCTTCTCGTCGAACTTGCGGCCGATCAGGCGCTTGGCGGCGAAGATGGTGTTGCGGGGGTTGGTCACGGCCTGGCGCTTGGCCGAGGCGCCGACCAGGATTTCGCCGTCTTCCTGGTACGCAATGATCGACGGCGTGGTGCGGGCGCCCTCGCTGTTCTCGATCACGCGGGTGTTGTTGCCTTCCATGATGGCCACGCAGCTGTTGGTCGTGCCCAGGTCGATACCGATGATTTTTGCCATTTTGAATAGCTCCGAAAAAAAGAATGTTGGTTAAGTTGGCTTGTAACTAGGGTTCAGCCCCAGGGTTTCAAGCCATGCCGCAATAAAAACGCAGGGCTTATTTCGGGGCGGCCACAGTGACCAGCGCCGGGCGCAGCACGCGGTCGACAATCAGATAGCCCTTTTGCAGCACGCTGACGACGGTGTTGGCCTCCTGCTCGGCGGGCACAACGCTGATCGCCTGGTGCTGGTGCGGATCGAACTTCTCGCCCGCAGCGGGGGCGACCACCACCACCTTGTTGCGCTCCAGCGCCTGCAGCAGCTGGCGCAGCGTGGCTTCGCTGCCTTCGCGCAGTTGTTCGGCATTGGCGTTCTGGATGGCCAGGGCGGCATCCAGGCTGTCGCACACGGGCAGCAGGCTTTCGGCAAAGCCTTCGATGCCGAACTTGCGGGCCTTGGCCACTTCCTCCTCGGTGCGGCGGCGCATGTTTTCCGTATCGGCCTTGGCCCGCAGGAACTGGTCGGCCAGATCGGCGTTCTTGGCCTTGAGTTCGGCCAGCTCCGCCTGCAGGCGGGCCATTTCGTCGGCCACGTTGGCCGCCATGGCGGCTTCTACTTCTTCGGGGCTGGCATCCAGGGGAGCTTGGGAGTGAGCGGAATCGGTCATTGGTCTTGCAATAGAAAAAAGAGAAGGTGAAAAAGACTTGCCTGCCCATATGGGGCGGGCTGGACGTCTTTCAAGGCGCTGCCGGCAGGAAGTCGAAGCGGCATCCCGCCATTTTGATTCATGGTTTATAATCTACAGTTTTGCCTTGCCCCACTGCTACTTTTTGGCGCAGCAGGGGGCTTTACCCACAAGGGAGTTTTCATGCGTCATTACGAAATCATTTTGTTGATCCACCCGGATCAAAGCGAACAGGTTCCGGCCATGCTGGAGCGTTACAAGGGCATGATCACCCAGGGCGGTGGCAAGGTGCACCGCGAAGAAGATTGGGGCCGCCGCCAACTGGCGTACCTGATCAACAAGCTGGCCAAGGCCCACTACGTGTGCCTGAACATCGAAGCCGACCAGACCATCATGCAGGAACTGGAACACGCCTTCAAGTTCAACGACGCCGTGCTGCGCCACCTGACCGTGCAGAAGAAGAAAGCCGACACCGGCGCTTCGACCATGATGAAGACCGTCGAGCGCGAAGAAGCCCGCAAGGCTTCCCAAGCCGCCGCTGCCGAGCAGGCTTAAGTCGATCCGTTTGGTCTGGAGGTGGAAAACCGGCTGGTACTGAGCGCCTGCATCACCGAGCGAGCCCCCATGCGTTTTACGCCTGCCGGAGTGCCAGCCTTGGATTTGCGCTTGCTGCACCAATCGCAGCAAATGGAAGCAGGCAGCACGCGCACGGTACAAGCCAGCATCAAAGCCATTGCGTTTGGCGCCTTGGCGGAAAAGCTGGCCCGGCAGGCCCCCGAAAGTTGCTGGCGGTTTCGAGGCTTTCTCGCCTCGCCGCGCAACAGCAAATCGGTGGTGTTCCACATCCAGGATATGCAACAAGATTAATTTTCAAAGAGGTCCAGCAATGGCCACGTTCAAGAAATTCAACAAAGACAAGCGCCCCAAGCGCAACACCCAGTCGCTGCTGTTCAAGCGCAAGCGCTTCTGCCGCTTCACCGTCGCCGGTGTCGAAGAAATCGACTACAAAGATGTGGACACCCTGCGTGACTTCATCGCCGAAAACGGCAAGATCATCCCCGCCCGTCTGACCGGCACCCGCGCCATCTACCAGCGCCAGCTGAACACCGCCATCAAGCGTGCCCGCTTCCTGGCGCTGCTGCCGTACACCGACCAGCACAAGATCTAAGGAGAAGCCGACATGCAAATCATCCTGCTCGAAAAAGTGCTGAACCTGGGCAACCTGGGCGACATCGTCAAGGTCAAGGACGGCTACGCCCGCAACTTCCTGATCCCCACCGGCAAAGCCCGCCGTGCTACCGAAGCGGCCAAGGCCGAATTCGAAGCCAAACGCGCCGAACTGGAAAAGCAAGCCGCCGAGAAGCTGGCCGCTGCCCAGGGCGTGGGCGAGAAGCTGGCTGGCTTCACCGTCAAGCTGCTGCAAAAAGCCGGTGTGGATGGCCGCCTGTTCGGCTCCGTCACCAACGCCGACATCGCCGAAGAACTGGCCAAGGCCGGTTTTGAAGTGGTCAAGGCCCAGGTGCGCATGCCCAACGGCCCGATCAAGACCGTGTCCGCCACCACCGTGGACGTGGCCCTGCATACCGACGTGGTCGTGGAAGTGAACGTGGAAGTGGCTGGCGAACAAGCCTAAGCCGGTTCCGGGGCGCTGTACGCGCTACAGCGCTACGCTTGCCAAGCCGCCTTCGGGCGGCTTTGTCGTTTTTACCTGCCTGGAGGTGCCCGATGCTTTCTGCCCAACTGGATATGGCCCAGCCCCTGGAGGGGCCGCACCGCCGATTGCGGCAGCAGTTTCGGGGCGCACCGGTGCAGGTGCTGGCGGCGCACAGTGCCGAACAGTTGGCCGCCGTGCTGGAGGCGGTGGAAGCCGCGGCCCGCAGCGGCGCATGGTGCGTGGGCGGCCTGCAGTACGAGGCGGCCAGCGCCTTGCAGCCCGGTCTGATGACCCATGCTGCCACCGGCCCGCTGGCCTGGTTTGCGGTGTATGCGCCGCCTGTTGTCGATGCAGATGCCGCTGCGCCCGATGAAGCCCCTGGCCTTTGGGCGCAGTCCCTGGAGTGGCAGCCGGGCATGGATCAGGCCGTTTTTGCCGAGGTGCTGGCGCAGATTCATGCCGACATTGCCGCCGGGCGCTATTACCAGCTCAACCTGACCCAGCAGCACCACGGCCACAGCGCCGCGCCGATCGACCGCGCCGCGCTGTTTGCCGCCTTGCAGCGGGCGCAGCCCGAAGGCTACGGCATCTACCTCGACCGGGGGGAGGAGGCGCTGCTCTCCGTCTCGCCCGAGCTGTTTTTCGACTGGCACCAGCCGGCCAGCGGCAGCGGCCATATCCTCACCCGCCCCATGAAGGGCACCGCCGCACGCGGCAGCACGCCGCAGCAGGATGCGGCCCAGGCCGAATACCTGCGCAGCAGCGCCAAGGAGCGGGCCGAGAACGTGATGATCGTCGATCTGCTGCGCAACGATCTGGGGCGCATCGCCGAAGTCGGCAGCGTCACCGTGCCCCGGCTGTTTGGCTTGCAGGCGCTGCCCAGCGTCTGGCAAATGACCTCGGACGTGCAGGCGCGGCTGCCCCGTGGCACGGGCTTGCAAACTATTTTTCAGGCGCTCTTTCCCTGTGGTTCGATCACCGGCGCCCCCAAGCGCAGCAGCATGGCGGCGATTGCCGCGCTGGAGCCTGCGCCGCGTGGCTGGTATTGCGGCGCCTTGGGCGTGGTGCGCAGCGATGGCGCCGGCGGCGTGCGGGCCACGTTCAACGTGCCGATCCGCACCCTGGTGGTGCAGGGTGCCAGCCAGGTGCGCTGCGGCATCGGCAGCGGCATCACCGCCGATGCCCACGCAGCGGGCGAGTGGCGCGAATGGGCGGCCAAACGGGCGTTTTTCGAGCGCGTGAGCCAGCCTTTCGACATTCTGGAAACCCTGGCCCTGGCCGATGGCACGCTGCGCCACGGCGCTTGGCACCTGGAGCGCATGGCCCGGGCCGCGCAGCATTTCGCCTACCCCTGGGATGCCGATGCGGCCCGGGCGGCGGTGCAGACCCTGGCCTGCCAGCACCCCCAGGGGCTGTGGCGCGTGCGCCTGCTGCTGCATGCCGATGGCCGGTTTACGGCGCAGGCCTTTGCCTGCCCGTCGTCGCCCGATCAGGTGCTGCTGCACTGGGCTGTGGCCCCGCTGGCGCAGACGCACAGCGAGTTCGTGCGCTTCAAAACTACGCGCCGCGGCCATTACGACGCGCTGGCCCCTACGGCTGGCAGCGGCGCGTTCGACAGCCTGCTGTTCAACGCGGCGGGCGAAATCACCGAATGCACGCGCGGCAACATCGCAGCCCTGCTGGACGATGGCCGCTGGGTCACGCCGCCGCTGGCCTGCGGCCTGCTGCCCGGCATTGGCCGCGCCGTGGCCTTGCAGGCGGGACGGGTGGAAGAAGGCGTGCTGCGCCTGGAGGATGTGCCCAGGGTGCGGGCCTGGGCTTTCATGAACAGCCTGCGCGGCTGGATACCGGCGCAGGTGGCGGGGCTGCCGCCAGTGCTTTGACGGTCGGCCTACTCGGTAAATACTTCCTGCAAGGTGGTGAGGATGGCGCTCAAGGTGGGCGGTGGCACCGTTCCCACCTTTTTGGCCAGTCTTTTTTTATCCACCGTCCGTAGCTGGTCGAGTACGACCAGCCCTTGCTTGCCCGCATGGGTGACAGGGATGCGAAACGGCGCGGCAAACCCTTGCGAAGTCATGGGGGCGACGATGACGGTTCTCAGGTTGTCGTTGAGTTCGCCCGGAGAGACGACGACGCAGGGCTGGGTCTTTTGAATCTCGCTACCCACCGTGGGGTCGAGATTGACCAGCCAGACCTCGCCGCGCTTTACCACGGCAGTTCCCCATCGGGGTTGTCGCCATCGTTGCCGAACTCGCCCATCAGCAGCGCGTCCTGCCCTTGGGCGGCAATGCTGGCGGCGGCCTCGGCCCAGCCTTGGCGTAGTGGTTGTTCAGGCTTGCGCAGGACGATGGTGCCGTTTTCTATGGCGATGGTGGCAAAGGCCAGGTTGTCCAGCCCGGCCTGGGCCAGCAGGGCTTTGGGCAGCACAACCCCCTTGCTGTTGCCGATGTTGCGAATGGCGATCTGCATTTTGCACCTCCAAAAGTTAAAACAATGTTATTACTTTGGAGGGGTTTGTCAAGGCAGCGCAGACAGGCTCAGAACTCCAGATTGTCGATAAGCCGCGTGCTGCCCAGCCGTGCTGCGCCCAGGGCGACCAGGGGGGTGCTGGCCAGTTGCGCGTGGTCGGGGCTTTGCAGGCTGTCGCGCAGGCGTACGGTGAGGTAGTCGGTCTGCCAGCCCAGGGCGTTCAGGGCCGCGCTGGCCTGGGCTTCGAGTTGTGCCAGCGGCGTTTGGCCCTGGCGGGTGGCCTGGGCCAGGGCGTGCAGGGCGCGGGACAGTGCCTGGGCCTGCTCCAGTTCCTGGGCGCTCAGATAGCCGTTGCGCGAGCTGAGGGCCAGGCCGCCCTCGGCGCGGGCGATTTCGGCACCGACGATGGTGACGGGCAGGGCCAGCTGCTGCACCATGCGCTCGATCACCAGGCGCTGTTGGTAGTCCTTTTTGCCAAATACGGCGGTGCCGCCGCCGGTGCTGCCGAAGACGGCGTTGAACAGTTTCAGCACCACGGTGCAGACGCCGGTGAAGAAGCCGGGGCGAAAGTGGCCTTCCAGAATGTCGGCCAGCGCCGGGTCGGGCTGCACCTTGAAGGTTTGCGGCTCGGGGTAGAGGTCGCTTTCCTTGGGTGCGAAGACGATGTCGCAGCCCTCGGCCTGCAGCTTGGCGCAGTCATCCTGCAGGGTGCGCGGGTAGCTGTCGAAGTCTTCGTTGGGCAGGAATTGCAGGCGATTGACGAAGATGCTGGCCACCAGCACATCGCCCAGCGGTTTGGCCTGGCGCACCAGGGACATGTGCCCCGCGTGCAGATTGCCCATGGTGGGCACGAAAGCCGGACGGCCACGCCCGGCCAGGGCGCTGCGCAGATCGGCGATGGTGTGAACGACTTGCATGGATTGAATGAGATATAGGAGCTGTTAACGCTGATCAACAAACGATTTCAAGGATAAAAGGTGTTGAAAACGTTTGTTGATAAGCAGAACAAGCTATTGAAATAGTGATTGCTTACCAGGCGTGCAGCGCGTTGTCGGGGAAGCTGCCGTCCTTGACGGCCCGCACGTAGGCGGCCATGGCGTCCTTGATGCTGCCGGTGTCCTGCATGAAGTTGCGCACGAACTTGGGCATCTTGCCCAGGTTCATGCCCAGCATGTCGTGCAGCACCAGCACCTGTCCGGCGGTGCCGTTGCCCGCGCCGATGCCGATGGTGTGGCAGTGCGGCAGCTCTTGGGTCAGGCTGGCGGACAGGGCGGCGGGCACCATTTCCAGCACCAGCATGGCGGCGCCTGCATCCTGCAATTCCAGCGCGTGGCGGCGCAGCTGCTGCGCCCCGGCATCGTCGCGGCCCTGTACGCGGTAGCCGCCCAGGGCGTGAACGGTCTGCGGCGTCAGCCCCAGGTGGGCGCAGACGGGGATGCCGCGCTCGACCAGAAAGCGCACCGTCGGCGCCGTCCAGCCGCCGCCTTCGAGCTTGACCATGTGCGCCCCGGCCTGCATCAGCACCGTGGCGCTGCGCATGGCCTGCTCGGGCGATTCGTGGTAGCTGCCGCTGGGCAGGTCGGCCACCACCCAGGCCGTGCCCTGGGCGCGGCGCAGGCCACGGGTGACGCTGGCAGTGTGGTAGGCCATCGTCTCCAGGCTCACGCCCACGGTGCTGGCCAGTCCCTGGCAGACCATGCCCAGGGAGTCGCCGACCAGAATCGTCTCCACCCCGGCGGCATCGGCCACGGCGGCAAAAGTGGCGTCGTAGGCGGTGAGCATGGTGATTTTTTCCCCGGCAGAGCGCATCTGCGCCAGGCGCGGCAGGCTGATGGGTTTGCGCTGGGGCAGGGGCGAGGCGGGCGGAATGGTGCCGTAGGGCGTGCCGGGGGCGGTGCTGTCAGCAGTCATCGACGAATCTCCTGGGGGGCGAAAACAAAAGCCGCGAGTCTATGCCCATGCGCTGCCAAGCGCTAGCCGGGCAGGGGCCGGGCTCAACCCTGGTGCTTGTAGTAGCAGGGGCGGTTCATTTCGGCCACGTCCACGCTCAGTTGTACGTGCAGACCGGGGCGGGGCGGAACCTGCTGGCGCAGCACCGCGCCCAGCGCCTGGGCCAGCTCCTGGCGCGTGGCTTCGCTGCGCCCTTCCAGCAGTTGCAACAGGACATGGACAAAGGCCCGGTCTTGCGGCTGGGTGCCGATGCGAAACGATGCGATGCGGTGGATGCGGGCCTTGACTTCCGAATCGTGCAATACGCTGGGATGGCTGCACACCACCTGGTTCAGGGCCGCCATCAGCGCTTGCTCGTCCAGGTCGGGCAGGTTGGCGGTGTATTCGATATGCAGATGGGGCATGGGATGATGGGGGGCGAAAAAAGCCCGCAGTGTAGCGCCAGGGGGCGGCAGGGTTTGCTTGCCGTCTTCCGCAAGCGAAGTCGGTTGCCGCTATGCTTGGCGCCCTCAAAGACACCGAGACTTGGGTTTCCCCTGTATGACTTCTGAAAACATTGCTGCCCAGGCGCAAGAAGATGTGCGCCGCGCCTTGGCCGAAGATGTGGGTACTGGCGACCTGACCGCCGCCCTGGTGCCCGCCAACCAGCGCGTGCGGGCCCGCATCCTGGCGCGGGAAGCGGCCGTGATTTGCGGTGCGCCCTGGGCCGAGGCGGCGCTGCGTGCCCTCGACCCCGGCGTGCAACTGACTTGGCATGTGGCCGAAGGCCAGCGCTGCGCCCCCGACCAGGTGGTGCTGGAGATGCTGGGCGATGCCCGCGCCCTGCTGTCGGCCGAGCGCACGGCGCTCAACTTCCTGCAACTGCTTTCGGGCGTGGCGACCAAAACGGCACGGTATGTCGAGGCGGTGGCGGGCACCAGGGCCGCGATTGTCGATACGCGCAAGACCCTTCCCGGCCTGCGCGTTGCCCAGAAGTACGCGGTGCAAGTCGGCGGCGGGGTGAACCACCGCATCGGCCTGTACGACGCGGTGCTGATCAAGGAAAACCATATCGCCGCTGCCGGCGGCATCGCCCCCGTGCTGCGGGCCGCGGAAAAAGTGGCCGCGCAGGCCAGCTTCATCGAAATCGAAGTGGAAACCCTGGCGCAGTTGCAGGAGGCACTGGATGCCGGGGCCAGGATGGTGTTGCTGGACAACATGCCGCTGGCCGACTTGCGCCAGGCCGTGCAGATCAATGCCGGGCGGGCGGTGCTGGAGATTTCCGGCGGCGTGACGTTCGACGGCCTCAAGGCCCTGGCCGAAACCGGGGTCGATCGGATTTCCATCGGTGTGCTGACCAAGGATGTCCAAGCCACCGACTTTTCCATGCGTGTGCAGGAGTTGTAATGCCCCAAGTCATCGACGTTGAATATGAACAGCCCGCCGAAGGCGCCGTCTGCTCCACCAAATACGCCTGGGCACGGGTGCCGCCCGAACTGACCGAGGCCGAGCGCGGGGCGCTGAAAGACAAAATCCGCCGCCTGCTCAAAGAAAAGAATGCCGTCATGGTGTCGCACTACTACGTGCATCCCGATTTGCAAGACCTGGCGGAAGAAACCGGCGGTATCGTCAGCGATTCGCTGGAAATGGCCCGCTTTGGCCGCGATCATGCGGCGCAGACGCTGATCGTCAGCGGCGTGCGCTTCATGGGCGAGACGGCGAAGATTCTCTCGCCCGAAAAAACCGTCCTCATGCCCGACCTGGACGCCACCTGCTCGCTCGACCTGGGCTGCCCGGAGGACGAGTTCAGCGCCTTCTGCGACCAGCACCCGGATCGCACCGTGGTGGTCTACGCCAACACCAGCGCCGCCGTCAAGGCGCGTTCGGACTGGCTGGTCACCTCCAGCTGCGCTCTGGACATTGTGAGCGCCCTCAAGGCCAAGGGCCACAAAATCCTGTGGGCGCCCGACCGCCACCTGGGCGGCTACATCCAGCAGCAGACCGGGGCCGACATGCTGTTCTGGAATGGCGCCTGCATCGTCCACGATGAATTCAAGGCGCTGGAGCTGGAGCAGCTCAAACAGGAACACCCCGGCGCGAAAATCCTCGTTCACCCGGAAAGCCCTGCCGAAGTCGTCGCCCTGGCCGATGCCGTGGGTTCGACCAGCGCCATCCTGAAAGCCGCGCAGGAGCTGGATGCGACCGAGTTCATCGTCGCCACCGACAAGGGCATGATGCACAAGCTGCGCACCCTGAACCCCGGCAAAACCTTCTACGAAGCGCCCACCGCCGGCAACAGCGCCACCTGCAAAAGCTGCGCCCACTGCCCCTGGATGGCCATGAACGGCCTGGCCGGTGTGGCCCATGTGCTGGAAACCGGGGCCAATGCCGTGCATGTGGACCCGGCCATCATCCCCCGTGCCCGCCAGCCGATCGACCGGATGCTGGCGTTTACCGCTGCGCTCAAGAACGGCCAGAACGCCGGGGCGCTGGTGCCGCACCTGGGCGCGGCCTGACCGGGGGGGGACATTCCCCCGCCCGCACACTCCCAAGGCAAGGCCCGTGCGCCTTGCCTTTTTCATGTGCGCAGCACCCGCCCGCGCGAGATGGGCGGGTCGGCACGCACCCGGATGTGCCGGGCATCCTCGGGCCCCAAAGGGGGGTCAAGCAGTTCCTGCACCGAAACCTCCAGCCCCTGCGCCAGTGCGTGCAGCACCGTCAGGGTCGGGTTGGCCTGGCCGGATTCCACCCGGCTCAGATAGGTGCGGAAGATCTGGCAGCGGTCGGCCAGCTCTTCCTGGGTGATTTTGTTGCGGGCACGCAATTCTTTGACGCGCAAGCCAAGCTGAACACGGGGGTCGGAAGCGGAAATAGACATCCGGCCCACCTTTTTCTACGTACACTATTTCATACACACATTAATTCGTACATTCAGTGACTTGCTGATACACAACAACTCCATCGGCCATGGCGGGGCGGCTATTTCATCACTTCTTCCGCAGCCTTGCCGTTTTTCCGTGGATATGAAAACGCAACCCTCTTTCTCCAAGCGTCAGCATTTTTTGTGCCTCGGGGCGGCGGATATGCACATCCTGGCCAGGCTCTCTGCGCTGCTGGATGCGGAGTTGCCGGGTTTTGTCGATGGTTTCTACGACCACCTGATGCAGTACCCGGAGATACAGGCCCTGCTGCCCGATGCGCAGATGCTGGAGCGGCACAAGCGCCTGCAGGTGACGTACCTGCAGCAACTGATGGCGGGCCATTACGACGAAGCCTATGGCCGTAGCCGGGAGCGTGTCGGTCTGGTGCATGCCGGCGCAGGGTTGTCGCCGGGGTGGTATCTGGGGGCGTACAGCCAGTATCTGTGTGCGTTTTTGCCCCGCATTGCCCAGCACCCGCAGCTGTCGCCCCAGGAGCGGGTGGCGGCCCTGCAGGCCGTGACCAAGGTGGTTTTTCTGGACATGGGGCTGGCCATCGACACCTACATCACGCTGCACGAACAGCGGATGGCCCGGCTGCACGACTACAGTGCCGTCTTCACCCATCTGCCCTATGGCACGCTGGTGCTGACGGCACAGATGGAGGTGGTTTTTGCCAACCGGGCCTTTGCACAACTGCTGCAGTGCCCGGGGGCGCAACTGGCGGGCAGCCCCTTGCAGCAGTGGCTGCAGCTCGATGGCCTGGACTGCCTGGTGCAGCGTGCCCTGGCGCACGAGCAGGTACACGATGTTCTGGACGTGCATCTGGTGGGGTCGGGGCGCGTCGTTCCCGTGGCGGTCACGGCGCACACCATGTCGGCCTTGCAGCCCGATGCCGATGCCCAGGTCTTGCTGACGGTGGTGGACATTACCGAGCGCCACCGCGCCGAGCAGCGCATCCGCAGTCTGGCGCAGTTCGATGCGCTGACGGGGCTGGCCAATCGCCAGCATGGCCTGGCCCTGCTCGACGGCCTGCTGCAACAGGCCCGGGGCACGGGGCAGCAGGTGGCGCTGCTGTTCATCGATCTGGACCGGTTCAAGGAAATCAACGACACCCTCGGGCACAGCATGGGCGACCGCGTGCTGCAGGCCATTGCCGGGCAGGTCCAGCAGTTGTTGCAGCCCGGGGACGTGCTGGCGCGTCTGGGCGGCGATGAGTTCATGCTGGCCCGCCTGCTGCCGCTGCAGGAGCGGGGCGGCCTGGCATTGGTCACGCAGGTCGATACGATGCTGCAAAGCCCGGTGCAGGTCGAGGGCCGGGCCTACGGCATCAGCGCCAGCGTCGGCGTTGCCCTGTACCCGGACCATGCCGACAGCGTCAGCAGCCTGCTGCATTGCGCCGATCTGGCGATGTACCGGGCCAAGGCGCAAAGCGGCAGCTACCTGATCTACGAGGCGGGGATGCGCCAGCAGCAGTCGCGCAGCATTGCGCTGGCCCAGCGCCTGAAACAGGCCCTGGCCGATGGCCAGCTGGAGCTGCACTACCAGCCCAAGGTGGACACCATCACCGGCAAGCTGCACGGTGTCGAGGCCCTGGCCCGCTGGCGCGATCCGCAGTGGGGTTGGGTCAGCCCGGCAGAGTTCATTCCCGTGGCCGAGGAGCGCGGCCTGATCGGCGCCCTCGATGCCTGGGCGCTGGAGACGGCTGCCCGCCAGTGGCGCCAGTGGCAGGACGACGGCTGGGCCCAGGTGCCGCCGATTGCCGTCAATGTCTCGGCGGTGGAGATTTCCATGGTCGAAGGGTTTGCCGAACACGCCCTGGCCCTGGTGCAGCGCCACCGGGTGCCGCCCCAGGCGATCGAGCTGGAAATCACCGAAACGGCCTTGATGCGCAATGCCGAGAAGGCCATCCAGACCACCCGGCAACTGGTGGCGATGGGCTTTTCGCTGGCGATCGACGACTTCGGCACCGGCTACTCCTCGCTGGCCCGGCTGCACCGGCTGTCGCTGGCGCGGCTGAAGATCGACATGACCTTCATCCGCACCATGCTGGACGATGCGGGCAGCATGGCCATCGTCACCGCCGTCATCGGCATGGCCCGCGCCCTGCAGCTGCGCACCGTGGCCGAGGGGGTGGAAACCGCCGCCCAGCTCGATACCTTGCGCCGTTTGCAATGCGATGAAATTCAAGGGTATTTCTTTAGCAAGCCGTTGCCGGCGCGGGAGCTGGAAGAGCGCTGGCTGTGTGCTGTGGATGCGATGGGGTGATGCTGGCTAATAAGATAGCTGCTTGCGCGAGTATTTAAAGGAATCCAGGTATAAAAATACCTGGATTCCTTTGTTTTTATGCGGTAGCAGCTATTTTTTTATTTTCTGCAAGCCATTCGGACAGTTACAGCATCTGCGTCGGCACCTTGTGGCGCAGTTCGACCTGCTGGTTTTTGTCATTGACGAAGACCAGTTGCGGCTGGTGGCTGGCCACGTCTTTTTCTTCGACCTGGGCGAAGCTGGCAATGATCAGCAGATCGCCCGTACAGGCACGGCGGGCGGCCGAGCCGTTGACCGAGATCATGCCGCTGCCGCGCTCGCCCTTGATGGCGTAGGTGACGAAGCGCTCGCCGTTGTCGACGTTCCAGATGTGGATCTGTTCGTTCTCCATGATGTTGGCCGCATCCATCAGGTCTTCGTCGATGGCGCAGGAGCCTTCGTAGTGCAGCTCGCAGTGGGTGGTTTTCACGCGGTGGATCTTGGATTTGAGCAGGGTGCGGTACATGGTGTCTCTCGTGGTGGGTGGGGCGCCAGTCAGGAGCGTTGGCGAAAAAACGCGAAGTCTATGCAGGTTTTCACGAACTTGTCACATACCGTCCGTGTAATAGCGGCAGCCTCCGGGCTATTGCATAGAGAGCATTTCATTGAACCCATTACCGTAGTGAAGACTGTATGAAAACCACACTTCTTGCCCTTGCTGCCCTCACCGCTGCCGGTGGCGCCCTGGCCCAAAGCTCCAGCGTTACCCTTTTCGGGGTGGTGGACGCCTCCATCGCCCATGTTTCCACCAAGGATGGCTCCGTCACCGGCATGGCCAATGGCGGCAACTCCAGCAGCCGCCTGGGCTTTCGCGGCACGGAAGACCTGGGCAACGGCCTGAAGGCCGGTTTCTGGCTGGAAGGCGGCATCAATGTCGATGACGGTGGCGCAGGCTTCAAGTTCGACCGCCGCTCCACCCTCAGCCTGCTGGGCAATTTCGGTGAAGTGCGCCTGGGCCGCGACAAGACCCCCACCTACCAGAACCTGGAAACCTTCCATGCCTTTGGCGATTCGGGCATGGGCGCCGTCAACGGCCACAACCTGATCAGCAGCGGCGCGGCCGGCACGCTGGAAGGCAGCAATCCCAAGCGGGCCTCGAACAGCATCAGCTACCTGCTGCCCAAGATGGACGGCGTGTACGGCCAGGCCAGCTATGCCTTTGGCGAGAAGGCCAAGGGCAACAGCAACAGCCTGTCCAGCAGCATGGGCCTGCGCCTGGGCTACGCCAACGGGCCTCTGAACGTGGCGCTGGGCTACGGGGTCGTCAAGGGGGGCACGGCGGCCAGCACCATCAACTACAAGAACTTCAACCTGGGCGCGTCGTACAACTTCGGCGTGGTCACCCCCCCTGGTGCTGCTGGCTTCGGAGCGCGGCGACAACCAGCGCGTGGACTTGTACAGCATCGGGGTGAAGGCCCCCGTCGGCCCGGGCGAGCTGCGGGCCGCCGTCTCCTGGTACAAGGACAAGAAGCGCGACGACCGCGATTCCGTGCGCCTGGCCCTGGGCTACGGCTACAAGCTGTCCAAGCGCACCGAGATTTACGCCACCATCGCGCACATGAGCAACGACGACAAGGCCAGCCGCAAGCTGGGTACCTCGCTGGCCCACACGGTGGTGGCGGGCAAGAATGCGACCGGTTACGAGCTGGGCCTGCGGCACAACTTCTGACCGTTGCATGGCGGTGCCGGACACCGCCTACCTTTATTCCTTTTGACAGAGGAAGCGGCTGCGAAATAGCTTTCGCAGCCGTTTTTTTATGCCCGCTTCGGCTTGCGCCGCAGATGCAGGGGGCATGTCCCCATGGCCTTGCGGGGGTGGCGCCCATCAGCGCTGGCGCAGGTGGGTATGGGGTTGCGCACCGGGCGGCTGCCCCTGCGCAGCGTCCAGTGCCTGGAAAAATTCCGAAGGCTGCATGCCCAGCCCGCTGATGATCTTGGCGATGTTGATCAGGGCGATATTGCGCTCTCCCCGCTCCACACCGCCCATGTAGCTGCGGTCAATGCCGCATTCGTCGGCAAAGGCCTCTTGCGAGAAACCTTGCGCTTTGCGCAAGTGCCGTACGGTGCGTCCGAACGCGACGAGTACCGGGGATCTTTCTTCGGATGGAGAGGTTAGAGCCATATATGGATGGTTCCTTTTTACGGCCTAAAACACCACGGACGATAGGTACGCTTTCTAAAAGTTCACGGACTATAAGAATCAATTCAGTTACACTTAAATACTTTGTTAATTAAAAGAGGCGGCCACGCGAGGCCTTCTTCCCATGCGCACCAATCTGCCGGTTACGGATCGCGAGTACCGCTTCAACTCGCAGGAGACGCTGGTTTCGGTCACCGATACCAAAGGCCACATCACCTACTGCAACCCGGCATTCATTGCCGTGAGCGGCTTTGCCGAGGAAGAGCTGCTGGGCCAGCCGCACAACATCATTCGCCATCCGGACATGCCTGCCGAGGCCTTTCGCGACCTGTGGGCCACCATCCGCGCGGGCCAGCCATGGACGGGGCTGGTCAAGAATCGCCGCAAGAACGGCGATTTCTACTGGGTGCAGGCCAACGTGACGCCTTTGCGTGCGGGGGCGGCCATCACCGGCTACCTCTCGGTGCGCACCCTGCCCACCCAGGAGCAGGTGCAAGCGGCCCAGGCGCTGTATGCCACCTTGCAGGCCGAGGTGCGTGCGGGCCGCCGTCCAAGCCGCCGTCTGTCTGCCGGCACGGTGCAGCGCACCGGCTGGCGTGGCTATATCGCCCGTGGGCTGCAACCGGGTACGGGTGCGCGGTTGGTGGGCTTGTGTGCTGCTGTGGCAGCGGTTACGGCATGGCCGGCCATGGCGCAAGCGCCGCTGGCCGTCACTGTGGCCACGGCAGCCATTGCCGTGTTCGGGGCCGGCTGGCTGGCGCGGCGCTGGGCCGTGGCGCCGCTGGCGTCCCTGGTGTACGACGCCAATCTGCTGGCCTCGGGCGACCTGTCGCATACGGTGACCACCGGGGCTGACGGCAGCATCGGTCAATTGCAGCGTGCGCTGTTCCAGCTCAGTGTGAACCTGCGCACCGTGGTGCAGGATGTGCGCAGCGAGGTGCAGCAACTGGAGCAGTCGGTGCAGGAGGTCGCTGCCGGCAACCACCATCTGTTCGAACGCACCCAGACCCAGGCGAACAATCTGGCGGTCACCGCCTCGGCCATGGAAGAAATCACCAGCACGGTACACAGCAGTGCGGCCTCGGCGGCAGAGGGCGCACGCCTGGCGGCCCACACCAAAACGCTGACCGACAGCGGCCACGAGGCGGTGCAGGCGGCGGGCCACACCATGCAGGGCATCGCGCACGCCGCCCAGGACATTCAAAGCATCGTGCAGCTGATCGAAGGGGTGGCCTTTCAGACGAATTTGCTGGCTTTGAACGCGGCAGTGGAGGCCGCCCGTGCCGGGGAAGCCGGGCGCGGCTTTGCCGTGGTGGCCGGCGAGGTGCGGGCCCTGGCTGCACGCACGGCGGATGCGGCAGGCAGCATCCGCCATCTGATCGGGCAATCGACCGGGCGTGTGGCCGATGGCACCGAGGCCACCGGCGCGGCGCTGCAACGCATGGACGCCACCCTGCAGGCCGTGGCGCAGGTCGATGCCTTGCTGGCGCAAATCAACACCGCTGCCAACGAGCAGCAGCAGGGCATTGCGCAGATCAACCACGCCATTGCCGATCTGGATGCCATTACCCAGCAGAACGCGGCCCTGGTGGAGCAGGTGACGGCAGCGGCGCTGGCCTTGCGCACCCAGGCGGGCAACGTCCGCAACACCATGCGGCTGCTGCGCCTGAGCAGTGCCGAGGCGGCCTTGTCCCAGTACGGCTCCGCCCCGGAGCCTGTTCATCCTCTTTCCATGGAGCCTGCAAGCCAGCAAAAGGCCGCAATCTAGGCGCAGCCGCAGGCCGTGTTGCCGGCCTGGGCAAGACGGGCAACACCCCCAGCCCGGTAGGAAAAGCGCCCTGCGGCGCTGCGGGCTACTTGACCGTGGGCACCAGGATGGTCGAGGCCGCAGGCGCGGCCAGTTCGGGCCAGTCGCGGCTGAAGTGCAGGCCTCGGCTTTCGTGGCGCATCTGGGCGCTGCGGATGATCAGCTCGGCCACCTGCACCAGGTTGCGCAGCTCCAGCAGGTCGCGCGTGACGTGGAAGTGGGCGTAGAACTCGTCGATCTCGCTTTGCAGCAGGGCGATGCGGTGCGCGGCGCGTTCCAGCCGCTTGTTGGTGCGCACGATGCCCACGTAGTCCCACATGAAGCGGCGCAGCTCGTCCCAGTTGTGCGAGATGACCACGGCCTCGTCGGCATCGGTGACCTGGCTGTCGTCCCAGGCGGGCAGGGGCGGGCGGTCGGTGGCGGGGGCGCTCTGGATGTGCTTGGCCGCTGCGCGGGCGAACACCATGCACTCCAGCAGCGAGTTGCTGGCCAGCCGGTTGGCGCCGTGCAGGCCGGTGCAGGCGGTCTCGCCAATGGCGTACAGCCCGGCGATGTCGGTGCGCCCGCCCAGATCGGTCAGCACGCCGCCGCAGGTGTAGTGGGCGGCGGGCACGACGGGGATGGGTTCGCGCGTGATGTCGATGCCCAGCTCGGCGCAACGCGCCAGGATGTTGGGGAAATGCTCCTGCAGGAACTGCGGGCTTTGGTGCGAGATGTCCAGGTGCACGCAATCGAGGCCGTGCTTCTTCATCTCGAAGTCGATGGCGCGGGCCACGATGTCGCGCGGGGCCAGTTCCTCGCGGGTGTCGTGCTGCGGCATGAAGCGCGTGCCGCCTGCGCCGGGCGGCAGTTTCAGTTGCCCGCCCTCGCCGCGCACGGCCTCGCTGATGAGGAAGGATTTTTCATTCGGGTGGTACAGGCAGGTCGGGTGGAACTGGATGAACTCCAGGTTTGCCACCCGGCAGCCGGCCCGCCACGCGGCGGCAATGCCGTCGCCGGTGGCCGTGTCGGGGTTGGTGGTGTAGAGGTAGACCTTGCCCGCCCCGCCCGTGGCCAGGATGGTGTGCGGGGCGCGGAAGGTGATGACTTCGTCGGTGGCCTCGTCCAGCGCGTACAGGCCCAGGCAGCGCTGCGGGCCGGGCAGGCCCAGCTTGCGGCTGGTGATCAGGTCGACCAGCGTGTGCTGCTCCAGCAGGGTGATGTTGGGCGTCTGGCGCACATGGGCGATCAGGGTCTGCTGCACGGCAGCGCCCGTGGCATCGGTGGCGTGGACGATGCGCCGGGCGCTGTGCCCGCCTTCGCGCGTCAGGTGCAGGTGGCCGTCCTCTTCGGAAAACGGCACGCCCAGGTGGCGCAGCCAGTGAATCGTGTCCGGCGCGTTTTCCACCACGTAGCGGGTCGAGGCCATGTCGCACAGGCCGGCACCGGCCACCAGCGTGTCCTGCACGTGGGCATCGAAGCTGTCGCCTTCGGCCAGCACGGCGGCGATGCCGCCTTGCGCCTGGCCGCTGGAGCCGGCCTGCAGCTCGCGCTTGGTAATCACGGCCACGCGGTGCGTGGGCGCCAGTTGCAGGGCGGCGGTCAGGCCGGCCAGGCCGCTGCCGACGATCAAAACATCGAAATCCTGGGGGGTGGTGTGTGTCATGGCACTCTCTTGAGAAGTCTCTCGCCATGGCCCGCGCGGGTCTGGCGGGGTGGGGCGTCAGACCGTGCTGATGGGCAGGTAGGTCAGGCGCAGGTAAATGGGGGCAAAGGCTTCGGCCTGGGTGATTTCCAGCAGGTTTTCCTTGGCCAGTTCCAGCAGGGCGATGAAGGTGACCACCAGCACCGCCGAGCCTTCCTGCGGGGCAAAAACAGCCTCGAACGGCACGAAGCGCTGGCCTTGCAACTGTTTCAGCACCCGGCTCATGTATTCGCGTACGGACAGCGCCTCGCGCGAGATGTGATGGTGCTGCACCAGCCTGGCGCGGCGCACGATGTCGCGCCAGGCTGCCTGCAGCTCGGCCACGTCCACGTCGGGAAAGCGCGGCTGCAGGCTTTGCTCGATGAAGATCTGCGTCTGCACGAAGTCGCGCCCGTGCTGGGGGATGTCGTTCAACTGCTGGGCGGCGAGTTTGATCTTCTCGTACTCCAGCAGGCGGCGCACCAGCTCGGCGCGGGGGTCGGCGGCTTCTTCCTCGCCCTCCTTGACCTTGGGCGGCAGCAACATGCGCGATTTGATTTCGATCAGCATGGCGGCCATGAGCAGGTACTCGGCGGCCAGCTCCAGGTTGCGGCTGCGGATTTCTTCCACATAGCCCAGGTACTGGTCGGTGACTTGCACCAGCGGAATGTCCAGGATGTTGAAGTTCTGCTTGCGGATCAGGTACAGCAGCAGGTCCAGCGGGCCTTCGAAGGCTTCCAGAAAGACCTCCAGCGCATCGGGCGGGATGTACAGGTCGTGCGGAATCTTGAACAGCGGCTGGCCGTACAGACGCGCCAAAGCCACCTGGTCGGTCAGCGCAGGTGGCGTCGGTTCGGTCAGGGGGGCGGTATCGGCCGCCACGGGGCGGGCGGCTTCCAGCACGGGCGGCATGGCAGGCGTGGGGCCAGACCGTGGGCCGGCTTACATCGGGCTGGTGCGTTTACCAGCCGGGGTGTAGGAGTAGTACACGTACGCTTTTTGCGCCACTTTGCCGGCGCGGTAGTCTTGCCAGACTCCGGCATCGACGTCCTTGTCCCACAGCAGGCCACGGCCTTGCTGCTGCTGGGCGTCGAGCTGGGGTTTGTCCTGTTTCAGCTGACGGATGAAGTCGGTGGTGTCCGAGGTGTAGTGGGGGCGGGCAAAAAATGACATGGCAATTGCGCGGGCGCAGGGTGGCACAAAAGGCCGGATTTTACGGTCTGCGCCCGGCTTGGGGCATGAATTGGCCGGTTTCGATAAAAAAGAGAGCTTCCAGCGCTTTCTACACAAGGGCTGGATGCCATTCAGGGCGCAATTTTGCGTTTCAGCGCCTGCGCCATGGCAGGCGGCAGGCCGGGCAGGGATTTGAGCAGCCAGGGCAGCAGCCTGCGCTTGGCACCGGCCAGCGCCTCGGGCACCAGGGCCTCGATCAGATGCGGCCCCGGCTGGGCCAGGGCGTATTCCAGCGCGGTGCAGAAATCCTCGGCGGTCTGCGCCCGCACGGCGTGTACGCCCATGCCCTGGGCCAGTTGGGCAAAGTTCAGTTGCGGCCCGCCCAGGTCGAGCTGCGCCCGCGCCTTGGGGCCGCCGGCGCTGGCACCTACGCGGTCCAGCTCGACGTTCAGCACCGAATAGCTGGCGTTGTTGAAGATGATGGCCGTCACGTTCAGATTTTCCCGCGCCATGCTCCACAGCGCCTGGAGGGTGTACATGGCGGTGCCGTCGCCGATCAGGGCGATCACCGGGCGTTCGGGGCAGGCAATGGCTGCGCCGACCGCGTTGGGCAGGCCCTGGCCGATGGCCCCGCCGGTCAGCGTGATCAGGTCGTGACGCGGGCCGCCTTGCGTCATGGCCCCCAGCATCAGGCCGCTGGTGATGGCTTCGTCGATCAGGATGGCGTTCTCGGGCAGCAGGTGGCCCACGGCCTTGCACACCTTGGGCGCGGTGAGCTTGCCCGTGGGGCGGGCGGGGCGCTGCGGTGTTTGCAATCGGGGTGTTGCGGTATCGGCGCCCAGCAGTGCTGCCAATTGCTCCAGGCTGGCGCAGGCGTCCTGCGCGGGGGTGGCCAGGGTATGCACCTGGCAGCCTGGCGGCACCAGATCGCTGGCCTTGCCGGGGTAGGCAAAGAACGAGACGGGGGATTTGGCATCCACCAGCACCAGGTGCTGCAGCGGGGCCAGTTGCACTCCGGCCATTTCCGCGAGGTAGGCGATGCGCTCCACGGCAGGCAGGCCCGCGCCGCGTTCCATGCGGGTGGGAAAGACTTCGGCCAGCAGCCGCACGCCGGTGGCTGCCGCAATGCGGGCGGCCGCCAGCAGGCCGCGTTCGCGCAGCGCCTGGGGGCCCAGCAACAGGGCGGTGGCCTGGCCGCTGCGGATGTGCTGGGCAATGGTCTGCAACGTGGCGCTGTCTGCCGCTGGCGGCTGCGGCAAGGGCGGCGGGGCGCAGGGGGCCGCGCCTTCGCCCCACGACACATCGGCGGGCAGGATGAGGGTGGCGACCTGCCCTGGCAGGCCCCGGGCGGCGGCGATGGCATCCGTCGTGTCCTGCGCCAGTTGCGCGGTGGATTGGGCGGTGCGCACAAAGCCGGGCGAGACGTTGCGGGCCACGGTTTCGATGTCGGACTGCAACTGCGCGTCGTACCGGGTGTGGGTGGTGGCGTGGTCCCCGACGATGTTCACCACCGGCACCTTGCCCTTGCGGGCGTTGTGCAGGTTGGCCAGCCCGTTGCCCAGGCCGCAGCCCAGGTGCAGCAGCGTGGCGGCGGGTTTGTCGGCCATGCGGGCGTAGCCGTCGGCCGCGCCGGTGGCGACACCCTCGAACAGCGCCAGCACGGCACGGATGCGCGGCTCGGCGTCCAGCGCGGCGACGAAGTGCATCTCGCTGGTGCCGGGGTTGGTGAAGCAGACTTCGACGCCGGCATCGGCCAGGGTGTGGATCAGGGCATGGGCACCGTTCATGGCGTAATCTCCTTGTCACTTTATGGATAGCTTCTTCCGCTTTCTGGATAAGCGTTCAAGGCCGTTTTGGCTTGAAATTCAACGGTTGCGCCAGAACATGAAGTTCAGCAACCGGTAGGCCCGCTGGCCATAGGGCGGCATCAGCAGATCCACCGTGCGCCAGCGGCTTTGCCGGAACACCGGGCGCAGCTTGGAAAAGGTCAGAAACCCCTCGTAGCCGTGGTAATGCCCCATGCCGCTGTGGCCCACGCCGCCAAAGGGCAGGTCGTGCAGGCCGGTGTGGATCAGGCTGTCGTTGATGCTGACGCCGCCCGAGAGTGTTTGCGCCAGGTAAAAATCTTGCAGCGCCCGGTCGTGGCTGTAGATGTAGAGGGCCAGCGGGTGGTGGCGGGCGTTGATGTAGTCGCGCACCTCCTCTTTGCTGCGGTAGGTGAGGATGGGCAGCAGCGGGCCGAAGATTTCGCGTTGCAGGATCTGCATCTGCTCCGTCACGTTCAGCACCAGCATGGGCGGCAGGATGCGCCGCGCGGCATCGCCTGCCTGGCCCGGCAGCAGCGGCACGATGCGGGCGCCCTGAGCGACGGCGTCCTGCAGCACGGCCTGCAGGCGGCCGTACTGGCGCTGGTCGATGATGGCGGTGTAGTCGCCGCCCAGCAGGTCGGGAAAGCGCTCGGCTGCAATGCGCCGGGCGTGGGCGATGAAGGCTTCCTCGCTGCCCTCGGGCAGCAGCAGGTAGTCCACATTGGTGCAGATCTGCCCGGCGTTGAGCAGCTTCACCCACAGGATGCGCTCGGCCGCCTTGTCCAGCGGAAAGTCCGGCGCAACGATGGCCGGGGACTTGCCGCCCAGCTCCAGCGTCACCGGCGTCAGGTTGGCGGCGCAGTTGGCCATCACGGCCTTGCCGGTCTGCGGCGAGCCGGTGAAGAACAGATGGTCGAACGGCAGTTGCGTGAACAGCGGCCCCAGGCTTTGCCCCGGCCCGGCGTCGTCGTCGGCCAGAAAAGCCAGCTTGTCGGCGGGGAAGTAATCGGGGCTGATTTTTTGCAGCAGCCGCGCCAGGTGGCCGGAGTTTTCCGACATCTTCACCATGGCCCGGTTGCCTGCGGCAAAGGCGCAGATCAGCGGTTGAAAGGCCATGGCGATCGGAAAATTCCACGGCACCACGATGCCCACCACGCCCAGCGGCTGGGCAAAGGTGAAGGCCCGCGCCAGCGGGTACTGCGTGGGGTCGAGGCGGCGCTTTTGCGGCCGCATCCAGCGCTTGAGGTGGCGCATGGCGGCCAGGGCGGCCTCCTGGCCCTGGAGCAATTCCGTGAGCAGGGTTTCAAAGCGGCTGCGGCTGCCATAGTCCTGGGCGATGGCCTGCACGATGGCCTCGCGGTGGTCACGCAGCAGATGGTGCAGCTGGCGCAGGTCGGCCCGGCGCTCCTGCAGGCCGGGGTTGCGCTGCTTTTGGAAGGCGGCCCGCTGCGCGGCAAAAGTGTCACGCAGCACGGCGGGCAGATGGTCTGGCGCGGGGGGCAAGAAGGGGGTCATGGGTGGCTTCCTTTCAACAGCTCGGCGCATTTCTCGCCAATCATGATGCTGGGGGCGTTGGTGTTGCCGGTGGTCAGCGTCGGCATGATGGCGGCATCGGCCACGCGCAGGCCGTCCACGCCATGCACGCGCAGGTCGGGGCCGACGACGGCCAGCGGGTCGCTGGCCGGCCCCATCCGGCAGGTGCCGACCGGGTGGTATTCGGTATCGGCGTGGCGGCGCATTTCCTCGGCGATGGCCTCGGGGTCGTCCGCTGCCAGGGGGCGCACCATCGCGCCGCGCCAGGGGGCCAGGGCGGGGTCGTTCATTACCGCCAGCCCCTTTTGCACGCCGCGCACCATGTGCGGCAGGTCGTCCGGGGCGCTGAAGTAGCGCGGGTCGATCAGCAGGCTGTCGCGCGTATCGGCGCTGGCCAGGCGCACTTCGCCCCGGCTTTCGGGGTGCGTGAGCGTGACGTGCAGGCCAAAACCGTGGCCCCAGTGCAGTTTGCGGCTGTGGTCGTCGACCATGGCGGCAACGAAGGTGAACTGGATGTCGCTGGCCCGCAGGCCCGGCGCGGTGTGCAGGAAGGCCACGGCCTCGGCCACGTTGCTGGTGATGGGGCCGCTGCGCTGGCGCTGCCATTCCCGGATGCCGCGCAGCAGTTGCACGGCGCCCGAGGGGCAGATGCCGAAGCCCGCCTCGCTCCCGGGGCTGTGCCAGTTGAGCGAGGCGGTGATGTGGTCCTGCAGGTTCTGCCCCACGCCCGGCAGCGCGTGCAGTACGGCAATGCCGTGCCGGGCCAACTGCGCCGCCGGGCCGATGCCCGAACACATCAGGAGCTGGGGCGAGCCGTAGGCGCCGCCCGATAGCACCACTTCGCGCCGCGCCCGCAGCACGCGCTCCTGCCTGCCCTGCACCACACGCACGCCCACGGCGCGGTGGCCTGACCAGACGATGGACAGGGTCTGCGTGCGGGTCAGCACCTGCAGATTGGGGCGCTGCACATGGGGCGCGAGGTAGGCGCGGGCCGCGCTGCAACGCTCGCCCCCGCGCTGCGTGGCCTGGACGGGGCTGCTGCCTTCCTGCCGGGCGCCGTTGTAGTCCGGCGTGGGCGCAATGCCCTGCGCGGCGCAGGCGTGCAGAAAGGCTTGCGTGGTGGGAAAGCGGCTGCGCAGCCAGTCCACACCCAATGGGCCGCCCGCGCCGTGGTAGTCGTTGGCGCCGAAGCAGGCGCTGTCCTCGGCCTTTTTGAACAGGGGCAGCACGCTGTCGTAATCCCAGCCCGGGTTGCCCAGCGCCGCCCAGTGGTCGTAGTCGCTGCGGTGGCCCCGGCAGTAGATCATGGCGTTCACCGCGCTGCTGCCGCCCAGCACGCGCCCGCGCGGCTGAAAGCCCTGGCGGCCATGCAGGCCCGGCTGCGGCACGGTGGCGTAGTGGGCGGAATGGCGGGGCAGCCGCGCCTCGGCCACGAAACCCAGCGGGGCGCGGATGAAGGCGCTGCTGTCCGGCCCGCCCGCTTCGACCAGGCAGACGGTGGTGGCCGGGTCTTCGGTCAGGCGGCTGGCAATCACGCAGCCGGCGGAACCTGCACCGATGACGAGGTAGTCGAATTCCATCATGTCTCCTTATATTGATAGCTTTTTCCGCTGATAAACAAACGATTTCAGATTGATAACTATCTGAAATCCAATAGATACCATCGGTATAAGCTCTGTTTTTTAATGACCCACAATATTCCGCGCTGCGGCCCGTGCCGTCAGGATGCAGCCCGGCAGAAACGTGCCTTCCAGCGAGCGCTTGCCCGATGCCCCGCCGCCGCCAAAGCCTGCCGCCTCGCCCACGCAGTACAGGCCGTTGATGGGCTGGCCGCTGCCATCCAGCACGCGGCTGTGCAGATCGGTTTGCAGCCCGCCCAGGCTTTTGCGCGTGATGAGCTGGGTGTGGATGGCGATGAACGGCCCCGCGCCCGGCTGTTGCAGCGGTGCGGGGGCGCAGGTACGCAGGCGGTCGGGCTGCCACTTTCTGGCTTCCAAAATGCGGCGCACCTGGCTGTCGCTGTCCGGCTGGCCGCCGGGGGCAAACAGGCCATCCCAGGCATTGACCGTGGCCTGCAACTGCTCCACCCGGATGTCGTGCGAGGCGGTGAGCTGGTTCATCCGGCCTGCCAGCTCTGTCAGCGTATCGGCCACGATGAAGTGCGGGCTTTGCTGCGCCATCTGATCGACCAGGCGGTGGTTGCCCAGCAGCGTCTCCTTCACAAAGCGCAGAAACTGCCGGTCGCGGATGCGCGGGTTGTGCTCCGCCCCGGAAATGGCAAATTCCTTCAGGGCGATGCGGCGGTTGAGCAGCTGCCACGTCCAGGGCTGCGTCTGCGCGGCCACCTGCTGGCACAGCCAATGGGTGTCAAAGCCGGTGACCAGCGGCTCGGGGCCGATGCGTTCGCCCCGGTGGTTGAGCCACAGCGCCGACTTGCACGGAATCAAGGAAAGGCCGTGGCCGGGAAAGTGCGGAAATGGATGCGGAATACCGGCGGCGTAGTTCCACATCTCCCCCGCGTGGGTGATGCGTGCGCCCAGCGTGTCTGCCGTCCAGTGGTGCAGGCGGCCGTCGGCAAACGGGTGGGCGCCGTTGAGCATGGTTTTTGGCAAGGGCCGATCTGGGGGCCAGTTGCGCCGCGCTTCTTCGTGGCCGCCGTTGATGCCGCCTGTGGCCAGCACCACGGCAGAGGCGCTTAAACGGATTTCCCGCCCCGTGGCCTCATCGACCGCTACTGCGCCTGAAAGCCGGCCTCCTGCATGTTCCAGCGCCGTGACACGGTGGCGGTGCAGCACCGTCAGCCGCCCGCCCTGGCCTGCGGCGTGCATCTGCGCGATCAGCCGCAGCGTCATGAAGCGCGACGTGCCCCAGACGATGTGGTACCGCGCCACGCTGTTGCCGTCGCTATTCATGCCGCGCTCGACCAGATTCACGGCGGGCATGAAGCGGATGCCCTCGCCCAGCAGCCAGTCGTACACCTGCGGGCGCGATTGCTCCACGTAGTAGCGGGCCCATTGCCGGGGCCAGTGGTCATCCTCGGCCAGCTCGCCAAAGCGCAGCCAGTCGGCCAGGGCGCGTTCGGGGCTGTCGGCAATCTTGCGCCTGGCCTGCAGGGGCGCGCCCACCAGCGCCATGCCGCCAAAGGCCCACAGCGCCAGGCCGCCCAGGCGTTCGGGCGTATCGCGATCGACCAGTGTGACGCGCCGGCCTGCCCGCAGCAATTCAAGCGCGGTGACGATTCCTGCCAGCCCGCCGCCGATGATGAGGGCGTCGGCTTTTTTTTCTGCCGCCATGTCCATGTCTCCTTGGAATGTTCTGCACGATAGCCCGTTAAGATGGCTCGTGATTGACTTTGAAGGACAGAAAAATTGACTTTGGATGCCACCGCCTCGCTAGGCTGGGTAAACACCGTGCTGGCCGCCGCCGAGGCACTGGGCGTGCCGCGCGAGCAACTGCTGGCGCAGGCGGGCCTGCCCCCCGATGCGCTGGAGCGCGAGCGCTGGCCCATGGACCACCTGACCCGCCTGTGGCGCTCGGCGGTGCAATGCACCGGGGACGCCAGCTTTGGCCTGAAAGTCGGCGCCCAGGCGGGGCTGGACAATTTCAGCGTGGTGGGCGATGTGTTGCAGTCGGCCGCCAGCCTGCGTGCGGCGATTGGCTGGGTGCAGAAATACCAGCGGCTCATCAGCGATGGCGGGCGCTTTCAGATGCTGGCGGGCAGCCAGGCCAGCTGGCTCATCTACCACCCGCGCCAGGGGGTGCTGCCGTTCAGCCCGCACCAGATCGAGGCCGTGCTGGCCACCGTGCTGGCGCTGGCGCGGCGGCTGGCCGGGCGGGCATTGGTGCCGCAGGCCGTGCAGTTCAACCAGCCGCGCATCGGCCCGCTGGCCGGTTACCACGCGGCGTTTGGCTGTGCTGTGCAGTTCGAGCAGGCTTTCAGCGGGCTGTGGCTGGCCAATGGCGTGCTGGACGCCCCCTTGCCCCAGGCCGATGTATTGCGGGCCCACGACCACCATCGCCATGCCACCCAGCGGCTGGCCGCGCTCAGTACCCGGACGGACTGGCGGCAGGCGCTGCACGCCTGGCTGGCGAGCAGCCTGCAAAGCGGCCATGTGCCGACGCGTGCCCTGGCTGCCCAGGCGGTGGGGTGCAGCGAACGTACCCTGGCGCGGCGCCTGCAGGTGCAGGGCACCAGCTTTGCGCAGTTGTTCGATGGCGCCCGGCGCGAGCAGGCCCTGCAGGCCGTGGCGCAGACCGATCAGCCGCTGGCCGACATCGGCCAGCAACTGGGCTTTGCCGAACCGGCGGTGTTCTGGCGGGCCTTCAGGCGCTGGACGGGGCTTACTCCTGCACAGTGGCGGGCGCAGCATCCAGCTGCACGCCCCGCAGACTGCGGCTGAACGAGGTGGCGCTGGGGTTGTCCACGAACACGCACTGCTTGCCCGTGCGCTTGCAGAAGTCCTTGACGCGCCAGTAGGCGTTGTGGCTGATGCAGCCGGTCTGGCAGATCACCAGGTCGGCAGCGGCCAGCACCGAATCCAGGGCGCTGTGCTTGTCGTCGATGCCGCCGTCGTGGTGGGCGAACTGGCCGCCGGCCTTTTCGATCACGGCGCGGTAGTTGGCCACGTTGGTGTGGCGCCCGCCCACGCACACGACTTTCTTGGCGTGCAGCTGCAAGACGGGCTCCGGCGCAGGCTCGGACACTGCCGGGGCGGGCTGCAGGGCCTCGATGGCTTGCTGGCGGATCAGGCGCTCGGATTGGGTCAGGGCGTGGCGCAGCTCGGCGTTCTGGGTCTGTAGCTGGCTCTGGTGCTGCGTCAGCAGCTCTATTTTTTTCTGGAGTTTGGCGACCAGATCATGCTCGGGCAGTTCGTTTTTCAGCCGCTCGACATCCTGCTGCAGGAACGTGATGCGCGAGGCCTGGCCGATGGCGTGGGCGCGTGCCTGCACCAGTTCGGTGTGCAGATGCTCGATTTCGTTGGATTTTTCGGTAATCACGCGGGTGCAGCGCTCCTGAACCCGGCCCAGTTCCTGGGTCAGGACGGCGTTTTCCCTGGCCAGCGCCTGCACCTGGGCGACGTCCACGCGCACGGCGGCGCCAGCCTGGTGTTGCAGCATGTGCATGTCGCGCAGCAGCACTTCCTGCAGTACGTCGTCGCAGCGCGGGTGGGTCAGTGCGGCCCAGAAAGCACCGGAAACATCCCCCAGCCGCACGGCCTGGGCCCAGAGCTGGGCGACGGCCTTGGCATCCTTGGCGGCGCGGAAGGCGCGGATGTGCGGGGCGAAACGTGCTTCCAGGTCCTTGTGGAACAGCTCGGTCAGGCGGGTGCGCTTGCCGCATTCGGCCACTGCGCCCAGGTGGATGTCGTAGTCATCGGCCACGGGCGGGTTGGCCAGGGCCTTGTGTACCAGCTGGCGCAGCCGTGCCAGGGGGAAGCACACGCCGATGACCGGGCAGTGGCATTGCTGGGGCAGATCCCACAAGCGGCGGCGGCGCGAACCGGTGGACGAGGGGGCGGGGGTGCTGCAGGCGTCGCACATAGAAAGAGTCTCCAAAACAAGAACGATTCGTATTCTAAATAAAAATAAATCTCATTCATAGATTTTTTTGTTGCCCCTTTCCGGAAAGATGCAACGGCCTGTTAGGCTTCTTCGTCCACGGGACAAGAAAAAGGAGGGATGCCGATGCTGCATCGTCTATGGCGGGCCGCGGCGGCGGTCGGAACCAGCGTGCTGGCGCTGCTGGGCTGCGACCAGCAGCGCATCGACGCGCTGGAGGAAGGGCTGTCGACCGAGGCCGATGTCCGCGCCCAGTTCGGCGAGCCGGCCACCATCTGGCCCGAGCAGGATGGCGGGCGCACCTTTGAATACAACCGCCAGCCCATGGGGCACCAGAACTTCATGATCACCATCGGCGCCGATGGCCGGATGAGTGCCCTGCGCCAGGTGCTGGCCCCGCACGTCTTTGCGCAGGTGCAGCCGGGCATGAGCCAGGAACAGGTGCGCCGCCTGCTGGGCCAGCCGGCCAGGCGCATGACCTACGACCTGAAGCAGGAAACCGACTGGGACTGGCGCTGGGTCGATCCGCCCGCGCGGGAGATGGTGTTGACCGTCACCTTTGGCGCCGATGGCCGGGTGCTGCGCTCGGGCAGCATCGAGAAACTGCCGGAGGGGCGTTAGCGATGGCGTCTTCGGCAGCGGCGGCGTACGCCTACCTGGGCACGGCGATCATTGCGGAGGTGATCGGCACTTCGGCGCTGAAGGCGTCGGACAGCTTCACCCGGCTGTGGCCCAGCCTGGTCACGGTGCTGGGGTATGCGCTGGCGTTCTATTGCCTCTCGCACACCCTGAAAACCATTCCTACCGGCGTGGCCTACGCCATCTGGTCGGGCGTGGGCATCGTGCTGATTTCGCTGGTCGGCTGGTTCTGGCTGGGGCAGCGCCTGGATGCCCCGGCGCTGCTGGGCCTGGGCTTGATCATCGCCGGGGTGCTGGTGATCAATCTGTTCTCGAAAACCGTGGGGCATTGAAAATTCATAGCTGTTTCCGCTTATAAAAAAAGGATTTCAGATAGTTTTATGTATGAAACCCTTGGTTTGTCAGCGGAAAAGGCTACTTATTTTGGTTGAAATGCGATGATGCCCATGCCCGCCAGGGCCACCAGCACGCCTGCGGCGTCCCACGGGGTGGGCCGCACCCCGTCCACCGCCCACAGCCAGGCAATGGCCACGCCGATGTAGACACCGCCATAGGCGGCATAGACGCGCCCTGCGGCGCTGGCGTGCAGGGTGAGCAGCCAGGCAAACACGGCCAGGCTGACGGCGGCGGGCAGCAGCAGCCAGGCGGACTTGCCTTCTTTCAGCCACAGGTAGGGCAGGTAGCAGCCCAGGATTTCGGCCAGCGCGGTGGCGACGTACAGGGCGAGGGTGGACATTTTTTCTTGTTCCTTGTTTTTCCGAATCAGTGCGCGTCCCCGTCCAGCGACTGCAACTGCCCCAGCTGGTGCGCCAGCTCGATGGCCGATTCGACCCCCATTTTTTCAAAGATGTTGGCGCGGTGAAATTCCACCGTGCGCTGGGTGATGCCCAGGTGTTCGGCGATGTTCTTGTTGTAGTGGCCGCGCAGCAGTTCGCCCAGGACTTCGCGTTCGCGCGGGCTGAGGCTGGCCAGCGCCTGGCGCAGCCGCTGCGTGTGGCGCTGCGCCTGGGTCTGGCTGGCGGCGGCCTGCAGGGCCTGTTCGACGCGATCGACCAGCAGGTTGTCCTGGAACGGCTTTTCCAGAAAATCCCAGGCGCCGTTCTTGACGGCCTGCACGGCAGTGCTGACATCGCCGTGGCCGGTGAGGAACAGCACCGGCCAGGGGCAGCCCAGGGGCTTGAAATGCTCGAAGGTGACGGGCCCCGACCAGGGCTGCATCCGCACGTCCAGCAGCACCACCGCTGCGCCCCAGTCGGGGGCCTGGGCGGCAATGCCTTCGATGAAGGCCGGGCCGCTGGCCCAGCCGCAACTGCGCCAGCCGCGCGAGTCGAACAGCCAGGCCAGGCCGTCGCGGATGTCCGGGTCGTCGTCCACGATGTGGATGCAGGGGGGCAGGGATGTCATGGCTTGGGTGGGGCGGGTGTGCGGGGCAGGGTGACGGTGAACAGGGCGCCGCCCAGCAGCGGGTCGCGGCCCACGGCAATGCTGCCGTGGTGCGCCTCGACGATGGAGCGGCAGATGGCCAGCCCCATGCCCATGCCGCCGGGCTGGGTGCTGAAAAAGGCGTCGAAAATCCGCGCCTGGTCTTCGGCGGGCACGCCGGGGCCGGTATCGGCCACGGCCAGGGTGAGGGCGCTGTCGGCCACGTCCAGGCGCACCTGCACTTGGGGGTGGGCTGCCTGCCCGCGTGCGGCCCAGGCCAGGGCGTTGCTGCACAGGTTGTGCAGCAGATGTTCCAGCAGCAGGGCGTCGCCTTGCACCGGGGTGGGGGCGCTGGGCAGCAGTTGGTGGATGCGCAGTGCCTGCCCCTCTTGCGCGGCGTTGCAGGCGCGGCGGGCCAGGGCGTTCAGGTCGATGTGTTCCAGGTTCAGCTCGCGGCGGCGGGCAAAGGCGTTGACGCGTTGCAGCACGCTGCCGGCGCGTTCGGCCAACTGGGCCATGCGCTGCACCACGGGCTGCATGTCGGCCAGGGTGATGGTGGCGCTGTTCAGGCGGTTGAGCAGCCCGGTGGCGAAGCTGGACAGCGCCCCCAGCGGCTGGTTCAGCTCGTGCGCCAGGGTGGAGGCGACTTCGCCGACGGCCACCAGGCGCTCGGAGGCTTCGAGCTTTTCCTGCTGCAACTGCGCCAGTTGCTGGGCGCGTTTGCGCTCGCTGATGTCGACGATGGAACTCATCCAGCCCAGTTGCACGCCGTGGCTGTCGCGCAGCGGTGCTTCGTGGATGAGGACGTCCACGCGCTGGCCGTTGCGGTGCTGGAACTGCACTTCGATGCCCTGGGGCCGGGTGCCCTGGCGGATGATGCGTTCATGCTCGTCGAAGATGCGTGGCACATGCTCGGCGGGCCAGTAGGGGAAGGGCGCCCGCTGGCCGATCAGCTCCTCGGCGGGGTAGCCCAGCATGGCGCAGAAGGCGGGGTTGACGTACAGCACCCGCCCCTGCATGTCCCAGGCCCGCATCCCGACGCTGGCCGATTGCTCCATGGCCGTGCGCAGGGCCACCTCGGCCTGCAGGCGCTGCTGCACCTGGCGGCGCTTGCGCAAGTCCTGGCGCAGCGCCAGCAGGCTGACCAGCATCCCCAGCAGGAACAAGAGCGCCACCAGGAAGAACACCCGGGGCACGGTGGAGCTGCGTGGCCCTTGCGGGACGACCTCCAGCAGCAGGTCGGTGCCCGGCAGATTGATCGCGGTGTTGTAGCGGCCATCCGGGGCCGGCGGCGCGGCGGGCGCGGCATCGACCACCAGCCGCACGCTTTGCTGGGCCAGGAACCACGGCGGCAGCAGGGCGGCCAGGGCATGTTCCATCGACACCGCCAGCACGTAGTTGCCCAGCAGGCGGCTGTCGTCGAAGTAGGGCACGGCCAGCCAGACGGTGTCGCCCGCAATGCCGTGGGCGTTGCGCATCGGCCCGGCGTAGCTGGAGCGGCGCAGGCCGGTGGTGATGTCCAGCAGCGTGTCCAGCGCCTGCCGGTTGCTGGGGTGCAGGGCCATGTGTTCGCGCCACAGCGGGACGTCGGCGTCGTGCCCCTGGCGGGCGGGCAGCCACGTCTGGGCGACGATGGTGTCCGGGCTGCGCCAGAGCAGGCCGACGGGCAGGTCATCGTCCAGGTAGGTGTCCTGGCCGGGGGCGGGCACCAGGGCGTCGGGGCCGTCCAGCGCGGCGCGGCGGGCCAGGCGGGCGGCATCGTCCTGCAGGCGGCGGAAGTGGAACAGCACGCTTTGCTCCAGCCACTGGGCGTCGGCCCCACGGCGGCGCTCTTCTTCCTCTTTCTCGAAATGGTCCAGGTACCAGGCCAGCGCCACCACGGTGGCGATGACCAGCGCGGCAAAGCCCATCATCCAGACGACGGCCCAGCGGCTGCGTTCGCTCAGGCGCTGGGTGTGCAGCAGGATGTAGTCCAGGGCGTCCGGCGAGTCGGGGGACTCCTGGGACACCTGCGATGGCGGAGGGACGGGGGGCACGGGGCAGGCGGAATGGTCAAGCGAAAGGGACTGGCAATAATAGCGGGCTATGAATGACGCCAACCCGCTGCGCCGCCGCTGTTTGCAAGCCCTGGTTTGCGCCCCCTGGGTGCGCACGGCCTCGGCCCGGCCGCTGGTGCTGCGCCTGTCGCACGTCGTCAAGGAAGCAACGCCCAAAGGGGTGGCTCTGCAACAGTTCGCCCAGCAGCTCGATGCCGTCAGCAAGGGGCGTATGCAGGTGCAGATTTTTGCCAACGCCCGCCTCTACAGCGATCTGGACGAGATGCAGGCGCTGCAACTGGGCGCGGTGGACATGCTGGCGCCCTCGCTGTCCAAGTTCGGGCGCATCGGCTTTCCGGAGTTCGAACTGTTCGACCTGCCCTTTCTGTTCGAAACCCACGCCCAGGTGCATCGCACCATGCAGGGGCGGGTGGGACAGGCGCTGCTGGCGGCCTTGCAGCGCCAGCGGCTGGTGGGGCTGGGGTATCTGGACAACGGCTTCAAGCACATGAGCGCCAACCGCGCCCTGCTGGAGCCGCAGGACTTCGTCGGCCAGCGGATGCGGGTGCAAGGCTCGCGCGTGATTGCCCACCAGATGCGCGTGCTGGGGGCGCAGCCGGTGGAGCTGGACTTTGCCCAGACACGCCGCGCCCTGGCGCTGGGCGTGGTCGACGGCACGGAGAACCCCGTCTCCAACTTCTGGACGCAGCAGATGCACGAGGCGCAGACCGA
Source organism: Comamonas nitrativorans (assembly GCF_042654765.1). Taxonomy (NCBI): domain Bacteria; kingdom Pseudomonadati; phylum Pseudomonadota; class Betaproteobacteria; order Burkholderiales; family Comamonadaceae; genus Comamonas; species Comamonas nitrativorans. Next base: position 343,396 of record NZ_JBHSEW010000001.1, on the reverse strand, counting down.
CCTGAGCCTGACCCGCCACGGTTACCTGGGCTACTGCCTGGTCGTCCACCAGCGCTTCTGGCAGCACTTGCAGCCCCAGCAGCGCGGCTGGATGCAGCAGGCGCTGCGCGTGGCGCTGGACTGGGGCAATGCCATGGCCCAGCAGCAGAACGAGCGCGACCTGGCCGCACTCCGCGCCACCGGCGCAACCCGCATCCACCACCCCGGCGACCGGCAGCGCGAGCAGTTGCGCCAGGCGCTGCAACCGGTCTACGAGGGGCTGGCGCAGCGCATCGGCGGGCAGTGGGTGCAGGCGATGCTGAAAGACAGGGGTAAACCCTAGCTGTGGAACGCCACAGTTTGCAAGCGGCGGGGGCTTTCCTACATTGCGGGGCGTGTTGTTCATCCCGTCATTCAAGGAGACCTGTCCCATGCAATTTCCCGTCAAACATGTTCTGGCCTGCGCCCTGCTGGCCTTTGGCGCCACCGTGGCCCATGCCCAGACCGTGATCAAGTTCAGCCACGTCGTGGCGCAAGACACGCCCAAGGGCAAGGCCGCCGAGTTCTTCGCCAAGAAGGCCGAGGAGCTGACGGGCGGCAAGGTGAAGGTGGAAGTCCACGCCAACAGCGCCCTCTACAAGGACAAGGAAGAGATGGAAGCCCTGCAACTGGGCGCGGTGCAGATGCTGGCCCCCTCGCTGGCCAAGTTCGGCCCGCTGGGCGTGAAGGAGTTCGAGGTGTTCGACCTGCCCTTCATCTTCGACAACCGCGACGACCTGCACAAAGTCACCACCGGCCCCGTGGGCCAGAAGCTGCTGGACAAGCTGCAAAAACGCGGCATCACCGGCCTGGCGTACTGGGACAACGGCTTCAAGGTGTTCTCCTCGAACAAACCCATCCACAGCGTGGCCGACTACAAGGGGCAGAAGTACCGCATCCAGTCCTCGAAAGTGCTGGAGGCCGAAATCCGCGCCCTGGGCGGCATCCCGCAGGTGATCGCCTTCGGTGAAACCTACCAGGCGCTGCAAACCGGCGTGGTGGACGCGACCGAGAACCCCCCGTCCAACTTCTACACCCAGAAGATGCACGAGGTGCAGAAGCACGTCTCCATGACCAACCACGGCTACCTGGGCTACGCGGTGATCGTGAACAAGAAGTTCTGGGACGGTCTGGACGCCACCGTGCGCGGCCAGCTCGAAGAGGCCATGAAGCAGGCCACCGCCTACGCCAACCAGATCGCGCAGGACGAGAACGACCAGTCCCTGGAAGCGGTGAAGAAAAGCGGCAAGACCACCATCTACACCCCCACCGCCGAAGAGCGCAATGCCCTGAAGAAAGCGCTGGTGCCCGTGCACAAGCAGATGGAAAGCCGCATCGGCAAGGACGTCATCCAGGACGTGTACCAGGCCACCGGCTTTGACCCCAGCAAGCTCTAAACCCACCCCCTAAAGACAGCGGGCACCGCAGCCATGTTGCGGTGCCCGCTGTGCCAGGGGCGCACGGTACGTACGGTATGTACGGCCCGGCTTACCTGGGAGAAGTTGTCTCATGATGAAAATACTCGATCACCTGGAGGAGTGGCTCATCGCCTTTTTGATGGGCGCGGCCACCCTCATCGTTTTTATTGCGGTGCTGCACCGCTACAGCGCAGGCTTTGCCATACCGGGCCTGCAGGACTGGCTGCTGGGCATCAACATGACCTGGGCGCAGGAGCTGACGATCATCATGTTCGTCTGGATGGCCAAGTTCGGCGCGGCCTACGGCGTGCGCACCGGCATCCACGTCGGCGTGGACGTGGTCATCAACCGGATGGGCACGGCCAACCGCAACAAATTCATCATCTTCGGCCTGGCCGCCGGGGCGCTGTTCACCGGCATGGTGGCGGTCATGGGCGCCACCTTCGTCTGGGACAACGGGGCGCACTACGGCATCAGCGAGCTGCTGGGCATGAATGTGGACGACCTGATCGAAGGCCCGACCACCCCCGACCTGGAGTGGCCCACCTGGATCGTCTACAGCGCCATTCCCCTGGGCAGCAGCCTGATGTGCTTCCGCTTCCTGCAGGTGCTGGTGGCCTTCCTCCGCACCGGCGAGCTGCCGCACCACGACCACGGCCACGTCGATGGCCTGGACGACGAGCTTGAAGAAGCCAGCCAGAGCCAGAAGGGAGACAAAGCATGAACGCGGCCATTATTTTTCTGATCCTCACGCTGCTGATGGTCTCCGGGATGCCGGTGTCCATCGCCCTGGGCCTGACGGTGCTGTCCTTTCTGTTCGGCTTTACCGAGGTGCCGCTGGAATCGGTGGCGCTCAAACTGTTCACCGGTATCGAGAAGTTCGAGATCATGGCGATCCCCTTCTTCATCCTGGCGGGCAACTTTCTCACCCACGGGGGCGTGGCCAAACGCATGATCAACTTCGCCACGGCGATGGTCGGCCACTGGCACGGCGGCCTGGGCCTGGGCGGCGTGCTGGCCTGCGCCCTGTTTGCGGCGGTGTCCGGCTCCAGCCCGGCGACGGTGGTGGCCATCGGCTCCATCCTGCTGCCGGCGATGGCCAGGGCGGGCTTTCCCAAGCGCTTTGGCGCGGGGGTCATCACCACCTCCGGGGCGCTGGGGATTCTGATTCCGCCGTCCATCGTGATGGTGATGTACGCCGTGGCGACCAATACCTCGGTCGGGGCGCTGTTCATGGCGGGCGTCGTGCCCGGCCTGCTGCTGGCCATGATCCTGGGCGGCGTGACTTGGTGGCGTGCCCGCAAGAACAACTACCCGCGCCTGCCCAAGGCCTCGTGGGCGCAGCGCTGGGATGCCTTCCGCAAATCCGCCTGGGGCCTGTTCCTGATCGTGGTGGTGATGGGCGGCATCTACAGCGGCATCTTCACCCCCACCGAGGCGGCCGCCATGAGCGCCGTGTACGCCTTCGTCGTGGCCGTGTTCATCTACAAGGACATGGGCCTGAAAGACGTGCCCAAGGTGCTGCTCAGTTCCGCCAACATGAGCGCCATGCTGCTCTACATCATCACCAACGCGGCGCTGTTCAGCTTCATCATGGCCAATGAAGGCATCCCGCAGGCCATGGCCGACTGGATGCTGGGCAACGGCCTGGGCGTGATCTCCTTCCTGCTGATGGTCAACGTCATCCTGCTGCTGGCGGGCAACTTCATGGAGCCGTCGTCGATCATGCTGATCTTCGCGCCCATCATGTTCCCCATCGCCATGCAGTTGGGCATCGACCCCATCCACCTGGGCATCCTGATGGTGGTGAACATGGAAGTGGGCATGTGCCACCCGCCCGTGGGCCTGAACCTGTACGTGGCCTCCGGCATCACCAAGATGGGCATCACCGAGCTGACCGTGGCCGTCTGGCCCTGGCTGCTGTCCATGCTGTGCTTCCTGGTGCTGGTCACCTACTGGCCCGGCCTGTCCCTGTGGCTGCCGCGTGCCTTGGGGATGATGTAAAGCATAGCTTTTACCGCAGATAAATAAAGGGTTTCAGATAGTTTTCTATCTGAAACCCTTTGTTTTAGAGCGGTAGCAGCTTCTTTTTTAGAACGTTTTCTTAAATACTGCGTGCCCGTGCCGTGGGCGGGTACTTGGCGAAATACTGGCGGATGCCCTGCATGATGGCGTCGGCCAGCTTGGCCTGGTAGGCGGGGTTGCGCAGGCGCAGCTCCTCGTCGGGGTTGCTGATGAAGGCGGTTTCGATCAGCACGCTGGGGATGTCCGGCGCCTTCAGCACGGCAAAGCCCGCCTGCTCCACCTTGGGCTTGTGCAGCTTGGCAAAGCTGCCGATCTGCCCCAGCAGCACGCTGCCCAGTTGCAGGCTGTCGCGGATTTGCGCGGTGGTGCTCATGTCCAGCAGGGCGTGCTGCACAGTTTTGTCCTTCTGGTTGCCCATGTTCAGGCCGCCGATCAGGTTGGCCTGGTTTTCCTTGTCGGCCAGCCAGCGGGCGGCGGTGCTGGAGGCGCCCTTCTGGCTCAGGGCGAACACGCTGGCGCCGTTGGCCGAGGGCTTGGTGAACGCATCGGCGTGAATGCTGATGAACAGGTCGGCCTGCACGCGCCGCGCCTTGCTCACGCGCGTGGCCAGGGGAACGAAGAAGTCGCCATCGCGCGTCAGAAACGCCCGCATCGGGTTGCCGTTGATGCGGCTGGCGTTGATGCGGTCACGCACCAGGTGGGCGATTTTCAGCACCACGTCCTTCTCCCGCGTGCCGCGCGGGCCGATGGCGCCCGGGTCTTCCCCGCCGTGGCCGGGGTCCAGGGCGACGATGATGATGCGCTCGGTCTTGGTCGCCGCAGGAATGCTTTTGGGCGGCGCAGGCTGGGCGGCGGGGGCTTTTTCCGGGGCCGTGGCCACGGCGGCGGGCGGCTGCGCGGGGTGTTCGGGCGTCGGCTGGCGTTGGGCGATGAATTGTCCCAGCGGGTCGTCGTCCTCCTGCGCATCGTCGGCGGCGGCTGCGGCGCTGGCCGACAGTTCCGCGCCGGGCAGGCGCTCCTGGATCAGCAGCGCCAGGGGGTCCTGCTCCTGCTCCGGGTACAAATCCAGCACCAGGCGGTGCTGGTAGGGGGGCACGGGCTTGAGCGTGAACACCTGGGGCTTGGCCGCCTGTTTCAGATCGAGTACCAGCCGCACCACGCTGGGGCTGTTCTGGCCGATGCGGATGGCGGCGATGTTCGGGTCGTCGGGCTGCACCTTGACGGCCAGTTCCTTGAGCGTGGCGTTCAGCACCATGCCCTCGATGTCCACCGCCAGGCGCGGCGGGTTGGGGATGAAGGTCTGCGTGGTTTTCAGCGGCGTGTCCGATTCGAGCGTGACGCGCGAATAATCCGGCGCCGGCCAGACGCGCACCGCCACGATGCTGGCGCCGAAGGCGATGTGCTGGCGCCCCAGCAGCAGTGCCAGGGTGCCCGCTTGCAGCAGGCGGCGACGGGGGTGGGAGATCGGGGGGCGGTCTGCGCTCATGAAAACCAGGTTTGCAACAGTTGCTTGCCGCGTGCGCTGCCCGGACGCAGGCCGACACGGCGTTGGGTGGAATCAATCGCTTCTATATAGATAGCTAGATCGGCTTTGGGAGTAAGCCCTGCGGCTTTTTCCGGCCATTCTGCCAGCTTCAGTCCGGGGCGGGCAAAGATATCCCGAAAACCCGCATCTTCCCACTCCAGCGGGTCGTCGAAGCGGTAAAAGTCGAAATGCCAGATGGCGCACTGGGGCACTTCGTAGGGTTCCACCACCGCATAGGTCGGGCTTTTGATGCGCCCCTGCACGCCCAGGGCCTGCAGCAAATGGCGCACCAGCGTGGTCTTGCCTGCGCCCAGATCGCCGTGCAGGGTGATGAAGGCATCCTGGATGGCAGGGCTGGCGGCCAGTTGCCGGGCAAAGCGGGCGGTATCGGCTTCGCTGGCCCAGGTAAGGGTGTGTGCCTGGGGCGGCTGGGGAGAATCGGACATTTCTACAATCGCTCGCTTATGGACGAGAACAGTCAATGGCTGGCCCGCATCGCTGCCTGGGCCAAGGAGCTGGGATTTTCGCAAATTGGCGTGGCCGGCGTGGATTTATCTTCCAGCGAACCGGGCTTGCTGCGCTGGCTGGAACAGGGCTTTCACGGGCAGATGCACTACATGGCCGCGCATGGCCTCAAACGCGCCCGCCCGGCCGAGCTGGTGCCGGGCACCGTCAGCGTCATCACCGCCCGCATGGATTACCTGCCGCAGGACACGCCCCCCGGCTGGCAGGAGCGCGAGTGGCAGCGCCTGAAAAATCCGCAGGAGGCCATCATCTCCGTCTACGCCCGGGGGCGCGACTACCACAAGGTGTTACGCGCACGCCTGCAAAAGCTGGCCGAACGCATGGCGCAGGAGCTGGGGCCGTTCGGCCACCGTGCGTTCACCGATTCCGCCCCGGTGCTGGAGGCCGAACTGGCCCGGCGCAGCGGCCAGGGCTGGCGTGGCAAGCACAGCCTGGTGCTGAACCGCGAGGCCGGCTCCACCTTCTTCCTGGGCGAAATCTACGTGGACATGCCCCTGGCGCCGACCGACCCGGTGACGGTGCATTGCGGCAGCTGCACCGCCTGCATCGACGCCTGCCCGACCGGGGCCATCGTCGGCCCGCTGCACGTCGATGCGCGGCGCTGCATCTCGTACCTGACGATCGAGTACGGCGGCAGCATTCCCGAGGAACTGCGCCCGCTGATGGCCAACCGCATCTACGGCTGCGACGACTGTCAGCTGGCCTGCCCCTGGAACAAGTTCGCCCAGCCCAGCGTGCTGGCCGATTTCGACGTGCGCCCGGGGATGCAGGACGTGGGCCTGGCCGAACTCTTCGCCTGGGACGAGGCCACCTTTTTGCGCCGCACCGAAGGCAGCCCCATCCGGCGCATCGGCCACGAAAAATGGCTGCGCAACATCGCCGTGGCGCTGGGCAATGCCCTGCGCAGCGCCGGGGATGCCGCCACGGCGCAGGCCATCGCGGCCACGCTGGACACCCGCCGGGACGACGCCAGCGAGCTGGTGCGCGAGCATGTGCAGTGGGCGCTGGCGCAATCGTTGCTCTTGAATCGATAGCTTCTACCGCTGGTATTGCGTTGATTTCAATATCAAATAATATTGAAACCCAAGATAAATCAGCGGAAAGCGCTCACTTATAAATACTGTACCAGGGCCATGGCCAAAGGCAGACTCAGCGCCGCCAGGGCCGTGGAGAGCGTCACCAGCATCGCCACATAGCCGCCGTTGAAGCCCATTTGCGCCGCCAGCACGTAGCAGGTCGAGGACGCGGGCAGGGCATTGAACACCAGCAGCACCAGCGCCTGCTCGCTGGACAGGTGCAAGGCCCAGGCGGTGCCGAAGGCGATCAGCGGCAGCAGCAGGTGGCGAATCGCCAGCACCCCGCCGCTGAGTTGCCAGGCGTGCCCGAGCAAGCCCAGGCGCATACCCGCACCCGCGCACATCAGCCCCATGGCGATGGCCGCCGCGCCGATGCGGCTGGCCGGGGCGTGCAGCAGTTCCGGCAGGTGCCAGCCCAGTGCATTGGCCGCCAGACCGCTGCTGGTGGCGAGGATGAGCGGATTGCGCAGCAACTGCCGCGCCAGCTGATGCCCGCCGCTGCGGGCCATCGGCCAGACGGCGGCCACGTTCATCAGCGGCACGCAAAAACCGATCAGCACCGACATGAGCAGCAACCCCTGGGCGCCGCCCAGGCGCTGGGCCAGCGCCAGGCCGATGAAAGAGTTGAAGCGAAAGGCAATTTGCGCACTGGCGGCATGTTCACGCCGGTCGATGCGCCGGCCCAGCAGCGGCCAGTACGGCAGGCTGTACGCCAGGGCCACGCCGCCGCCCGCGCACAGCAAACCGGCCAGCACCAGTTGCGAGGTGGCGGCCCAGTCCAGCGTGCTTTGCGCGATGGAGGTGAACAGCATCACCGGAAACAGCAGGTAGTACACCAGCATCTCCACGCTCTGCCAGACGCTGCGGTTCAACGGCGTCCAGCGGCACAGCACATAGCCCAGCACGATCAGGAAAAAATCGGGGAAAAGCAAGGTCACGTACTGCATGGCGGCGATCATAGAACGCCACAATAGCGCCGCTATGGAAGAACACGACAACGCAGCACTGGCGGCCAGCTGGGCCGGGCTGGATGCCTTTCTGCAAGCCTTGCTGCTGGAAGACGGTCTGGCAGAAAACACCTTGCAGGCCTACCGGCGCGATGCCGGCGCCTGCGCCCGTTTTCTCGCGGGCCGGGGGGTTGCGCTGGATGCCGCGCAGGCGGCCGACCTGCAAGCCTGGCAGGCCCGGCGCCATGCCCAGGGGGCCAAGGCCACGTCCAGCAACCGGGGCCTGAGCGTGCTGCGCCGCTACTACCACTGGGCGCTGCGCGAAGGACGGCTGCAGCACGACCCGACCCTGGGGCTGCTGGCCGCCAAGCGGCCGCCGCGCGTGCCCCAGGTCTTGAGCGAAGCGCAGGTGGAGCAGTTGCTGGCCGCCCCGGAGGTCGGCACGCCCCTGGGGCTGCGTGACCGCGCCATGCTGGAGCTGCTCTACGCCAGCGGCCTGCGCGTGAGCGAACTGGTCGGCCTGCCATTGCAGCACATCGACCTGCAGCAGGGCGTGCTGCGCGTACTGGGCAAGGGCAGCAAGGAGCGGCTGGTGCCTTTTGGCCAGGTGGCGCAGGATTGGTTGCAGGCGTATGTGCAGGATGGCCGGCCCGCGATTCTGGGCGGCCAGCGCAGCCACGATTGCTTTGTCACCCAGCGCGGTAGCGCCATGACGCGGGCCATGTTCTGGGTGCTGGTGAAAAAATACGCTGCGCAGGCCGGGATTACCGTGCCGCTGTCGCCGCACACGCTGCGCCATGCGTTTGCCACGCACCTGCTCAACCATGGGGCGGATTTACGCGTGGTGCAACTGCTGCTGGGGCACGCCGACATTTCCACCACGCAGATCTACACCCACGTGGCCCGCGCCCGGCTGCAGCAGCTGCACGCCCGGCACCACCCGCGTGGGTAGGCAGGTTCAGCCCATTTCGCTGAAGGTTTCCGCCCAGGCCAGCGCCTGCAGGTGGGCCCAGTTGACCTGGTGGTTGGACAGGTGCAGCGCCTCGGCCAGACGGGCGAAGTTGCTGTCGTCCCCTGTCTCGCAGGCCAGCGTCAGCTCCAGGAAGGGGGCGAATACCCCGGTCTTGTGCAGCAAGGCGTCCCGCACGGGTTGCGGCAGCGAAATCACTTCCAGCGCCACGGCCATCGGAATGCCCAGCATCGAGTCGAGCAGCGAGAACATGCCGACGATGAAGGCGTTGTCCGTATCCTCCTTGGACAACAGCTCGGTGGCCAGCAACTCCATCAGGCGGCCACGCACCACCGCCGTCTGGCCGATCGCCGGGGCGGTATCGCTGCCGCGCGAGGTGGTCAGCAGCAGCGCGGCCCAGCGAAAGAGTTTTTTCAGGCCCAGAATCATCACTGCGTGGCGGAACGAGGTCACTTCCACCGACAGGCCAAACCCGGCAGAGTTGATGAAGCGCAGCAGGTTGAACGACAGGGCGGGGTCTTTTTTCAGCAGATCCTCGATTTCGCTGGTGCTACCCTGGTTGCGCACCAGGTTGAGCAGCTGCATGATGGCTGCCTGGTTGGGGCGCACCGTCTTGGCCTGCACCACGTCGGGCTTGGCAAACCAGTAGCCCTGAAAGAGCTTGACGCCCAGGGCTTTCATGGACTCGAACTGTTCCTGGGTTTCGACCTTTTCTGCCACCACCTGGGCCTTGGTGTGCGCCTGGGCAAAGCCCACGATGGCTGGCAACTGGGGGGCCGGGATGCTGAGCATGTCCAGCTTGATGAAATCGGCCAGCGGCAGCCAGCTGGCGTAGTTCTGGCTCAGAACGTGCTGGTCGAAGGCGATGCGAAAGCCACGCTCTTTCAGGCTGGCAAATACCCCGCACCGCGCGGCAATGTCGTAGGCGTTGGCCCCTTCGGCCAGGGCGGGGATTTCCAGAATCACTTTTTCCGGCGCGATCAGTTCCAGGTGGCCGCCGGCCAGGCCGTCGTGGGTGGTGTTGATGAACACCAGCTTTTTACCGACCAGGGCTTCTGCGCCGGCATAGGACAGGGCGTTGAACAGCAGGGCGGCGTCGCTGGCGGCGGTAAAGGCCGCCACGCTGCGGTCGAACAGCTCGTAGCCAAAGACTTCGCGATGCTCGTTCAAAATGGCCTGGCGGCCAATGAAGGCGTTGGCTTCAGGAGAGGCCGCTGCCGGGGTTGGAGAATCGGTGGTAGTGCTCATACAGAAAAATAAAGGAATCGCAGGAGTTGCCTGTGGGCTCCGAAGGTATGCGCCGACTGTACCCCGATTGGGTGCCGCAGAATGTCAAGTATGGTCAGGGTCAGCCGTCGACACTGTCGCTCCAGGCCAGGGCCCGCAGGTGGGCCCAGTTGATTTGCTGGTTGGTCAGGCCCAGCTTTTCGGCCACTTCGTCGAAGGCGCTGTCGTCGTTGTTTTCACAGGCTTTGGCCAGGGTGAGCAAATCGGCCAGCGGGCCGGTGTGCTGCAGCAGCGCCTGATTGACCAGCTCCGGGGCGTGGATGAGCTGCAGCGCATTGGGGATGGGAATGGAGAGCATCACGTCCAGCAGCGAGAAGATGCCGGTGACGAAGGCCATGTCGGTTTCTTCTTCGGTCAGGAATTCCTCGGCCAGCAGTTCCATCAGGCGGCCGCGCACCACGGCGGTCTGCCCCAGCGAGGGGGGCGTGTCGGCGTATTTGGTGGCGGCCAGCAGCAGGGCGGCCCAGCGAAAGAGTTTTTTCAGCCCCATGAGCAGCACGGCCTGCCGAAAGGAGGTGATCTCGCGCTGAATGCCGAAGCTGGCCGAGTTGATCAGGCGCAGCAGGTTGAAGGCCAGACCGGCGTCTTTCTTGAGGACATCCTCCAGGTCGTCGGTGCTGGCCTGGCGGCGCAACAGGCCGATCAGCTCGACCAGGCTGGCCTGCCGGGGGGCCAGGATCTTGGCTTCGAAAACCGCAGGCCGGGCAAACCAGAAGCCCTGGAAGAGCTTGACCCCCATGTGCAGGAGCAGGTCAAACTGCTCGGCGGTCTCCATCTTGGTGGCGATGATGTGTGCGGTGCTGTTTTTCTGTGCGTATTGCGTCAGCACGCCCCATTGCTGGCGCGGCAGCACGGTCAGGTCCAGCTTGATGAAATCGGCCAGCGGCAGCCAGCTGGCATAGACCGATTCGAGTACGGAGTGCCCGAAGGACAGCCGAAAGCCGCGCTGCTTGAGTGTCTGCAGCATGGGCAGGCGCAGGTGTGCTTCGGCGCTGGCGCTGTGACCCAGGTCCTGGATTTCGAGGACGATCTTGCTCGGATCCAGCAACTCCAGATGGCCGCCGGCCAGGCTTTCGTGGGTGCAGTTGACGAACAGCAGCTTGTCGCCGACAAGGTCTTCTGCCCCGGCGTGCGACAGGGCGGTAAATACCAGCAGGACGTCGGAGGCCGCAGTGTGTTGCGCAGGCGCACGGGAACGGTTGAACAGCTCGTAGCCGATGACGGATTTCTCGCTGTTCACAATCGCCTGGCGGGCAATCAGGGCAGGCGAATGTTCAAGGGAGGGGGAACGAGTGGTCATAGTAGATTGGCAACAAATGTGGCGAAGCGCCGGCGCATCATGGTCACGCCGGCGGCCCCATTTCCAGCCAGAGTATTTCTTCTTGGGTAAAGCCGGCCGCCTTGCGTGCCGGTGTGTTCAGGGGAGGTTTGGGCCAGGGTGCCTGGTAGCGCTGCACCAGGGCAGTGTAGTGTTCCTGCGGGGCCAGCGCCTGGCATCCGCATAACCAGTTGTACCAGTGGTTGCCGATGGCAACATGGCCGATTTCTTCGCGCAGTATGGTATCCAGAATTTCCACCGCCGCCAGCGCATCGGGCGTGCCGATGTGGCGCAGTTTGTGCTGGATCTGCGGGGTGGCATCCAGCCCCCGCGCCTCCAGGGTGCGCGGCACCAGGGCCATGCGGGCGGTGATGTCGTGCGCGGTTTTTTCGCACATCGTCCACAGCCCCTGGTGGGCCGGAAAATCGCCGTAGGCAAAGCTGTGGGTCTGCAGCCAGTTTTCGATCAGCATGAAGTGCCGGCCCTCTTCCCCGGCCACCTGCAGCCAGTCCAGGTAATACGCGGCGGGCATGTCGGCAAAGCGCCAGATGGCGTCCAGCGCCAGGTTGATGGCGTTGAACTCGATGTGGGCAATGGCGTGCATCAGCACGGCCCGGCCTTGCAGGGTGGCCGGCGAGCGGCGTGCGACGGCCGTATGCGGCAGCAGCGCGGGCCGTGCCGGGTGGCCCGGCAGGGGGGCGCTGCATTCCAGTGCAAGCTCGGGGTCGATCGTGTAGCGGTGCGCTTGGGCCAGCATGGCGATGGCGGCTTGGGCTTTTTCCTGCGGATTGGACAGGAGCAAAACCTCCAAGGCATGATGTCGAAGTTGCATACCGATAATTGTAGGTAATAACCCGAGAAGACTCATGGAGGAGAACCATCATGGCGGTTTATGAACTGGATGGCATTGCCCCGCAGATTGCCGATTCGGCCTGGGTGGCCGACAGTGCCCAGGCCATTGGCCGGGTCACCCTGGAAGCCGAAGCCAGCCTGTGGTTCGGCGTGGTCGCCCGGGGCGACACCGATCACCTGCACATTGGCGCGGGCAGCAATATCCAGGATGGCACGGTGCTGCATGCGGATGTGGGCCAGCCCTTGACCATCGGGCGCGACGTGACCGTCGGGCACAAGGCCATGCTGCATGGCTGCACGATCGGCGACGAGTCCCTGATCGGCATTGGCGCCGTGGTGCTCAACGGCGCCAAGATCGGCAAGCACTGCCTGGTGGGTGCGGGGGCGCTGGTCACCGAGGGCAAGGAATTTCCCGACGGCAGCATGATTCTGGGCAGCCCCGCCAAGGCCGTGCGGATGCTGACCGAGGAACAAATCGAAGGACTGCGCCGCAGCGCCCGGCACTACCGGGATAATGCGCGGCGTTTTAAAACCGGCTTGCGCCAGCTGGATTGAGGCGCAGGCGAAAGGAACACGATGTCTGAACTGCACAAATTCTTGTTTGATGGTTTGCCCGTGCGCGGCATGGTGGTGCGCCTGACCGATGCGTGGCAGGCCATCCTGCAGCGCCGCGCGGCCAATACCGAGACGGGTGCCTACCCGGCGGCGGTGCGCGAGCTGCTCGGCGAGATGACCGCTGCTGCGGTGCTGATGCAGTCCAACATCAAGTTCAACGGTGCCCTGGTGTTCCAGATTTTTGGCGACGGCCCGGTGAAAGTGGCCGTGGCCGAGGTGCAGAGCAATCTGGCGCTGCGGGCCACGGCCAGCGTCAGCGGCGCCGTGGAGGACGGGCAAAGCCTGGCCAGCCTGGTGAATGCGCATGGCCAGGGCCGCTGCGCCATCACCCTGGACCCGCAGGAGCGCCAGCCCGGCCAGCAGCCCTACCAGGGCGTGGTGCCGTTGCAAAGCTCCGAGGGCGGCAGCCTGCAAACCCTGGCGCAGGCATTGCAGCACTACATGCACCAGTCCGAGCAGCTGGACACCACCCTGGTGCTGGCGGCCAACGACCAAGTGGCGGCAGGCCTGCTGATCCAGCGGATGCCGCTCAAGGGCCAGGACAACCTGGCGGGTGCCACCGAGAGCGCCGACGACGGGCAGGACGCCCTGGGCGGCAATGAGGATTACCAGCGCATTGCCACCCTGGCGGCCAGCCTGCAGCGCGAGGAGCTGCTCAGTCTGGATGTGGACACCATCCTGCGGCGCCTGTTCTGGGAGGAAAAGCTGCTGCGCTTCGTGCCGCAGACCGGGGCCAACGGCCCGCACTTTGCCTGCACCTGCAGCCGCGAACGGGTGCAGGCCATGCTGCGTGGCCTGGGGCAGGAGGAAGTGGCCGGTGTGGTGGCCGAGCGCGGCAGCGTGGAAGTGGGTTGCGACTACTGCGGGACGCAGTACCGGTTCGACCCGATCGACATCACCCAGCTGTTTACCGACACCAGTCATTCTGCGCCCGGGTCGGTGCAGTAAAAAAACCGTAAAAATCACAAAAAAACCGCAGCAGCCCTGGTGAGGGGCCGCTGCGGTTTGGCTTTGGGTGTAGTTTTTTCGGTTCTGGCGCCTTACAGGCCGCCGGTGCGCTTGACCTTGGGTTCTTCGTAGGTCAGGGGTTCGGTGCGCACTTGCAGCATGTTGCGCTCCTGCTGGTCGGCTTTTTGCGCCTGCTCGGCGGCTTCGACGGCCATGGCGCTGGCCCGCCACATGGACTGGATGAACTCGATGAGCTGCTTGGACAGGGGCTCCTTGTTTTTTTCTTCCTCGATTTCCTTCAAGGATTTTTCCTGCAGTTCTTTCTTGGCTGTCCAGTCCAGATCCTGCTCGCTCTTGTCGGTGGGTTTGTCCGGGTTCTTGATGCTGACGGTCACGCCCTCGCCCAGCTTGTCCACGGATTCCACGGCGTTGACGGCATGGATGGGGCGCACGGCGGCTGGCCCGGAGGCGCCTGTGGAATACAAATTGGCACCCTGCGTGTTGGCCCATTCGATGGGATGGCGGTCTAGTGGTGGAATTTGCATGGTGCGCCTCTCGTGAAAAATTCAAACTACATCAAATATTTGGGTGAAAACAACCGTTCCTCGTACGCCTTATCGGCAGGTTTTAGCTAAAGTTTAGTACGGTTGCAATTTTTTACATTTTCTCATGCTACGCCGCCTGTAGGGAATATCGGCCAGGGCGGCGCAAAGTTCAGAGAAAACGTTCGATGCGCTTGAGCGAGGCGCGGTCGAGCCGGCCCAGGTCGGGGATGCGGTACTGCACGCCTTCGCGGCTGGTGATGAGCAGGTGCTGCGGCCCCAGGCGGCGGATGTCTTCCTCGGCTTTCAGCACCAGGGTGCTGGCGCCCCGGTCGGTCACGACCTGCCAGCGGCTGGGCACGGAGATGGAGTCCACGGCGTCGATGCGCTCGATGACGGGGACAAATTCGCGCTGGGCCAGGGCGTCTTCGAGCAGTTCGCGGGCGGTGGCGCTCAGGTCGTCCAGATGGGCAATCCACAGCACTTCCTTGCCGTCCTGCCCGACCAGGGAGATGCTGTGCTGCGGCGCGTGGATGGGGAAGGCCCGCACGGGCGTCAGGCCCGTGTGGCGGCTGCCGTCGGATAGCGTCAGGCACAGTTGGCCGTGGGAGTTGCAGTGCAGGGTGACGGGGGTGGGTTGTGCAGGGTGGGCAGGGCTGGCCGCAGCGGTCATGGTGTTCCTTGAATGATTTGATAGCTTCTTGCGCTGATGAATAAACGATTTCAATGTGTTTTATTTTTGAAATCGTTTGTTTGTCGGCGCAATAAGCTCCTTATTTATGCTTTTTCGTGCGACAGGCTGTCCTGCGCCAGCACCAGCCCGGCGGCGTGGGCGTCTTCCTCGGCGCGGCGGGCCTGGGCCTGGTACAGGCGCCAGTACGCGCCCTGGGCGGCCATCAGTGCATCGTGCGGGCCGACCTCGACGATCTCGCCCCGGTCCATGACGACCAGCCGGTCGGCCTTGCGCAGGGTGGACAGGCGGTGGGCGATGGCGATGGTGGTGCGCCCCTGCACGAGGTTGTCCAGGGCTTTCTGGATTTCCTTCTCGGTTTCCGTATCGACGGCGGAGGTGGCTTCGTCCAGGATGAGCAGACGCGGGTTGATGAGCAGGGCGCGGGCGATGCTGATGCGCTGGCGTTCGCCGCCGGACAGGCCCTGGCCGCGCTCGCCCACCACCGAGTCGTAGCCGTGCGGCAGGCGCAGGATGAAGTCGTGCGCGTGCGCGGCGCGGGCGGCGGCGACGATTTCCTCGCGCGTGGCCTCGGGCTTGCCGTAGGCGATGTTTTCGGCCACGGTGCCGAAGAACAGGAACGGCTCCTGCAGCACCAGGCCGATGTTGCGCCGGTAGTCGGCCACGGCCAGGCGGCGCACGTCGATGCCGTCAAGCTGGATGCTGCCTTCGGTCACGTCGTAGAAGCGGTTGATGAGGTTCACCAGCGTGGACTTGCCCGAACCGCTGTGGCCGACCAGGCCGATCATCTCGCCGGGCTGAATTTGCAGGTTGAGCTGGCGGATGACCTGGCGGCTGCCGTAGCGAAAGCCCACGTCCTGCAGGCGGATGCCGCCCTGCACGGGCTGGGGCAGGGCCACGGGGTGGACGGGGTCGGGCACGCTGCTGACCTGGTCCAGCACGTCGAAGATGCGCTTGGCCCCGGCGGCGGCCTTCTGCGTGATGTTCACGATGCGGCTCATGGAATCGAGCCGGGTGTAGAAGCGCCCGATGTAGGCGATGAAGGCCGACAGCACGCCCACGGTGATCTGGTCGTGCGCCACCAGCCAGATGCCGAAGGCCCAGACGATGAGCAGGCCGATCTCGGTCATCAGCCCGACGGTGGGGGAGAACAGCGCCCAGACCTTGTTCACGCGGTCGTTGGCCTCCAGGTTGCGCTGGTTGGCGGCGCGAAAGCGCTGCATTTCCCGCGCTTCCTGGGCGAAGGCCTTGACCACGCGCACGCCGGGGATGGTGTCGGACAGGACGTTGGTGATCTCGGCCCAGACGCGGCTGGTGCGGTCGAAGCCCACGCTCAGGCGGCTGCGCACCTTGTGGATCAGCCAGGCGATGAAGGGCAGCGGCACCAGCGTGACCAGCGCCAGCCAGGGGTTGATGCTGGCCAGGATGGCGGCGGTCATCAAAATCATGATGACGTCGGTCACGAAGTCCAGCGCGTACAGCGACAGGAACATGTTGATGCGGTCGGTGTCGGAGCTGATGCGGCTCATCAGGTCGCCGGTGCGCTTGCTGCCGAAATACTCCAGTGACTGGTTGAGCATGTGCGCGTAGATGGTGGTGCGCATGTCCGCGCCGATGCGCTCGGACACCTTGGCCATGACCCAGGTGCGTGCCCAGCCCAGCCCCCAGGCGAGGACTGCCGACAGCAGCAGCCCGCCCAGGTAGAGGGCGACCAGCGCCGGGTCGATGGGCTGGCGGTTGTTCTGGTAGGGGATGAGGATGTCGTCCAGGATGGGCATCGTCAGGTAGGGCGGCACCAGGGTGGCCGCCGTGCCCAGCAGGGTCAGGACGAAGCCCAGCAGCAGCAAGCCCTTGTACGGCCTGGCAAAGCGGCCCACGCGCAGCAGCACCCAGGTGGAGGACTTGGCCTGCGGCTGGCGGGCGCAGGCGGGGCATTCGTCGGCCTCGGGCGGCAGGGTTTCGTGGCAATCGGGGCAGCGCGGCGGTTCTTGCGCAGGCGGCATGGCCTGCGGCTGGCCTGCGCGGCGGGCGGCGCACAGCGCCTCGAAGCGCAGCTGCAGGCGCAGCGCCTGGGCCTGGTGTTGCAGAGTGAAGCGCCACACGCCCAGGCGCTGCTGGCCGTCGTGCAGCTCCAGGGTGCCGATGCCGGCGTGGTCGCTCATGCGCAATTGCAGGGCGGGCGACAGCGGCCAGGACTGCCAGCCGGTGTCGGCCGGGGCATCGCCGTCGCGGGCGAGCAGGCGGGTGTCGGTCAGCACCAAAGCCCCGTTGGCAAAGCGCAGGTTGCGGCTGAGGTCAACCGCCAGCTGTTCTTGCACGTTCTCCTGGGGTGCCAGCAGCGCCTGCAGGCGGGCTTGATCGTCTATCTGTGGTGGTTGCATGGTGAATCTTCAAACGCAGCACACTGCATTCTGGCTGACAGAGCGTTATGGCCCATTTTCAAGACATACAACTGCTTCGTACCACCTACCTGCGCGGCCCCAGCATCTGGACGTACCGCCCGGTGCTGGAAGTCTGGCTCGACCTGGGCGCCCTGGAGGACTATCCCTCCAACCTGCTGCCCGGCTTCAACGAGCGCCTGACGGACTGGCTGCCCGGCCTGGTCGAACACCATTGCGGCGTGGGCCACCGGGGCGGTTTTCTGGAGCGCTTGCAGGAAGGCACCTGGTGCGGGCATGTGCTGGAACACACCATCATCGAGCTGCTCAACCTGGCCGGCATGGGGGCCGAATTCGGCCAGACCCGCAGCGTGCGCCAGCGCGGGGTGTACCGCATGGTGTTCCGCTGCCCGGAAGAGCTGGTGGCCAAGGTGGCCCTGCAGCAGGGCCACGCCCTGATCATGGCGGCGATCAATGACCGGCCCTTCGACGTGGCCGCCGCCGTGGCCGCCATCGAGCAGGCCATCGAAGCGCGTTACCTGGGGCCCAGCACGGCCAGCATCGTCGATGCCGCAGCGCAGCGGCGCATTCCCTTCATCCGCCTGAACGACGGCAATCTGGTGCAGCTGGGCTACGGCGCGGCGCAGCGGCGCATCTGGAGTACGGAAACCGACAAGACCAGCGCCATCGGCCTGGGCATCAGCGAAGACAAGGATCTGGCCAAGCAGCTCCTGAAGGCCAGCGGCGTGCCTGTGCCCGAGTGGGAGCTGGTCGGCAGCGCCGACGAAGCCTGGGACGAGGCGCAGGACATCGGCCTGCCCGTCACCGTCAAGCCCTACAACTCGAACAAGGGCGAAGGCGTGGGCGTGAACCTGACCACCGAGGCGCAGGTGCGCAGCGCCTACGCCGCCGCCCGGCAGCTGACCCGCTACGTGATGGTCGAGCGCCACATTCCCGGCCACGTCCACCGCCTGCTGGTGGTCGGCGGCAAGCTGGTGGCGGCCTCGCGCGGGGAATATCCCCAGGGCGGCGCCAACCCCCGCGCCGCGATGGCCACCGTCGATTGCACGGCCCAGGTGCATCCGGACATCGCCTATCTGGCCACCCTGGCGGCCAAGGTGGTGGGGCTGGACATTGCCGGCGTCGATCTGGTCTGCCAGCACATCGACCGGCCGCTGGCCGCCCAGGACGGCGCCATTCTGGAAGTGAACGCCGGGCCGGGCCTGCTGATGCACCTCAAGCCCAGCCACGGCGTGCCCCAGCCGGTGGGCGAGGCCATCGTCGAACACCTGTTCCCCCAGCCCGAAACACCCCTGGCCGACAAGGAGGGCATGGCCGCCCGCATCCCCGTGGTGGGCATGGTCGGCACGCGGCACAACGCCTGGACGGCACGCCTCGCCGGCTGGCTGCTGCAACTGTCGGGCAAGCGCACCGGCGTGGCGTGCAGCCAGGGCAGCTTCCTCAATGGCCGTTTGACGCAGGCGGGCGACCACACGCGCTGGCAGGCGGCGCACCGGCTGCTGGTCAATCGGCTGGCCGAGGCCGCCGTCATCCAGACCACGGCCCGCTCCATCCTGGAAGAAGGGCTGGCCTACGACCGCTGCCAGGTCGGTCTGGTGACCGATTGGGACGGCTGGCAGACCCTGGCCGACCATGACGTGCATGAAGCTGCCGACCTGCGCCGGGTGCTGCGCACGCAGATCGACGTGGTGTTGAGCCAGGGCACCGGCGTGCTGAATGCCGACGACGATGCCGTGGCCGAACTGGCCAGCCTGTGCGACGGCCAGGTGCTGCTGTTCAGCCAGCAGGCAGCCAATCCGCACATCGCCGCGCACCGCGAGCAGGGCGGGCGGGCCGTGTTCGTGCAGCACGGCCAGGTGGTACTGGCCCAGGGCGGCACCGAGCGCAGCCTGGGCAGCGTGGCTGCCCTCAGCCCCGCCGCCGCAGCCGTGCCGGACACCCCGGCCCTGCTGGCCGCGCTGGCCTGCGCCTGGGCGCTGGACATCAGCCCCGAGCTGCTGGCGGCAGGCTGCAAGACCTTTGTTTTTGAATAAATGTGAGCTGCTGCCGCTTGTTCAAAAAGCGTTTCAGACTCGATTCATCCTGTTTTCCTTACTGTTACTGCGAGACGTACTATGGAAATATCCCGTATCCGTGCCCTGCGCGGCCCCAACCTGTGGAGCCGCAATACCGCCATGGAGTGCGTCGTGCACTGCACGCCGCAGGAATGCGACTTCACGCAAATCCCCGGTTTTGAGGAGCGCGTGCGGGCCCGCTTCCCGGCCATCGGCGGCCTGCAGGCGCAGGGCGTGGACAACCTGCTGTCCATGGCCCACGTGCTGGAATCGGCGGCCCTGGCGCTGCAGGCCCAGGCGGGCTGCCCGGTGACGTTCAGCCGCACGCACGCCACGGTGGAGGCCGACACCTTCCAGGTCGTCGTCGAATACACCGAAGAAGCCGTGGGCCGCCGCGCCATCGACCTGGCCGAGCAACTGGTGCAGGCCGCCCTGCAGGATGCGCCCTTCGACATCCAGGCTGCGATCGCCGAGCTGCGCGAGCTGGACGAGGATGAGCGCATGGGGCCGTCCACCCAGTCCATCGTCGATGCCGCGCTGGCCCGGGGCATTCCCTTCAAGCGCCTGACCAAAGGCAGCCTGGTGCAACTGGGCTGGGGCAGCAAGGCCCGCAAATTCCAGGCTGCCGAAGTCGATCAGACCAGTTCCGTGGCCGAAGCCATTGCCCAAGACAAGGATTTGACCAAGCGCCTGCTGCACGCCGCCGGGGTGCCCGTGCCGCTGGGCCGCCCGGTGCAGGATGTCGAGGATGCCTGGGCCGTCGCCCAGGAAGTGGGACTGGCCCAGGGCTGGCCCGTGGTGGTCAAACCCCAGGACGGTAACCAGGGCAAGGGCGTGACGGTGAACATCACCACGCGCGAGCAACTGGCCGCCGCCTACGCCACCGCGCTGGAGCACGGCAGCGTGGTCATGGTCGAGCGCTTCCTGCCCGGCCACGACTTCCGCCTGCTGGTCGTCGGCGACCAGCTGGTGGCGGCAGCACGGCGCGACCCGCCGCAGGTGCTGGGCGATGGGCAGCACACCATTGCCGAACTGGTCGAACAGGTCAACCGCGACCCGCGCCGGGGCAGCGGCCATGGCACGGCGCTGACCAAGATCCGCCTGGACGACATCGCCCTGGGCCGCCTGGCCAGCGCCGGGCTGACGCCAGAGAGCGTCCCCGCCCAGGGCCAGCGCGTGGTGCTGCGCAACAACGCCAACCTGTCCACCGGCGGCAGCGCCACCGACGTGACGGACGACGTGCATCCGGCCATTGCCGCCCGCGCCATCGAGGCCGCAGCCAGCGTTGGCCTGCACATCTGCGGCGTGGACGTGATTGCCGAATCCATGCTCAAGCCCCTGGAGGCGCAAGGCGGCGGCATCGTCGAGGTGAATGCCGCCCCCGGCCTGCGGATGCACCTGGCGCCCTCGTTCGGCAAGCCGCGCAATGTTGGGCAGCACATGGTCGACCTGCTGTTTGCGGCGCACGACGATGGGCGCATTCCCGTGGTGGCGGTGACGGGCACCAACGGCAAGACCACCACCACGCGGCTGATCGCCCACATCTTTGCCGCCCAGGGGCTGCGCGTGGGCATGACGAATACCGATGGCGTCTACGTGCAGGGCCGCCAGATCGACAGCGGCGACTGCTCCGGCCCGAAAAGCGCCCGCAACGTGCTGGCCCACCCCGAGGTGGATGCGGCGGTGCTGGAGTGCGCCCGGGGCGGCGTGCTGCGCGAGGGGCTGGGCTTCGACCGCTGCCAGGTGGCCGTGGTCACCAACGTGGGCGAGGGCGACCACCTGGGGCTGAACTACATCACCACGGTGGAAGACGTGATGGTTCTGAAGCGCGTCATCGTGCAGAACGTCGCCCCCGGCGGCTACGCCGTGCTCAACGCCATCGACCCGCACGTCGCGCCCATGGCCCGCGTCTGCACCGGGCAGGTGATCTTCTTCGGCGCCGACCGCAACCACCCCGTCATGGCCACCCACCGCGCCCAGGGGCGGCGCGTGGTCTACGTGGATGCGGCCAAGGGCTGCATCGTCGCCGCCGAAGGGGCGCTGAAGGAAAGCATCGCCCTGGCCGACATCCCCCTTACGCACAACGGCAGCATTGGTTTTCAGGTGGACAACGCCATGGCGGCGGTGGGCGCGGCCTGGGCGGCGGGCCTGCCCTGGGAGGTGATCCGCCGCGGGCTGGCCGGTTTTCACAACGACAGCGCCAATGCGCCGGGCCGCTTCAACGTCATGGACTACCGGGGCGCGACCATCATTGCCGACTACGGCCACAACCCGGACGCCATCCGCGCCCTGGTGCAGGCGGTGGATGCCATGCCGGGCAAGCGGCGCAGCGTGGTCATCAGCGGCGCAGGCGACCGGCGCGACCAGGACATCGTCGAGCAGACGCGTATTCTGGGCGCAGCCTTTGACGAAGTGATTCTTTACCAGGATGCCTGCCAGCGCGGCCGCGCCGACGGCGAGGTGCTGGCCCTGCTGCGCCAGGGCCTGGAAGGTGCGCCGCGCACGCGCTACAGCACGGAAATCCACGGCGAGTTTGCCGCCATCGACCACGCACTGGAGCGCCTGGCCCCGGGCGACCTGTGCCTGGTGCTGGTCGATCAGGTGGAAGAAGCCCTGGCCCACTTGCAGCAGCGCATTGCGGCGGTGTGAGGCCTGACGGGCCGGGCTTGCCCCGGCTCTGGCTTACTGTGTGATCTGCACGTAGATTTCGCCGGGCTTGACCATGCCCAGCTCGCCCCGGGCCTGTTCCTCGATCATCTCGCTGCCTTCCTTGAGGTCCTGCACTTCCGAGTGCAGGCGGTCGACCTCTTGCTGCAACCCGGCATTGATCACCTGCTGGGCCTGGATTTGCGACTGCAGGGCCTGCGCCCGGGCCACGCTGCCTTCGCCCAGCCACAACTGGTTGTGGATCAGGGCCAGCAGCCCCAGCAGAACGAGGGTGACGATGCGTGCAACCATAAAAGCCGAATGGGTGGGTGAAAAAACAGGCTCGCCGGGAACCGGGAGCCTGTTTTAGAACCTGTTCACGATCTTTTCATGGTGCCCGTTGCCCCGCCAAGGCGGCAGATGCAAGGCGCAAACCGCAGACGCCCTGGTGGGGCGGCGAGGATTTGCAACGCAGCAGATGCTGTCTTGGCGGGGCAACCCTTCGGGCAAGGCAGCAAAAAACCGCACTCGTCGTTGCGCACCTTGCTCAGGCCACCAGCCTGAGCTGCGGCACGCGCCTGGATTGCGGCTTTTTGCTGCCTTGCGGGCACCATGAAAAGATCGTGAACAGGTTCTTACAGGGGCAGGATCAACGCAGGTTGTAGAACGCCGCGCGGCCCGGGTACTCGGCCACGTCGCCCAGGTCTTCCTCGATGCGCAGCAGCTGGTTGTACTTGGCGATGCGGTCGCTGCGGCTCATGGAGCCGGTCTTGATCTGCCCGGCGTTCAGGCCCACGGCGATGTCGGCAATGGTCGAATCCTCGGTTTCGCCCGAGCGGTGCGAGATCACGGCGGTGTAACCGGCGCGTTTGGCCATTTCGATGGCGGCAAAAGTCTCGGTCAGCGTGCCGATCTGGTTGATCTTGATGAGGATGGAGTTGGCAATGCGCTTGTCGATGCCTTCCTTCAGGATCTTGGTGTTGGTCACGAACAGGTCGTCGCCCACCAGCTGCACCTTGGTGCCCAGGCGCTCGGTGAGCAGCTTCCAGCCGTCCCAGTCGCCTTCGTGCATACCGTCTTCGATGCTGATGATGGGGTACTTGTCGCACCAGCCCGCCAGCATGTCGGTCCATTGCGCGGCCGTCAGAGTCATGTTGCCTTCACCGGCCAGCACGTACATGCCGTCCTTGTAGAACTCGCTGGCGGCGCAGTCCAGGCCCAGGGCGATTTGCTCGCCCGCCTTGTAACCGGCCTTCTCGATGGCTTCGAGGATGAGCTGGATGGCCGCTTCGTGGTTTTCCACGCTGGGAGCAAAGCCGCCTTCGTCGCCCACGGCGGTGCTCATACCCTTGTCGTGGATGATGGCCTTGAGTGCGTGGAAGGTTTCCGCGCCCCAGCGCAGGGCTTCGCGGAAGGTGGGGGCGCCCACGGGGATGATCATGAACTCCTGCAGATCCAGGCTGTTGTTGGCGTGGGCGCCGCCGTTGATGACGTTCATCATCGGCACCGGCAGCTGCACGCCGCCCATGCCGCCGAAGTAGCGGTACAGGGGCAGGCCGGCTTCCTCGGCCGCAGCGCGGGCCACGGCCATGGAGACGGCCAGCATGGCGTTGGCGCCCAGGCGCGATTTATTCTCGGTGCCGTCCAGCTCGATCATGGTCTTGTCGAGGAAGGCCTGTTCGGCGGCGTCCAGGCCGATGACGGACTGGGCGATCTCGCTGTTGATGTGCTCCACGGCCTTGAGCACGCCCTTGCCCAGGTAGCGGGCCTTGTCGCCGTCGCGCAGTTCGATGGCTTCGCGGCTGCCGGTGGAGGCGCCCGAAGGCACGGCGGCGCGGCCCATGACGCCGGACTCCAGCAGCACGTCGCATTCCACGGTGGGGTTGCCACGGCTGTCCAGCACTTCGCGGCCTACGATGTCAACAATTGCACTCATGAAGATTTCCTTTAAAAGAGGCTGGCATTACAAACGCAAACGGATGCCAGCGGCAGGGGTTTAAACGGTAAAACTGTTTTCCAGAAAACCGTGGCGTTTCGTCACGCGGTCGAGTTCGACCAGGGTGGACAGCAGCGCACGCATGTGCTTGAGCGGCACGGCGTTCGGCCCGTCCGACAGGGCGTTGCACGGGTCGGGGTGGGTTTCCATGAACAGGCCGGCCACGCCCACGGCCACGGCGGCACGCGAGAGCACGGGCACCATCTCGCGCATCCCGCCGCTGCTGGTGCCGTTGCCGCCGGGCAGCTGCACGCTGTGCGTGGCGTCGAAGACGACGGGCGCACCGCTTTCGCGCAGGATGGCCAGGCTGCGCATGTCGCTCACCAGGTTGTTGTAGCCAAAGCTGGCGCCGCGCTCGCAGGCCATGAAGTTGTCTTCGGGCAGGCCCGCTTCCCGGGCCGCAGCGCGGGCCTTGGCGATGACGTGCTGCATGTCGTGCGGGGCCAGGAACTGGCCCTTCTTGATGTTCACCGGCTTGCCCGACTGGGCGCAGGCGCGGATGAAGTCGGTCTGGCGGCACAGGAAGGCGGGCGTTTGCAACACATCGACCACGGCGGCCACGGGGGCGATTTCCGCCTCGGTGTGGATGTCGGTGAGCACGGGCACGCCCAGCTCTTTTTTCACCTTGGCGAGAATCTCCAGGCCCTTTTCCATGCCGGGGCCGCGAAAGCTGCTGCCGCTGGAGCGGTTGGCCTTGTCGAAGCTGCTTTTGAAGATGAAGGGAATGCCCAGGCCCGCGCAGGTTTCCTTGAGCTGCCCGGCCACGTCCATTTGCAGTTGCTCGGACTCGATCACGCAGGGGCCGGCGATCAGGAAGAAGGGGTGTTCCAGGCCGACGTTAAAACCGCAGAGTTGCATAGTATGGCTTCTTTAAAAAAATAGCTGCTACCGCTGGTGAAATAAGGATTTCCAATTCTTTTATATTGGAAATCCTTGTATGCCGCGTGGTAACAGCTCTTGTTTTTAATCCTTACCCCTGCTTGGCCGCCAGGGCCGCACGAATGAAGGCATTGAACAACGGGTGGCCGTTCCAGGGCGTGGACTTGAACTCGGGGTGGAACTGCACGCCGATGAACCAGGGGTGGACGCTGGCGGGCAGCTCCACGATCTCGGTGAGCTGCTCGCGCTGCGTCAGCGCCGAGATCACCAGCCCGGCCTCGCGCAGGCGATCGAGGTACTGCACGTTGGCCTCGTAGCGGTGGCGGTGGCGCTCGGTCACCACGTCGCCGTAGATGCTGTGCGCCAGTGTGCCTTTCTGCACGTCCGAGCTTTGCGCCCCCAGGCGCATGGTGCCGCCCAGGTCGGAATCGGCGCTGCGCGTGTAGACGTTGCCGTCGGCATCCTTCCACTCGGTGATCAGGGCGATCACCGGATGGGGCGTGCCGGGCTTGAACTCGGTGGAGTTGGCATCCGCCAGCCCGGCGACGTTGCGGGCGAACTCGATGGTCGCCACCTGCATCCCCAGGCAGATGCCCAGGTAGGGCACCTTGCGCTCGCGGGCAAAGCGGGCGGTGGCGATTTTTCCTTCCACGCCGCGCTCGCCAAAACCACCGGGCACCAGGATGGCGTCGTAGCCGCCCAGGGTCTGCGCGGCATTGGCGTCGGTGATGGTTTCGGAATCGACGTGGTCGATCTTCACGCGCACATGGCTTTGCATCCCGGCGTGCCTCAAAGCTTCGTTCACCGATTTGTAGGCGTCGGACAGCTCGACGTACTTGCCCACCATCGCCACGCGCACCTCGCCCTGGGGATGCTCGGTTTCGTGCACCAGATCGTCCCAGCGCTTCAGGTTGGCGGGCGGCGTGTTCAGGCGCAGCTTGTCGCAGACCATGCCGTCCAGCCCCTGCTCGTGCAGCATGCGCGGCACCTTGTAGATGGTGTCCACGTCCCACATGCTGATGACGCCCCATTCGGCCACGTTGGTGAACAGGGAGATTTTTGCCTTCTCGTCCGCCGGCACGCGGTGCTTGGCGCGGCACAGCAGGGCGTCGGGCTGGATGCCGATCTCGCGCAGCTTCTGCACCGTGTGCTGGGTGGGCTTGGTTTTCAGCTCGCCCGCCGTCTCGATGTAGGGCAAGTAGGTCAGGTGCACGAAGGCCGCGTTGTTCGGCCCCAGCTTCAGCGCCAACTGGCGCACGGCTTCGAGGAAAGGCAGCGATTCGATGTCGCCCACCGTGCCGCCCACTTCGCAGATGGCCACGTCCACCGCATCCGGCGTGCCCAGGCCCGCGCCGCGCTTGACGTACTCCTGGATCTCGTTGGTGATGTGCGGAATCACCTGCACCGTCTTGCCCAGGTAGTCGCCCCGGCGCTCCTTTTCCAGCACGCTCTGGTAGATGCGGCCCGTGGTGAAGTTGTTGGACTGTTTCATGCGCGTTTCGATGAAACGCTCGTAGTGGCCCAGGTCAAGGTCGGTTTCCGCGCCGTCGTCGGTGACGAAGACCTCGCCGTGCTGGATCGGACTCATGGTGCCCGGATCGACGTTGATGTAGGGGTCTAGCTTGATGAGGGTGACTTTCAGGCCACGCGACTCCAGCAGTGCAGCCAGCGAGGCGGAAGCGATGCCCTTGCCCAGGGAGGACACCACGCCGCCTGTGACGAAGACGAATTTGGTCATGTCGTTTTTAGGAAGCAGGAAACCGCGATTATACGAAGGGCCTTTGCAAATCTTCGGCCCCTGCGATCAATGCACCCCGGCGCTCTGCTAGCATTTGCCGATGCAAGAGCTTCAAGGCAAACACATCGTTTTAGGGCTGACTGGGGGCGTGGCCTGCTACAAGGCCGCGCAACTGTGCCGCCTGCTGACCAAGGCCGGTGCCAGCGTGCAGGTCGTCATGACCGAGGCGGCGCAGCAGTTCATCACCCCGGTGACCCTGCAGGCGCTGTCGGGCCGCCCGGTCTTCACCTCGCAATGGGATGCCCGGCCCGAGAACAACATGGCGCACATCAACCTGAGCCGCGAGGCCGACGCCATCGTCATCGCCCCGTGCAGCGCTGACTTTGCCGCCAGGCTGGCCCAGGGCCGTGCCGATGAGCTGCTAAGCCTGCTGTGCCTGGCCCGGCCGCACGGCAAGCCCCTGTTGCTGGCCCCGGCCATGAACCGCGAAATGTGGGCGCACCCGGCCACGCAGCGCAACTTCGCCCAGGCTGGCGCCGACGGCGCCCAGGTGCTGGATGTGGGCCAGGGCGAGCAAGCCTGCGGCGAGTGCGGCGATGGCCGGATGCTGGAACCGGAAGAGCTGCTGCAGGACATTGCCGCCAGCTTCGTGCCGAAACGGCTGGCCGGGCAGCAGGTGCTGATCACGGCTGGCCCCACGTTCGAGGCGCTCGACCCCGTGCGCGGGCTGACCAACCATTCCAGCGGCAAGATGGGCTTTGCCATTGCCGCTGCGGCGCGGGCGGCGGGGGCGCAGGTCACGCTGGTGGCCGGGCCGGTACATTTGCCGACGCCGCGCGGCGTGCGCCGCATCAACGTGCAATCGGCCCGCGACATGCTGGCGGCGGTGCAGGGCGCGGCAGATGCGGCATCCGTCTTCATCGCGGCGGCGGCGGTGGCGGACTGGCGGCCTGCCGAATTTGCCGCACAAAAAATCAAGAAGGACGGCAGCGGCCAGGTGCCCGGCCTGACGTTTGTGGAAAACCCGGACATTCTGGCCACCATCGCCGCCAGTGACCGCGCCCGCAGCGGCCAGCTTTATTGCGTCGGCTTTGCGGCAGAGAGCGACAACCTGCTGGCCCATGCCAGCGCCAAGCGCCTGCGCAAAAACGTGCCGCTGCTGGTCGGCAACATCGGCCCCGCCACTTTCGGGCAGGACGACAACACCCTGCTGCTGATCGACGACCAGGGCAGCAGTGCCTTGCCTCGCGCCAGCAAAACCGCGCTGGGCCACGCCCTGGTGGCGGAAATCGCCCGCCGCCTGCCGTCCGTGGGCGGCCAGCCTGCCACCTGAATTTTTTTGCCGTCGGGAGAGGGCCATGTCGAAAAAAACACCATCCGATCTGCGTCACCTGCCGCCGCCTGCGTTGACCGATTACAGCGGCCCGCCCGATGGGGACTATGTGCGTTACGTCGAGCGGCTCATGGCCTGGGCCGAACAGGAGCACGCCCGTACCGGCGGATTTGCGCTGTCCAACGTCACCAATACCACCGCCGCACCGAAAGCCGCTGCGCCCAAGGCCGCCGACATCGTGCGGCAGGTATCGGCCATGCTGGAGAAAAACGGCCCGGCTCAGCCCGGTGCCGGCAAAAAACGCCCGGCCGTAAAAACGGCGGCTCCGCGCCAAAAGGCTGCCGCCGCCAAGGCCTTGCAGCCTTCCAAGGCCGCGTCCTTTTTGTTTGGCCTGGCGCTTCTGGCCGCCTTCATCTTCAAGCCGGAATTCATCCCTCTGGCCATCGGGCTGTGGGTGGTGCTGGGCGTGCGCCGCGCCTTGCAGGCCGCCAAGGCCAAGTAAGCGGGCACTTGCGGGCACAATCCCTGCCCATGCAAGTTGATCTGAAAATTCTCGACGCGCGGCTGCGCGACACCCCTCCCACCTACGCCACTCCCGGCAGCGCGGGCCTCGATCTGCGGGCCTGCATCCAGGCCCCGCTGGTGCTGGAACCCGGCCAGTGGCAGCTCATCCCCACCGGCATGGCCATGCACCTGCGCAACCCCGGCTACGCGGCGCTGATCCTGCCGCGCTCCGGCCTGGGGCACAAGCACGGCATCGTGCTGGGCAACCTCGTCGGCCTGATCGACTCCGACTACCAGGGCGAGCTGATGGTCAGCGCCTGGAACCGCTCTGCCACCGCCTTCACCCTGGAGCCGATGGAGCGCCTGGCGCAACTGGTCATCGTGCCCGTGGTGCAGGCGCAGTTCAACGAAGTGCAGGACTTCTCCCATGCCAGCGAACGCGGCACGGGCGGGTACGGCTCCACCGGGAAGGCCTGATTTTTCCAGCCGGGCAATATTGCTTTCAAACCATGTTATTCAGTCTGGAAAACATCCAGGGGCGTGAACCCCTTGCGGATTATCCCTGGCGCCATGAAATAGACAGGCTGTTGCACTGGTCGAAAGGGAGGGGCACATCCCTTCAGGCATTTTGTTTCGATCTTGTCATGTCAGCGGCCTATATGGATGCCGCCTCTGGGGTCGAAAAATCGATTGAGCAATGCAATAACATCTCCGATAAATACAATGCCCACCTTGGATTTATCAATCTTTGCGCTCCATGCCATGTCCATCAATCCGTCTGGCAGTACCAGAAGGCGATAAAACCCCAGTCTGGCGCATTGGGCAAGCTGAGCAGCGAGGTGGTGCTAAGGTTTGTCCAGCAGCTTTACGACAAATTCACGGCTGTCAGTGTGGTGGGCGGCGTTGAATTTGTGGATGCGGTTCTGCACCATGCGTCGGGCGCGGTGATTCTGGCGGAGGTGAAATCGGCGCCATTATTGACCTATCCGTTCCTGTTTGCCTTGCCGGAAAGCAGCCTGCAAGGCCCGCACAGGAATGTCGTCATCACAAGCTCGCAGCTTCGGGAGTCTGAAGCGGGATTGTATTTACATGGCCCTGAAAAAATCATCCCTCTTGGCCGGGTAGGTGATAAATTGTGGCCATTTAAACCTTTGGTGGATTTTGTTATCGATCCTGCGAACACGGCTTTCATGAATGAGTGCGTTCAGTCCTGGAAGCAGGCGAAAATTGCTTATATAGAAAAAGACCGGAAAAATAAGACGTATTATTTGACCAACGCCTGTGGCCAACCTCCGGCCCTTGCCCGGGAACGGGATGCCTGGCCCGCCAAAGAATCCATTAGCGATGGTAAAACCAGTGCAGGCATGGACAGAACGGATGATATTAAAAAAGGTATTTACCAGGCGCTGAAAATCGGCACTCAGGCGCAAGAATGGGTCGAAGTGAAAACGGCGATTGTTTCCAATCTTCCCGCCTATCGGCATGGCGCTGAGTACGTCGCGCCGTTTCAGGGAATGTTGTGGGGCAGCGAAAACGATCTTCAGAACATTGCGGGCGTGCAGGCTTTGCCCCGGGAAAAAATGAGACGGGTTTTTGACTACCTTATCACCCTGGAAGATCCCGTATTGCGGGAGCTGGTGGTATGAGTTTACCGAACCATGAAACCAGAAAATACACCGGGATCGTTCTGGAAAGAATGAAGCACCTGCCCCCTGGCGGAAAAATGGGGGACTTGCCCGAACACCTGCAGCATGAGAGCTTTGTAAGAACGGGCGATAAAAAAACGGGCGGCCCCAATATGCGGCTGATTCGTCTGGAGCAGGACAAGCCCTCGCTGACGGTGACGGCTTATATTTTCAATAAATTCGTTCATCCCACAGAGAATCGGTATATCACTCCTCGGGAAGCGGCGGTTTTGCAGGAATTTCCGCTGGACTATGTGTTCATGGGCACGTTGGGGCAGGTGCAGAAGCAAATAGGCAATGCCGTGCCGGTGGGGTTGGCGTGTGCGCTGGCGCGGCAGGTGAAAAAATATTTGCAGCACCAGGGGATGTCCGGTTCGGTGCGTATCGCATCTTATTTTTCTGGAGCCGGGGGACTGGATCTGGGGTTTGAGCAGGCCTCCGGCGAGGGGATGGATTTTGAAACCTGTTTTTCCACGGACATAGAGCCTTGGGTGGAAGCAACCATCCAGCAAAATAGAAAATCCTGGAACTTTCACCGTGCGGATATTGTAGAACTGTCGCCAGCAACTGTGCGCATGTTCATGCATGGAACGCCTGATGTCATCATCGGCGGTCCCCCGTGTCAGCCTTTCAGTGTGGCAGGAAAACAAAAGGCAACCCAGGATCCATTGGGTATTTTGTACCGTGACTATATTCGGCATGTAGAAGATTTGCAGCCAAAAATTGTGGTCATGGAAAATGTCTATGGCTTGGCGCAGGTCAAGAGCGCAAATATGATTGAAGAGATTTATAAATCATTTCAAGCCATCGGCTACCAAGTGATGCACCAGGAGTTGATGGCCGCTGATTATGGAGTGCCGCAAAAAAGACGCCGTTTGTTTTTTGTGGCTGCCAGAAATCTGGAAGGTTTTGAATATCCGACACCGACGCACAGCGCTACGGAAAACCTGCTTGGCTTGCCGTTG
The DNA here is from genome assembly GCF_042654765.1 of Comamonas nitrativorans. Taxonomy (NCBI): domain Bacteria; kingdom Pseudomonadati; phylum Pseudomonadota; class Betaproteobacteria; order Burkholderiales; family Comamonadaceae; genus Comamonas; species Comamonas nitrativorans. The sequence goes on along the minus strand of NZ_JBHSEW010000001.1, from coordinate 312,440 downwards.
TACCGAGGGGCCGGTGCTGCTTTGTGCGCCTTGCCGGCACCTGCGTACCGCGATTAAGGAGCCGGAGGGAGCATGTGCGGGATTTTGTCTCGCCCGGCCTTGAAAACACAGGCGCTGTCGTTATCTGGGCAACAACTATTTTTGTTTGTTGTAAAGGAAGCATTCCATGCGTATCGACAAGCTCACCACCAAATTTCAGGAAGCCCTGTCGGATGCCCAGACGCTGGCCCTGGGTAACGATCACGCCTACATCGACCCGCTGCATCTGCTGGCTGCCATGCTGCGCCAAAGCGATGGCCCCAAGGCCCTGCTGCAACGTGCCGGGGTCAATGCAACGGCGCTGGCTACAGCGGTGGAAAACGCCATGAAGCAACTGCCCCAGGTGCAGGGGCACGACCAGGTGCAGGTCGGCCCGGACCTGGGCAAGCTGCTGCAGGCGACCGAAAAAGAAGCCTTGCAGCGCGGCGATCAGTTCATTGCCAGCGAGCTGTTTTTGCTGGCCCTGGCCGACAGCGACACCAAGGCTGCCAAGCTGGCCAAGGAGCACGGCCTGACCCGCAAGGCCATGGAGGCGGCCATCAACGCCGTGCGCGGCGGCCAGACCATGGACAGCGCCGAGGGCGAGAGCCAGCGCGATGCCTTGAAAAAATACACCCTCGACCTGACCGAACGCGCCCGCCAGGGCAAGCTCGACCCGGTGATTGGCCGCGACGATGAAATCCGCCGCGCCATCCAGGTGCTGCAGCGGCGCAGCAAGAACAACCCGGTGCTGATCGGCGAGCCGGGCGTGGGCAAGACCGCCATCGTCGAGGGGCTGGCCCAGCGCATTCTGGAGGGCGAAGTGCCCGAATCGCTCAAGAACAAGCGCGTGCTGTCGCTGGACATGGCCGGCCTGCTGGCCGGGGCCAAGTACCGGGGCGAGTTCGAGGAGCGCCTGAAAGCCGTGCTCAATGACTTGGCCAAGGAAGAAGGCCGGGTGATTCTGTTCATCGACGAGATCCACACCATGGTCGGCGCAGGCAAGGCCGAGGGCGCGATGGATGCGGGCAACATGCTCAAGCCCGCCCTGGCGCGTGGCGAGCTGCACTGCATCGGTGCCACCACGCTGGACGAGTACCGCCAGTACATCGAGAAGGATGCGGCGCTGGAGCGGCGCTTTCAGAAAGTGCTGGTGCAGGAGCCATCGGTGGAAGACACCATCGCCATCCTGCGCGGCCTGCAGGTGCGCTATGAAGCGCACCACGGCGTGGACATTACCGACCCGGCCATCGTTGCGGCCGCCGAACTGAGCCACCGCTACATCACCGACCGCTTTCTGCCCGACAAGGCCATCGACCTGATCGACGAGGCCGCCGCCAAGATCAAGATCGAGATCGACTCCAAGCCCGAAGTCATGGATCGCCTGGAGCGGCGCATGATCCAGCTCAAGATCGAGCGCGAGGCGATGAAGAAGGAAACCGATGAGGCTTCGCAAAAACGCCTGGGTCTGATCGAGGACGAGCTGCAAAAGCTGGAGCGTGAATACGCCGACCTGGAAGAAGTCTGGAAAGCCGAGAAGGCCAGCGCTCAGGGCAGTGAGCAACTGCGCAAGGACATCGACCAGGTGCGCCTGCAGATCACCGAACTGCAACGCAAGGGCGACCTGGCCAAAGTGGCCGAACTGCAATACGGCAAGCTGCCCGAGCTGGAAAAACGCCTGAAAGCCGCGCAAGCCAGCGAAGAGGGGGAGGCCGTGACGCACAAGTTGCTGCGCACCCAGGTGGGCGCAGAGGAAATCGCCGAAGTCGTCAGCCGCGCCACCGGCATTCCCGTAGCGAAGATGATGCAGGGCGAAAAGGAAAAGCTGCTGTTCATGGAAGACAAGCTGCACCAGCGCGTGGTCGGGCAGGACGAGGCGATTTCCGCCGTCGCCAACGCCATCCGCCGTTCGCGTTCCGGCCTGTCCGATCCGAACCGGCCTTTGGGCAGCTTTTTGTTCCTCGGCCCCACGGGGGTGGGCAAGACCGAGCTGTGCAAGGCGCTGGCCGGTTTCCTGTTCGACAGCGAAGATCACCTGCTGCGCGTGGACATGAGTGAATTCATGGAAAAGCATAGCGTGGCCCGCTTGATTGGTGCGCCTCCCGGCTATGTCGGCTATGAAGAAGGCGGCTACCTGACCGAGGCCGTGCGCCGCAAACCGTATTCCGTGCTGCTGCTCGACGAAGTGGAAAAAGCCCATCCGGACGTGTTCAACGTGCTGTTGCAGGTGCTGGACGATGGCCGCCTGACCGACGGCCAGGGGCGCACCGTGGACTTCAAGAACACGGTCATCGTCATGACCAGCAATATCGGCTCGCACATGATCCAGGCCATGGTCGGCCAGGATGCGCAGGACATCAAGGATGCCGTCTGGGATGAGCTGAAAACCCACTTCCGCCCCGAATTCCTGAACCGCATCGACGAGACGGTGGTGTTCCACGGTCTGGACGCCCAGCACATCCGCGCCATTGCCGACATCCAGTTGCAGCACCTGCGTGCCCGGCTGGAGAAAATGGATTTGTACCTGCAGGTGTCCGACCAGGCGATGGACGAGCTGGCCAAGGTCGGCTTCGATCCGGTGTTCGGCGCCCGGCCCTTGAAGCGGGCCATCCAGCAGCGCATCGAGAATCCGCTCTCGCGCCTGCTGCTGGAGGGTAAATTCCCGCCCAAGAGCGTGATTGCCGTGGGTGTCGATCCGGTGAACCACCCAGGGGTATTTGAATTCGCGCAGACTGTCGCGGTAGACCGCTAGAAAGGAAGCCCTTGTGAACGCATTTCTCTCAGATCTCAGCCGTTTTGTCGTGCGCGTGGTGCTGCTTCTGGCCGGCGTGGTATTTTTCATGAGCGTGCTGGCTGCAGGCGTCATCCTGGCCATGGTCTGGGGTGTGCGGGCACTGTGGGCCAGACTGACGGGGCGGCCTGTCATGCCCTGGGTCATGCCGACCCGGGCTGCGGCCACCTGGTCGAACATGCGGCAAAAGGCCGGTGGTTTTGCCGCGCAAACGCGCCAGGCACCGCCCAGCAAGCGCGGCGGCGTGCTGCCCCAGGTGGCCGTGGACGTCACCGACGTGCAGGCGCGTGAGGTGCCGTAAAGGCGCCGATTCCCTCTTTACGCCCCTGGCGCCCCCATCCCTGGATCTTTTGATACAGGGATTTTTTTTGCTCTTTTTGCCTTGATTTCTATATCCTGAGAGCGCTCTAAGCTATCAAAAAAAAATACTGCCTGCATTAGCATATCCATCGCCCCAGGGCAAGAAATGGCGAACAGCCGTACTTCACTTTATGGCTTCCTACACCAGAAACTGGCAAAAAAAATCAATTCTCAGACAATCGCGTACTTTCGTTTTCCCCTACATCGTTTTTAGTTTGCTCCCATGTCCACCCACTACCAGGTTCGCCCCGCTACGCTTCGTGATGCCAAGGCCATTGCGCAAATCCATTCCGCTGCTGCTTTGGAGGCCTACCGTGGCATCGTGCCGGATGACCAGCTCAAAGCCATGTCCTCGGTAGAAAAGCGCCAGGCCTACTGGCGCGAGGCCATCGAGTTCTGCGAACCCCAGGTGCAGGTGGCCGTCGATGGCGACAAGATCGTCGGCTTTGTCGGCTTCGACCGTTCGCGCGACCCCAAATCGCGCCAGACCACGGGCGAAATCTGGGCCATCTACGCCACCCCCACGCACTGGAACAAGGGCGTCGGCATCACCCTGTGGGATGCCGCCCGCGAAGGCTTGCTCGAAGAAGGCTGCACCAACGTCACCGCCTGGGTGCCGCTGCGCAACGAACGCGCCCTGCGCTTTCATGAAATGGCCGGGTTCAAGCGCGAAATGTCTACCGCCAAGACCGCCCAGGTCGGCCCCATCAAGATCGAAGAAGTGCGCCTGCAGCGTCCGCTGAACGGCTAAACGGCTTATCTGACAACCGCCATGCTGCAATGGGAATACCAGGGCCAGCCGCAGCAAGCGGTCTGGCACAGCGAAGCTGGCCGGGCCAGCCCTCCGCGCCTGCAGGTGGCGGATGACCGTATCGCCGCCGACACTGCCTACAGCCTGATCTGCGAAGGCACCGCCCTGCTCTGGCAGGGCGATTTTTTTAATGCCCGCCATTTGCTGGATGCCTTGAAGCGCCGCCTGGACGCCCCTGCACGCAGCCGCAAGAAAGCCGCTGCACCGGCGCCCGCCACCATCGCCACGACGCCGGCCCAGGCGTTTCACCAGCAGCGCCAGATGCAGGCGCGGCGGGCGCACATCCTGGGCAGCGTGCTGATTCCCTTGACGGCCGATTACCGTATCCCTCTGCGCCGCGCCCCGGATGTGCAGCTTGCCTGCACGCAAGCCTGGGGGCCAGCGCAGGCCGACGGCCCTGCCCGCGTGATAGCGCTGCGCGAGTTGCAAGGCATCGTCAGCGCCTACGAATGGCGCAAGAACGGCGTGGACATCCCCGCCCTCAAAACCCTGGGCGGCTACGACCGCATCCACCCGCATTACGGCGTGTTCTCCCCCGTGCGCGGGGAATACGTCGATCTGGTGGCCCAGGCCCCCCTGCCTGCCGCAGCGACCCAACGCGACGGCGTGGCCTGGGACATTGGCACCGGCACCGGCGTTCTGAGCGCCGTACTGGCCCGTCGGGGCGCGGCCTGGGTGGTGGCTACCGACACCGCTGCGCGGGCGCTGGCCTGTGCGCAGGACAACGTCCAGCGCCTGGGCGTGGCCGCGCAAGTCCAGCTGCTCAATGCCGATTTGTTCCCGCCCGGTCAGGCCGACCTCATCGTCTGCAACCCGCCCTGGCTGCCGGTACGGGCCACGACCAGCCTGGAGCAAGCCGTGTACGACCCCGACAGCCGGATGCTGCGCGGCTTCCTCGATGGGCTGGCCGCCCGCCTGCGCCCGGGGGGCGAAGGCTGGCTCATCCTGTCCGACCTTGCCGAACACCTGGGCCTGCGCAGCCGTGCCGATCTGCTGGTCTGGTTCGATGCAGCAGGGCTGGCCGTGGCAGGCCGTCTGGACACCCGTCCGCGCCACCCCAAGGCCCAGGATCGGCAGAACCCGCTGCATACAGCGCGGGCCGCCGAAGTCACCTCCCTGTGGCGGCTGGTGGTGGCGCGGTAGTGCCAGCAAGTTGAACCCGCTTCGCAGCAATGTTTCAGGCAGGCTGCGGCGGCGCGTCGAGCAAAGCGCCCAGTTTTTCGCGCAGCGCTGCGGCCCGCTCTTCGCCGGCATGGGTTTGCACGGCATCCAGCAGGGATAGCCCGGCGTGGCGCAGCGTGGCCAGATCGCGTGCCTCGCGCAGTTGGGTGCGCAGGGATTGCGCCAGCGCCTCATGGCGGTTGGCAAACAGGCGTTCGCACAGGTCGAACAAATACATGCGGGTGCCTGCCGTCGACAGGCCGTCAGTAGGTACTTCCGGATAAGCCGCAGGGGCAGGATGCGTTGCTGTTGATGCCGCCGCATGGTCCGTCAGTTGCAGATACCCTTGCTCCACCAACTCCTGGGCGACTGCGGCATGATCGCCGCCCAGCAGTCCGTGCAGCTCCTCCAAGGTCTTGCCGCCAGCGAGCAGCAGCACGGTTCGTGCCCGCTGGGGCAGTCTTCGTGAACCGGGCTGGAGTTCATCCAGGGCTTTGGCAGTTTTTTGCAAAATCATGGAATGTGCGAGCGGCAACAGCAAGCGTGGAAATAGCTGCTATTGCAAGCGGTGAATATGACAAAGGTGTGAATGGGCAATGCAACTGCTACTCGCCCCCATGGAGGGCTTGCTCGATTTCGTGCTGCGTGACGTGCTCACCCGCATTGGCGGGGCGGATCGCTGCGTTTCCGAATTCATCCGCATCAGCGGCACGCTGCTGCCCGAACGCGTCTTTCTGCGCTTCATGCCCGAGCTGGCCAATGGCAGCCGCACCCTGGCGGGCGTGCCGGTGCGGGCGCAATTGCTGGGTTCCGACCCGGTGAGCGTGGCCGAGAACGCCGCCTTCCTCGCCACCCTGGGGCCGGAGGGTATCGACCTGAACTTCGGCTGCCCGGCCAGAACCGTGAACCGCCATGGCGGCGGCGCTTCCATGTTGCAGGACCCGGAGAGCATTGCCCGCCTGGTGGCCGCCGTGCGCCGCGCCGTGCCGGGGCATCTGCCCGTCTCTGCCAAGATGCGCCTGGGCTTCGACGACCGGGGCCGGATGCGCGAATGCGCCCAGGCCATGGTGGAAAGCGGCGCGTGCGAGCTGGTCGTCCACGCCCGCACCAAGGCCGATGGCTACCGTCCGCCTGCGTACTGGGAGCAGATCCCGCTGATCCGCGAGGCCGTCGGCCCGCACATCCCCATCATTGCCAATGGCGAAATCTGGAGCGTGCAGGACGCCTTGCGCTGCCGCGAGCAATCGGGCTGCGCCGACCTGATGCTGGGCCGGGGCAGCGTCGCCGACCCCGGCCTGGCCCTGGCCATCCGCGCTGCCCTGGCGCAGGGCGTGCCTTTTGTTGATACGTTTGCCGATGCCGTTCCAGCCACTTTGCCGCCGCTACTGCCCTGGGCGCAGATGCTGCCCCACATGCAGCGGTTTTGGGTGCTGGTGTGCGAGCACCTCACCCCCAACCAGCGCGGCGGGCGCCTGAAGCAATGGCTCAACCTGCTGCGCCGCCGCTACCCCGAAGCCGAAACGGCCTACCAGCAGGTGCGCATCCTGACCGACCAGAACGCCATCAGCCAATGGCTGGAGCAGCAATTAGCCGCGCACGCACCGGGCCAGCACGCGTAGGTCCGGCCCCACCTGGGCCACATCGTGCAGTTGCAGCGCCACGCCTTGGCTCAGCTGCTCCAGCGGCCCCAGCGCGGCAATGCCCCGGCAGCCCAGGCCCAGCAGTTGCGGCGCCAGGTAGAGCAGCAGCTCGTCCACCAGCCCCTGGGCCAGCAATGCGCCGTTCAGGATGGCGCCTGCCTCCACGTGCAGCTCATTGATCTGGCGCTGCGCCAGATCACGCACCATGGCCGCCAGATCGACCTGCCCCTGGGTGTTGGGGAGTTGAATAACTGTAGTGCCTAGCGCTTGCAATGCTTCAATCTTGGGTTGATTTGTGCTTGAAGTGTAGATAATACAAGCGCTCGCAGCTCTTAAAACCTTGGCATCGAGTGGAATGCGCAACCGGCTATCGACCACCACCACCTGCGGCTGGCGCGGCGTGGCTACGGCGCGGACGTTCAGTTGCGGGTCATCGGCCAGCACGGTGCCGATGCCGGTCAGCACCGCACAGGCGCGTGCCCGCCAGTGGTGGCCATCGTCGCGGGCAGCGGGGCTGGTAATCCACTGACTCAGGCCATTGCCCAAGGCCGTAGCCCCGTCCAGCGAAGCAGCGGCCTTTAGCCGCACCCAGGGCAGGCCCCGTTGCATCCGGTGGAAAAAGCCGATGTTCAGTTCATGCGCCTCTGTCGCCCCTGGCCCCACCTGCACCGCCACCCCGGCAGCACGCAGCCGGGCAAAACCCTGGCCCGCCACCAGCGGGTTGGGGTCGGTCATCGCGCCCACCACCTGTTGCACGCCGGCGGCAATCAAGGCATCGCAACATGGCCCCGTGCGCCCGTGGTGGGCGCATGGCTCCAGCGTCACGTAGGCGGTGGCCCCTTCGGTGCTGTGCCCCTGCGCCGCCGCATCGCGCAGCGCCATCACCTCGGCGTGCGGGCCGCCGGCCTGCTGGGTAAAGCCCCGGCCAATCACGCGCCCTTGCGCATCCACCAGCACACAGCCCACGCGCGGATTGGGATTGGATAAAAAAAGCGCCTGGGCGGCCAGCCCAAGCGCTTCTTGCATATATATGGCATGGTCAGTCATGCCGTGAATGCTAGAGCATTATCAATGCGTGCTACGCCGCTCAAGATTGCGTAACAGCTTGCACACTGAACTGCAATCCCATTGCCTGCAGCACCTTCATGATGGTGTCAAAGCGCGGTTGGGATGTGGGACGCAGGGCCTTGTACAGCGCCTCTCGCGTCAGGCCGCTGGCGCGGGCCACCTCTGTCATTCCACGGGCGCGGGCAATGGTTCCCAGTGCGTGGGTCAGTTCAGCGGCATCGTTTTCTTCCAGAACGATGCTGAGGTATTCGGCAATAGCCTGGTCACTGTCCAGATGTTCGGCCATATCGAACTCAGGCAGATCGGCGACGTTCATCTTCTTGGTCATGCTCATACTCCTTCGATACCAAAGAACTCACGCATCTCATATACGCCTTCTCCCACGGGCTGCACATCCCCCAGAAGACCGCGTTGCACCTTTTCCAGCCATCGTGCAAGGCGGCGGCGTGTCATGCCGTCACGCAGGCTGGACAGCCAGTTGGAAAACTCCGGCAGTTGCTTGACTGTGTACATGGTGCAAAAGTAATCGTTTGTTCACAATTTTGCAATTGGATCAAGGTGGTTTGCGGTTAAGGATGCTCTGCACGAATCACTTGTGAACGTGCCACGCCCGCCTGACAGGTAAAACCAGCCTCGACCAAGTCGCCAAGCTCAGTTCAAGCGCGTATCGAGCGTAATTCCCCCGGTTTGGCGGGCATTACGCCCCTTGCACGCGCACCTGTCCCAGGGCCTGCAACTTGTGCCTGACCATCCACAGGTTGCTCAGCGCAAACAGCGTGACGATCTGCGCCGTGTTCTTCTTCAGGCCGCGGTAGCGCACCTTCACATACCCGAACTGCTGCTTGATTATTCGAAACGGGTGTTCCACCTTGGCCCGGATGCTCGCCTTGATCTTCTCGTGCTGCTCGATCAACGCATCTACGGGCTTGTCCTTGTCCAGCGCCTGGCGCACGCTTCGTTTCATGGCCACATGCCAGCGCACCTCCTTCTTGGCGTCGCTGCGTTTGTCTACTCCCTGATAGCCCGCATCGCCGAAGGCGTCTGTCTCCTGCCCGTGCAGCAGGCTGTTGGCTTCAACCACATCGCTCACGTTGCCGCTGGTGCCCCGCACCGTGTGCACCAGGCCCGAGTCCGCATCCACCCCGATGTGCGCCTTCATGCCGAAGTACCACTGGTTGCCCTTCTTGCTTTGGTGCATCTCGGGGTCACGCTCGTGACTTTGGTTTTTGGTTGAACTGGGCGCAGCAATCAGCGTGGCATCCACTACGGTGCCTGCCTTGAGTTGCAACCCCTTGGCTTGCAGTAGCGCATTCACGGTGGCCAGGATCTGATCGGCCAGCTTGTGGCGCTCCAGCATGTGACGAAAGCGCAGGATGCTCGATTCACTGGGGATCTGTGCGTCCCAGTGGGACAGGCCTGCAAAGTCCCGAAAGGCTGGCACGTCGTGCAAGGCTTCTTCCATGGCGGGGTCACTGAGTTTGAACCACTGCTGCATGAAGTGGATGCGCAGCAGCGTGCTCACTGCAAATGGCTGCTGGCCCCGGCGCCCACTCTCGGGTGCGTAGGGCTCTATCAGCGAGACCAGCTCAGCCCAAGGCACCACCAGCTCCATGGCATCGAGAAATTCGCGCTTGCGGGTGCGTTTGGTGGTGTTGCTCAGGCCCAGGCTGCTTTGCTTCATGCTTGTATTGTCTGGGCTTCAGGCATGGTCAAGCACATCGCAGACGGATTCGTGCAGAGCATCCTTAACTGGCATTGGTCTTGGATAAAAAAAGCGCCTGGGCGGCCAGCCCAAGCGCTTCCTGCATATACATGGCATGGTCAGTCATGCCCTGGATGCTAGAGCATTATTGGCCCCAGCATTCGGCCTTCTTGCCGGAGACACTGACATCCTTCGCACCTGTATTGGTCAGGGTGAAATTGCCGCATTTATCACCGGATTGCGCTCCTTTCGGGGTGGCGGTCAGTGTGTAGCTGCTGCGGTCGTTTGCGGTATTGATGCTAACGGTATAGCGATCACCTTCCACAGTTTTTAAGTTGTCAGGGAAACTTGTGGTAGCTGGGTAAGCTCCTGTTGCCGTGGCAGCCCGTTCCATCCACTGTGCCGCCTGCAGCAGCGCCGCCTTGGCGCTGGCGCGGTGGCCCTTGCGCACATATTCGGTGTAGCTGGGGTAGGCGATGGAACTCAGGATGCCGACGATCGCCACGACGATCATGACTTCGATCAGGGTGAAGCCCTTTTGTGAAGGGCGAGTAGGGATATGGCGTTGTGTATGCACAAAAGACCTTTTATCTATAAATAGAAAGAATATCTGCTTTATTGCAATTGCCGCCAGTTGGGGCGCATGGATTGTTCTGGAATGGGGGCCAGGGCTTCGCTACCGCCCCCTGTTTTGTCCAGACCACCTTGTAAATTGGCCATCAGAAGCGGGGAGCCTTTGGGAACCTTTTTGCCGATAACATTTTTATCTAGCGCATTGAATATGCCATCTCCGTTGTAATCCACAATCTGGAAGGCAGGGGCTGTGCCATCCATGATGTTAATAAAGGAACGCATTTGCACACCCTCTGCCGCCAATACAGTGGCGGGGGAGCAGCTTTCATTTACGCCCTGGTTTTCTGCGCTGCGTGTTCCGTCCGGTAACTCAGAATACACAGCCAAAATATTTGTACCGGCGTAAAACTGCATGGGTTTGAGTAGGCGCTCACCTGTATCGGGAAAATCGACATACCAGCCTTTGTAGTTTTTCCAGGTGGTTTTATTCAACTCGTCCACCACCGTTAGTGTGCGGTGACTGTCATCATTTTCTAGATATTGAAGTTTACGCTTGGCCAAGGGGGCACCGTCCTCAGCTAGTGTGCCTATGGCTGCTGGGGGCAGCACGCAGGCGGTGGCTGAGGTGGTGGTGCAGCCCGCAGTACCAGCATGGATTTTCAGTTGACCGTTCTCACGGGTATAGCTGGTGGTGTCGATGATGGAGTACAGGGTTTGTACGTTTTGCTGTACATCGGTGGCGCGGTCATTGGCCGTCAAGTTGCGGCCTGTGCCAAAGGCCACGACCAAACCGCCAATAGCTCTGGTTTTTGTACCCCCGCCATCGACTTGCACGGTCATATTCCGGTTGTTGGCCCGCACGATGGGCGCTGCGGTAATGGGCTGTACCTGGTTGCGCTCACCGTTCAGGGCTACTGGGCCTCTGGCGGTGAACAGGGGGGTGTTGATACCAAAGGCCACGTTCCATTTGGTCGGATCGCTGTCGAGTAGATCAAACTTCCATATATTGCCCAGGTTGTCACCGGCATAAACTATATCGGGCGTACCGTTGCCGTCCAAATCTACCAGGGTGGGGGCGCTCAAGCCATTATCTGCGGCATGGCCTGTGCCTTTGGTATGGTTGGTGGCCTGGATGCGTTGCAGTGATTTATCACCATCCAGGTATTGGATGAGCAATACCGGACGCTGATTTTCGCTGTTGTAGCCATTGCCTAGGATGGCGGCCCAGCGGCCATTATTTAAATGGGCAATTTGTGTGGTTTGCTGCAAGTTGCTGGGATTGCGGGCGGGCTGGGCGGTAATGTTGCCAAGATCAGCTAGGTCGCCAGAGATGGTTTCATTATTGGCCCGTGTTTTGTCCAGCATGACCAGAGTGCTGGCTGCGCTGGCGTTAAAACCCGCAGCACTGGGGTCGGTCACATCCAGCACAAAATAGCCTTTGCCACCTGCGCCCATGGTGCCGACCAGCACGGTGCGCCAGTCGGTGGCACTACTGCCGACTTTGATGTCGCCAGTCATGGGTGAGCCATCGACATAGTATTTATGATCGTAATTGAAGTCTGGGTGTGTCAGATGCTTCAAATTAGCGAATGCGCCACGGGGCACGTAGGCGATTTTCTCGGTGCCGTCCAAGGCCGAGAAACCGTGCAGCATTCCATCGTTTCCGCCTACGTACAGCATGGGAGTACGGTTGACATTGGCTTTGGCAAAACTGGTATAGCCTGACAGGCCAAAGTTGCTGATTGGACCACCGGTGTACCAGATTTCAGAATTGACAATATCGCCCTGGCGGCTGATGCGTTTGCGGTAGGGTTTGTCGGTGCTGACGTTGGTGCCGCTCTCCAGTGAGTGGTCGCCCCGGATGTAGTTGAGGATGTTTTCCGCCCTGTTTTCCACGGTCAGGCCGGTATCGCCACTGGATTTACCTAGCAGGGCTTTTTGCGCAGCGCTCATATAGGTGGTGTTATCCGTATCCCACAGAAATTGGGCGCCTGCTGCATTTTCGTCATTCCAGCTCAGAATCAAGCGGCCAGCGCTGGTTTTTACTGCATCGTTGCTCAGGGCATCCAGGCGCTCGGCGGTGGTTTTGTCCTCCCAACCATCGACGGGGCTGGGAAAACGCACGCAGGTTCCAGGTGCGGCTCCTGTACCCTCTTCATCGGGGGCGACTTCCTGGCCCTCCTCTCGTTCTATGAATTCGTCTTCATGTACGCCGCAGGTCACTTCTTCCGGAGTGACGGCTGCGGCCGATTGCACCCAGCCGCGCCAGGCATCTTCGGGGCTGTAGCCTGCGACAAAGATACCGGCATTGTTTTCCGCCACGCTATAGCCGCTGGCTGCGCTACCTACATTAACCGCCGGGGGCAGGGGGGCGTTTTCTTCATTGATTTTTCCGATAATGGAACGGAAGGCTTTTTCCAAGTCTTCGCCTTTGGTTACAGGATAAAAACGTCCTCGGCCGTTAATGGCAGCATGCCACAAGTCAAGAGAGCGCACTTCTTTCCCAGCGGCTTCGTTACCAGTATTTGAACGATTCATTTTCGGCCAAGTTTCCCAGCCTGTCACTAAATCAATAAATCCCTTGTCGTAGCCTACATAGCCCCCTTTATCCGTATCGGAGGTGGCTGCTGCAAGTGTTGGTATTTGAATATTAGATGCGCCTGGCCATGTCGTTGCCGAATCACTGAAACCGATGGTATAAGTAACCATATGAGGCCAGGTGGCGGGGTTGTATTTAGGATTCCAATATTTTTCTAGGTCGACGGTCTTAGTTTCTGATTTTTCAGGATGTGAAGTCCATCCTCCAGTGCATTGATTTTCATACTCCCGACAATTTCCATTATTTCTCCATCTAACACAAACCTGACTGTAGCTGTTGCAAGTCTCATAGGCTGGTGTAACAACCCTTGTTTGGGTAAATGTTTCGGTGCCTGGTGCATCTTGGTATTCTTGGGCGGGTTTGAGTTGGTCTGTGTGTTGCAAACCCGATGTTTGCAATGGCTCCATCCAACTTTTGAAGGCCCAATCGGCCAGGGTGCTTTCCTCGTCGTCTCGGTATATTTGGGTCTGATCAGAGGAGGTGCTATAGGCTTTGCGCTGGCGCTCTCCTGTGCCATAGGCTTCCCAGTCTTTTCCATCTTGCTGGTTACCCGTTGCCGTTCCAGTCCAACGGCCATCGGTCATCATGATGTGGTAATTGCGGCGGCAGCCCAAGTATTCAGTGCTTTTTGTGCCAGTGCCGCCTGGATCGGTAGACCATGGCCCATTGGGACTAAGATCGCGGCGCATATAGGCATCCGCTTGGGAAAACATCGTATGGGATGGTGTGCCACTATTTGAGGAAAGATTATCCACAAATTTCAAAAAATTTGCTCGGTGGGTTGTTGTAGTGATGGTTGGATTTCTACCACCTGAACTGGTAGTTATCTCCGCGTCAATAGGTCGCATAGAATTGATTTTCATAGTGGCACTATTAACGTTTTTTTCATCACTCGTTACATCACCATTGGCGTGCATGACCTGCCATGCCAAACGAATCTTTCCGGTTGCTATCAAATCATCATCTTTAAACACTTGTTGTAAAGAGTGTTTCAATACATTCATACGCCTGCTGGTACTGGGCCAAACTCCATTTACGGGTTTTTTTTCGTCAGTGGCTCCAGTAGCATTTTCTTGATCCAAGCGGTAGTTCATACTCCCCGAATCATCTACAGAGATGATGATGTTAGGCGGTACATAGGTAGAGCTGGCCTTGGGAATAGGTGGCTCTTGCACCAAGTTTAAAGCCTGAGCACTGTGCGGCAAAAATAAAGTCGCTGCGGCCAGGCCGAGTATTTTTTTCTCAAAATGCCGAGGGATATTATTTTTATGGATTTTTGACATGGTGCGCTCCTTTTTTAATGAAGAGGTGGCAAGAATAGTTTGATGCGAGATTAAATATCGTCACCATCACCGCTGTGGTAACGGCGGATATAGACCTGTTGCAATATCACTTGGGTATTGGGTTTCAGTCCCCTAGCCATAGCAGTAACGCGGTAGGCTACGCGCTCTTGCCCCAGTACGGGTAGCCAGAGGTTTTTGTTGCTCCCTTCACCCAGTATTTCCACACCGCCGCCGGTGTCGTCCACATAGGGCAGGATTTCAATCCAGTACCAAGCATTGGTGGTTTCTTGCACTTTGATCGGGTCGGCATGGTTCACCCAGTTCAGGAGAGGGTTAGTGTGTTCACCTCTTTCTGCTTTGGTATATTCACCGTAGCGTGCCCCAATGCCTTTGGCTGCCAGGTCATTCAGGTCTGCTGCTGTCCATGGCTCTATTGTTGTGCCGCTGACGGTTCTGTTTGTACGGCGCATACATAGCCCGTTTTTACATTGGGTGGATTCGTTGTCTAGTTCAGCCAGCAGTGTTTCACGTTCAGAGACAGTAGTTGGGAGTTTTTTTGGGTTGGTGGTCGCATCGGCATAAATCATGGCTTTGCGGCAGGTGGTGCAAACGGTGCCATCGGCGTTTTCATTGCGGATATCTAGTTCGGCATCTTGCAGCATGGCTTGTGCCGCTTCAAAGGCACGTTGATAATCTGCATCATTACCCACAACCATTTCATTAAAAATAGAGGTGCGAGATGCCCATAATGCCAACAGCATGGAGAGCATGACAAAGACGATGACAATAAACAGGGCAATGCCGTGTTGTCGTTGGCTTGCGTGCATGGTGGTGTTATGTTTGTTCATCATTACAGTTCACCCTGGGGACGCAGTTGGAAAACATTGCGAAATACCAGGTGCATACGGCTGGCGCGTTCACCCGTCAGCTCAGTTATATCTACTGCACGAGGCTTGCCATCATTATCAAAATCACAGCCTGCGTAGCTGGTGCCTGCGGGCAGGTCAATGCGCTCGGTGCCATAAAGCACTAGACATATTTCAATGCCCTGGATTTGATCGCTGGCATTCGGGCTATCGGTATAGGTGATATTGGTTTCGCCTGTAGCGCCATTTTTCTGCACCAGATAGCGTATTTTGAAGTCTGCCACCTGATTGATGATGGGCTGCCCTTCACAACGCAAAGAATTGGTTGCAGCGTGTAAAGCAAAACTGTTGCTGATGGGGGTGTTAGCGGTATTTGGGGTTGGGGTGTTGCCTAGGCAGTTTCTGGAAAGACTGCTGCCATCAGAGCTAAAATAGGTCGTCAGGCTGGTGTTGTTGGAGTTGGTGGTAATGATGTTGCCTTCTCTTTTCAGGAAAACAACAGAGTTTTCTTGCCCAGGCGGATTCATTTCTAAATACAAAGAGCCGGCTTGGCGTGTATGCTGTCCAATGACGCGCATGGCGTAAGCAGCTTGTTGCTGAAGCCCGCTGGAGTCCCTGACGCTCCCTGATACGCCGCGTGATGCTAAGAGTGCGACAGAGGCTACACCAATGACCAGTAGGCCAACGGATAGACCTACCAGTAATTCAATCAGCGTTAAACCTTTCTGGTCGGGAAGGGGTTTTTTTATATGTTGCATAGTAATAATTTTTTATGAGCAGTAGTATTTAATGCTTGCGCCACTGCCATAGGGGGCGCATCGTGCGGGAACGGAGATGTATTGGAGATGGCATATCCTGTCTGCGGGGCAGGCATTGTCGTCATCGGTATCGCCAGCGGAATTTACGGCATTGATGGCATCGCGGTAATTCTCATCGGCATCGTTGCGTTCATTTTCACGCCAACTGATAATGATGCCCAATTGTCTGCGGTTGCTGTCATCGGTTTCGCCGGGCGCTAGAAAGATATTGGCCTGTCCGAGTGGGAGATTTCTTACGGATTGTTTCCAGGCCCATATGTCATAGTCGGCTTGCTCCTTAGGTTCGCAGCCGGTGGCGCAGGCGTCATCAGGTGGCCCATCGTCGCTATCACCATCGCCAAAGCCGGAAACGTATTCGTTGATTTGGGTCAGGGCATTGGGATTGACACGCATGCGCTCACTCAGATCTTCAATCAAGCGAATGGCTTGAGCACGGCGCACGGTAGTTTGAGTGTCCGTCAGCGTGCGCATTTGCATACCAAGAATGCCAAGAATGCCCAGCATGGAAATTATCAAAGCAACCAAGGATTCGAGCAGGGTAATACCGCGCTGGCGACGATAAAGGGCAGGTATTGATGAATAGTGGTATTTCATAATTGTTTCTTGCAATCAATTTCGCCGGAAAGGGTGCGAATCCGGCCACCAGAGGCCATGCACAGGGTTTTGGTGTCGTTCGAGCTGACACCGGAGGAGGCAGGCAGCAGGGTAAAACTCAAGGTGTTGTTGCCATTGGTCATGCCATAACGGTCAAATTTCAGGCTTTTGCCTGAGGGCTTGCGCATGACGTTCACGTCGCCTGATAGGCGCACTTCTTGCAGCTTGGGGTCTTTGGTGGCGTGGCAGGTGCCGTTGTTGTCCTTGTCATGGCAGATGACCCAGCCGCAGCCCCATTCCTGGGTGGTGCTGGCGTTTTGGCAACCACCTGCGGTGTTGGCATATTTCTCCATGGTGATGTTGCCGCCCCGTTTGATGGCTTCGGAGCGAGCGTAGTACAGCGAGTTTTCCAGGTCGCTGGTCGCTTGGTGAACACGCCAACGTTCAAACAGGGGGCGAAAGCTGGGGGCAGCAATGGCAGTGAGCACGCCCAGCACGGCCACAGTGACCATCAGCTCTACGTTGGTAAAGCCTTGGGTTAGCAGATGGGAGGGATAGCGGGGATGCTGCACGGCGGAACCTCTATGGAGTAGGGTCGGGAGCGGGCGGTGGAGTGCAACTGCCGTTGCCCGGCAGGTGCCGGACATGCCCACTGGAGTTGATGCAGACCCGGACGGCGCTAGCATCGTTTTTGTCCTTGCCTGTGGGGGTTAGCAGAAAATCGGCGGCTGGGGTGATGACACCCCAGCGATCCAGTGCGAGTTCGGTGGCATCGCTTTCTTCGTTGATGGCCAAGCTGGTGGATGCGCTAGTTGTTTGCAGCAGTTCATCGTCGCCATCGGCATCGATGCCATTGACTTCCCAGCCGTTGGCCCAGTCATCGTCAATGACGCTAATCGTGACCCCACCGCCGCGCTTGATGGCCTCGGAGCGGGCGTAGTAGAGGGTCGATTGCAATTCTTCGGCTGCGCCGCGTACGCGCCAGCGTTCCATGAGCGGGATGAAACTGGGGACGGCAATGGTGGCCAATACGGCAAGGATGACGATGGTCACCATCAGCTCAATGAGGGTGAAGCCTTGTTGTTTTCTGGGGGATCGAGGGGAGTTCAGCATTTGGGTGCCGACTATAGGTAATGGCTCCCAAGGTGTTTCATGGTGCTGGATGAGCGGTAGCCGGGGCAGGATGAGCGGCTGCGTAGGGGGGGGATGGGGGGATGTGATGGGATGTGCTGTGGAAGGGAGATGTGTAAATTCCGCCACTTGATGGATGAATTTACACCTATGTATCCACGCAATATCGAAAATTTCGCGCGTAAAAAAACCGCCAGGGCGTGCGCCGTGGCGGTTTTTTGGGAAGTTGCAGATAAGTAATTGATTACTTGATCTTGGCTTCCTTGTACTCGACGTGTTTGCGAGCCTTGGGGTCGAACTTCATGATCGACATCTTTTCAGGCGTCGTCTTTTTGTTCTTGGTGGTGGTGTAGAAGTGGCCGGTGTCAGCAGTGGAGACCAGCTTGATTTTTTCGCGTCCGCCTTTGGTAGCCATGACTATTTCTCCTTGAAGTTAGCTAGAAATTAAGCTTGGCCACGGGCACGCATGTCGGCCAGGACGGCGTCGATGCCGTTCTTGTCGATCAGACGCAGGGCGGCGCTGGAGACGCGCAGGCGCACCCAACGGTTTTCGCTTTCGACCCAGAAGCGCTTGTACTGCAGGTTGGGCAGAAAGCGGCGTTTGGTTTTGATGTTGGAGTGGGAAACTTTGTGACCCACTGCAGGCTTTTTGCCTGTTACTTCACATACGCGTGCCATGAGGACACTCCGATTCAAGTTTTACAGTGGCCAGCATGGACTGCCGGCTACCTCACCTCGCCATTGTGGGTGGCGGTAACCCATGCTGCCAAGCGGTTGGGGCGCAAGTAGCAAAGCCGCGCATTATAGCGTGGAGTTGGGTTTATGTGGTTTGATGCGTGCGCAACCACTCCTGGAGGGCGTCGGCCATGCGTGTTTGCCAGCCTGGCCCGGTGCTTTTAAAGGCGGCAAGGACGGAGTTGGGGACACGCAAGGAGATGGCTGTTTTTGGCTCCCCTTGAACGGGGCGGCCACGTTTGCGTTCAATCGCTGCTGCGATGGCCTGGGTTTGCTCTTGGGCCTGCTGGTTGTTGACGAGGGTTTGGCGCACACGGCCCCAGTCGCTGGCGGATTGCCCTTGTTTGCGTGCCTCGCGCATTTGTTCACTGGTCAGGGAAGTTGTTTTCAAGCCAGTCATAGTAAGCACTCCTTTCGCTTGCATGGGCTGGGCGTAAGCTGATGATGCGGTTGCGTTTGCCACGTTGAACAAACGCAACGGACAGCACCATCAATACGTCAAACACATAGGCCAATGCTTGGTGACGGGGCTCGTCTTTGCGCGAGCTCTCCCTGATCCAGACAAATTCACTTTCCATGACCAGATCGGCATCTACGAAGTCAATGCCGTGCTTTTCCAGATTGGCGCGGCGCTTGGCCTCATCCCATTCATAGATCATGGGTGGTGATTATTGTATATACAAAACAATTCGGCAGTCGCTTACTCCTGCTGCTCCAAAAACCGTTGGGCATCCAGCGCGGCCATGCAGCCGGTGCCGGCGCTGGTGATGGCCTGGCGGTAGACGTTGTCCTGCACGTCGCCGGCGGCAAAGATGCCGGGCACGCTGGTTTGCGTGGCAAAGCCTTTGTGGCCGCCCTGGGTGACGATGTAGTTGTTTTCCATGGCCAGTTGGCCGTTGAAGATTTCGGTATTGGGCGCGTGGCCGATGGCGATGAAGCAGCCTTGCAGGGCGATGTCTTCGGTGTGGCCGTCCTGGGTGCTCTGGATGCGGATGCCGGTGACGCCGCTGGCCTCGCCCAGCACTTCCTGCAGGGTGAAGTGGGTTTTCAGGATGATCTTGCCTTCCTGCACCTTGGCCATGAGTTTGTCCACCAGGATGGGCTCGGCAGTGAATTTGTCGCGGCGGTGCACCAGGGTGACGGTGCTGGCGATGTTGGACAGGTACAGCGCCTCTTCCACGGCGGTGTTGCCGCCGCCGATGACGCAGACGGGCTGGTCGCGGTAGAAGAAGCCGTCGCAGGTGGCGCAGCCGGAGACGCCCCGGCCCATGAACTCTTCTTCGGAGGGCAGGCCCAGGTATTTGGCCGATGCGCCGGTGGCGATGATCAGGCTGTCGCAGGTGTAGGTGCCGCTGTCGCCGGTGAGGGTGAAGGGGCGCTTGGAGAAATCGACCTGGTTGATGTGGTCGAAGACGATTTGCGCCTCGAAACGCTGGGCGTGTTCCAGAAAGCGCTGCATCAGTTCCGGGCCTTGCACGCCGTTGACGTCGGCGGGCCAGTTGTCGACTTCGGTGGTGGTGGTGAGCTGCCCGCCCTGGGCCATGCCGGTGATCAGGACCGGGTTCAGGTTGGCGCGGGCGGCGTAGATGGCGGCGGTATAGCCTGCCGGGCCGGAACCGAGAATTAAAACCTTGGCGTGCTGGGTGGTGCTCATGGCGAAGTAATCCGTATACGTTCTGAAACCGGACATTGTAGAAAGCTTGGCCGATCCTGGGGGTGCCCTGGGGTAAGCTTTCGCCTTCATATGAAAGATTCCTTCTCCTCTACGGCCTCCGCGCTGGCTGCGACCCCGACACGCTTGGGGTTGGCGCGGTTTGGCCATGAAATGTGCCTGCTGGCCGGGCTGCTGGTGCTGATGTTCGGTGTGGCGGCGATGGTCAGCCATTCGCTGCTGGATCCGGCGTGGTCTACCTCGGGCGCTTCCGATACGGTGGTGCTGCACAACTGGATGGGGCGCCTGGGGGCACTGCTGGCCGATGCGGCCTATTTTGGTTTTGGTTTTTCCGTCTGGTGGCTCTGGGCCGTGGCGGTGTTTGTCTGGCTGCGCTCGTTCTGGCGCTGGATCACGGGGGCCGGGATGTTGATCCCGACCCTGGGGCAGCGTTTGCAGTTCTGGCTGGGGCTGCTGGTGCTGCTGGGGGCCGGTTGTGCGCTGGAGTGGAGCCGCCTGTACCGCTTCGAGGATGCCCTGCCCGGCCATGCCGGCGGGGTGCTGGGTTATATGCTGGGCGTGGGCGGGATGCGCTGGCTGGGGTTTACCGGCTCCGGCGTGGTCGGCATTTTGGCGATGGTGGCGGCGCTGGGCTGGGTGTTCGATTTCTCCTGGGGCGCATTGGCCCAGAAGATCGGCACCGGGCTGGATACGCTGTGGCTGAAGCTGCAGGCGCGGCGCGAGCAGGTGCGCGATACCGCCCAGGGCAAGCAGGCGGCACGGCAGCGGGCGCAGGATGTGCAGCACGACAGCCCCGCCCACCATGACCCGGTGGTGATTGCACCGCCGCCGCAGGCCGTGGCACCGAGCGAGCGGGTGTTCAAGGAGCGTCAGCAGCCGCTGTTCAAGGATGCGCCGGCCATGCCGACCGAGGGGTTGCCGCAGGTGGATTTGCTGGACGCTGCCCCGGCGCACCAGGAAAGCGTGGCGCCCGAGACGCTGGAGATGACCAGCCGCCTGATCGAAAAAAAGCTGCGTGATTTCGGCGTGGACGTGGTGGTGGTGCAGGCCACGCCCGGCCCGGTGGTCACGCGCTACGAAATCGAACCGGCCACGGGCGTGAAGGGCGCCCAGGTGGTGAATCTGGCCAAGGACCTGGCACGCAGCCTGAGCCTGGTGTCCATCCGCGTGATCGAGACCATTCCCGGCAAGACCACGATGGCGCTGGAGCTGCCCAACGTGCGGCGGCAGACCATCCGCCTGTCCGAAGTGCTGGGGTCGCAGATTTACCACCAGGCCAAGAGCCTGCTGACGATGGGCCTGGGCAAGGACATCGAGGGCAAGCCGGTGGTGGCCGACCTGGCGAAGATGCCGCATGTGCTGGTGGCGGGCACCACGGGTTCCGGCAAGTCGGTGGGCATCAACGCCATGATTCTGTCGGTGCTCTACAAGGCCGAGGCCAAGGACGTGCGCCTGCTGATGATCGACCCGAAGATGCTGGAAATGTCCGTCTATGAAGGCATTCCGCACCTGCTGGCCCCGGTGGTGACGGACATGAAGCAGGCGGCCAACGGCCTGAACTGGTGCGTGGCCGAGATGGAAAAGCGCTACAAGCTGATGAGCAAGCTGGGCGTGCGCAATCTGGCCGGGTACAACGCCAAGATCGACGAAGCCCATGCCCGCGAGGAAAGCATCGGCAACCCCTTCAGCCTGACGCCGGAGCAGCCCGAACCCTTGCAGCGGCTGCCGCACATCGTCATCGTCATCGACGAGCTGGCCGACCTGATGATGGTCGTCGGCAAGAAGATCGAGGAGCTTATCGCCCGCCTGGCGCAAAAGGCGCGGGCGGCGGGCATCCATTTGATCCTGGCCACCCAGCGTCCCAGCGTGGACGTGATCACCGGCCTGATCAAGGCCAACATCCCCACGCGCATTGCCTTCCAGGTCAGCAGCAAGATCGACAGCCGCACCGTGCTCGACCAGATGGGCGCGGAAAGCCTGCTGGGCATGGGCGACATGCTCTACATGGCCAGCGGCACCGGCCTGCCCGTGCGCGTGCACGGCGCGTTTGTCAGCGACGAGGAAGTCCACCGCGTTGTGGCGTATCTGAAGCAGCAGGGCGAGCCGGACTACATCGACGGTGTGCTGGACGCTGGCGGCGGCGACGACGGCCTGGGCGGCGACCCGGGCGAAGGCGGCGCGGGCAGCGGCGAGCAGGACGCGATGTACGACCAGGCCGTGCAGGTCGTGCTGCAAGATCGCAAGGCCAGCATCTCCTATGTGCAGCGCAAGCTGGGCATTGGCTACAACCGCTCGGCCAACTTGCTGGAACAGATGGAAAGGGCCGGGTTGGTCAGTGCCCTCACGGCCAGTGGCAAGCGCGAAGTGCTGGTGCCTGCCCGCCCGGAATAAGGAAAATCTTGTTATGAAAAAACTTGTCGTTGCTGCCCTGGCGGCCCTGTCTGCCGCCCTGGCGCCCGTTGCCCCGGCCTGGGCCGATGGCCTGGCCAGTCTGGAAACCTTTGTGCGCAGCGCCAAGGCCGGCACTGCGCAATTCACCCAGACGGTGACCAGTCCGGCCAAGGCCGGCCAGCCGCCGCGCGTGCAGACCAGCGGCGGTAGTTTCAGCTTTCAGCGGCCCGGCAAGTTCAAGTTCGTCTACACCCGGCCCTTTGCCCAGACCATCGTGGCCGACGGGCAGACGCTGTGGCTTTACGACGAAGACCTGGAACAGGTCACCCGCCGCCCGCAGGGCGATGCCCTGGCCGGCACCCCGGCTGCGCTGCTGACCAGCGTGCAGGACATGGCGGCGCTGCGCAAGGATTTCACCCTGCAGCCGCAGCCGGACGCCGATGGCCTGGAGTGGGTGCAGGCCATGCCGAAGAACCACGATGGCCAGATTCAGCAATTGCGGGTGGGCTTTACCGCGCAGGGCGGTTTGGCTGCGCTGGAGATTTTCGACAGCTTTGGCCAGCAATCGGTGCTGCGGTTCGAGCAGGTGCAACTGCGGTCCCACTTGCCGGCAGGCGATTTTCAATTTCAGCCGCCCCAGGGGGCAGGGGTGGTTGAACAATAAGATAGCTTGTTCCGCTTTATTGATAAAGGCTTTGGGTATTTATATGCCCAAAGCCTTTTGTTTTTGTGCGGAGACAGCTCATTTTTATTTCCAATAACAATATCAATTTATTGAAGTCGAGGGCTAACGCCAGTGCGTCCGTGCCCGAAAAAGAAGAAAAATCAGGCTTTTAAAGCAACGCTTTGCTTTTGTCGCAGGGCGGTTTTTTGCCATGGAGGTGATCTATGTCGAAGATGACGGTAGGGACTCGGTTGGCTTTGGGGTTTGCCTTGGTGATTGTGGCCGGGGTGATCATGGCTGCGGTGGGAACGGTGCAGCTGATCGGTATCAAGAATGACACGAAACTGCTGATTGAAAGCCGTATGGTCATCGCCAATCAGTTTGCCCAGGTGTCTGGTTTCGTGAACGTGCAGGGGACGTCGATACGCAATTTCTTGCTGTCGATCGACCCCCAGGATCGGGAGGCCGAAAAGCGCAACGTTCTGAAGAACCGCGAGGCCAATCGCCAGCTTCTGCAGGAGCTGGAAGCCAAGGTCCGCCTTGCTGCGGGCAGGGAAGCGCTGGGCAAGCTCCAGGACGTGCGCCAGCGGTATGAGCCGGTCATCGACAAAATCATCGCCCTGGATGAGGAGGGGCAGAAAGATGCCGCCCGCCAAATGCTGCGCCTGGAAGCCCGGCCTATTCTGGGGTCGTACTTTGCCCTGGTGAACGAGGCCATCGCGGTGCAGCAGAACGACATGAAGGCCCTGGCCGAAAGCATCGAGAACACCGCCGACCGCACCGCCGTGGTGCTCTTCATCGTCGCGGCGATTGCCACCGTGGCCGGAGCCTTCACCGCGTGGCGCCTGACCCGCTCGATGACCCATGCTCTGGGCGGCGAACCCGATACCGCCGCCCATGTCGCCAGTGCCATTGCTGCGGGCAATCTGGCGGTGGCCGTGCCCGTCAGGTCGGGCGATGGCACCAGCCTGATGGCCCATATGGAGCAGATGCGCGAAGCGCTGGCCCGGGTGGTCGGTCAGGTGCGCCAGGGCAGCGAAGCGGTGGCCGGGGCCAGTGCCGAGATCGCCCAGGGCAACCAGGATTTGTCGGCCCGCACCGAATCGCAAGCCAGCGCCCTGGAGGAAACCGCTGCCTCGATGGAGGAACTGGGTTCCACCGTGCGCCACAACGCCGACAACGCCAGCCAGGCCAACCAGCTGGCCCAGCAGGCCAGCAGCGTGGCCGTGCAGGGCGGTGCGGTGGTCGAGCAGGTGGTGGGCACCATGCGCGGCATTGCCGAGGCCAGCCACAGGATTGCCGACATCATCGGCGTGATCGACGGCATTGCCTTCCAGACCAACATCCTGGCGCTCAATGCCGCCGTGGAAGCGGCCCGCGCCGGGGAACAGGGCCGGGGCTTTGCCGTCGTGGCCAGCGAGGTGCGGGCCCTGGCCGGGCGCAGCGCCGAGGCGGCCAAGGAGATCAAGTCCCTCATCACCGACAGCGTGCAGCGTGTCGAGCAAGGCACCCAGCAGGTCGATCAGGCGGGCAGCACCATGCAGGAGGTGGTCGCTGCCATCCGCCGCGTGACCGATCTGGTGGGGGAAATCAGCGCCGCCAGCAGCCAGCAAAGCGCCGGTGTGGGCCAGGTGGGCGAAGCCATTACGCAGATGGACCACGCCACCCAGCAAAACGCTGCACTGGTCGAGGAAATGGCCGCCGCAGCCGCCAGCCTGCGCAGCCAGGCCGCCGATCTGGTGCAGGCCGTGGCCGTGTTTCAGCTGCACGCTGGGGCGCAGCCCGCCAAAGCCCGGGCGCCGGTTGCGGCCCCTGCCGCTGCATCCGCCAAGCCTGCGCCGGTTGCCGCCCCTACCCCTGCGGCCAAGGCCGTGACGGCGGCGGCACGCAAGCCTGCCACGCACCAGCCCGTTGCGGCCCCGCCAGCGGCCACCGCCGCCAGGGCGTTGCAGCGTCCTGCCGCCAAGCCTGTGGCCCCGTCTTCTGCCGGGTCGGGAGACGATTGGGAAAGCTTCTGAATTGCTAGCTTTTTCCGCAAATAAATAAAGGGATTCAGATCATTTTCTATCTGAATCCCTTTGTATTTCAGCGGTAAAAGCTTTGTTTTTTATAGTCTCAGGTGTTCGGCCAGCGCCGTCATCTTTTGCGTCACCTCGGCATCCATGGCGATGACGCGGCCCCACTCGCGCTGGGTTTCGCCCGGCCACTTGTTCGTCGCGTCCAGCCCCATCTTGCCGCCCAGGCCGCTGACCGGCGAGGCAAAGTCCAGGTAGTCGATGGGTGTGTGTTCCAGCAGCATGGTGTCGCGCACCGGATCCATGCGCGTGCTCATGGCCCAGATGACTTCCTTCCAATCACGCACGTCGATGTCCTCATCGACCACGACGACGAACTTGGTGTAGAGGAACTGGCGCAGGTGGCTCCACACCCCCATCATCACGCGCCGGGCATGGCCTGCGTAGGCTTTGCGGATGCGCACCACCGCCATGCGGTAGCTGCACGCCTCGGGCGGCAGGTAGAAGTCGATGATCTCCGGGAAGGCGCGTTGCAGCAGCGGCACGAACAGCTCGTTCAGCGCCAGCCCCAGCATGGCCGGCTCGTCCGGCGGCTTGCCGGTGTAGGTGCTGTGGTAGATGGCGTCCTGGCGCCGGGTGATGCGCTCGACCGTGAAGACGGGGAACTCGGCGCACTCGTTGTAGTAGCCGGTGTGGTCGCCATACGGCCCTTCCAGCGCGTGCTGCCAGCCGCTGGGGTGGTGGGGGTCGGGGTGGATGTGGCCTTCCAGCACGATCTCGGCGCTGGCGGGCACTTGCAGCGGCACGGTCATGGCGTCGGCCACTTCGGTGCGGGCGCCGCGCAGTAGACCGGCAAACTGGTATTCCGACAGCGTATCCGGCACCGGCGTGACCGCGCCCAGGATGGTGGCCGGGTCGGCCCCGATGGCTACCGCCACGGGGTAGGGCTGGCCGGGGTGCAGCTTGCCATGCTCGGCAAAATCCAGGGCGCCGCCCCGGTGCGCCAGCCAGCGCATGATGAGCTGGTTCTTGCCGATCACCTGCTGGCGGTAGATGCCCAGGTTCTGCCGCTTCTTGTTCGGCCCGCGCGTGATGGTCAGGCCCCAGGTGATGAGCGGGGCCACGTCGTCGGGCCAGCAGTGCTGGATGGGCAATGTGCCCAAATCGACGGCATCGCCTTCGATCACCACCTCCTGGCAGGGCGGGCGGCGCACCATGCTGGGGGCCATGCTCCACAGGGTCTTGATCAGGTCGCGCCGCCCCCACAGGTCTTTCATGCCGCGTGGCGGCTCCGGCTCTTTCAGTTGCGCCAGCACTTCGCCAAAGGCGCGGATTTCCTCCAGCCCCGCCACGCCCAGGGCGCGGGCCACCCGTTGCGGTGTGCCGAACAAATTGGCCAGCACAGGCATCCGGTGGCCGGTGGGGTTTTCAAACAGCAGCGCCGGGCCGCCCGAGCGCAGCACGCGGTCGGCCAGCGCGGTCATTTCCAGGTGGGGCGAAACGGGGGCGCTGATGCGGCGCAGTTCGCCCCGGCTTTCCAGTTGCGCGATGAAGTCACGCAGATCGCGGTAGTGCATTTTGAATAAGAAGTGATGGAAATGATGATGGGGACAGCGGTAGCAGCTACCAATTTATCTCCATCAACCGGCCACGGCAGGCGGTTGGAAGACACGCACCCTGGGGGCGATTTTTTCGCTCAGGGTGCGGGTGGCCACGCGCATGTCGTATTCGGTTTGCAGGTTCATCCAGAAGCGCGGCTCCATGCCAAAGAACAGGCCCAGCCGCAAAGCCGTGTCGGCGGTAATCGGGCGTTTGCCGTGTACCAGCTCGCTGATGCGGCTGGGCGGCACGTCAATATCGGCGGCCAGCAGACGGGCGGTGATGCCCATCGGCTTCATGAAGTCTTCCAGCAGGATTTCACCGGGATGGATTTCGTCGAGTAGTTCGGTCATGGTCATGCTCCCCTAGTGGTAGTCCACGATTTCGACCCGGTAGGGGCCATGTCGTGCCAGTGCTACAACCCCGCCCAGGGCGGGGCCAGTTGCTGCTCCAGCCCCAGCAGGTCGAGCACGCGGGCGATGCTGTGCTGCACGATGTCTTCCACGGTCTGCGGCTTTTGGTAGAAGGCGGGCACGGGGGGGCAGACGATGGCGCCCATTTCCGTCACGGTGGTCATGTTGCGCAGGTGGACGAGGTGCAGCGGGGTTTCCCGCGCCAGCAGGATGAGGCGGCGGCGCTCCTTGAGCATCACGTCCGCCGCGCGGGTGAGCAGGTTGTCGGCCAGGCCGTGGGCGATGGCCGCCAGCGTGCGCATGGAGCAGGGCGCGACCACCATGCCGACGGCGCGGAATGAGCCGCTGGCGATGCTGGCGCCGATGCTGTCGATGCCATGCACCACGTCGGCCAGGGCGTCAATGTGGGCACTGGCCTGGGCGCGTTCCAGACCCAGTTCGTGGGTGATGTTGAGCCAGCCGGCGTCGGAGATGATGGCGTGGGTTTCGATCTGCGGCTGCTGGCGCAGCGCCTGCAACAGCCGCACGCCGTAGATGGCCCCGCTGGCGCCGGAGATGCCGACGATGATGCGTTGGCGCGGCTCAGGCATGGGTGGCTTCGGGTTGGGGCAGAGGGTGGGCCTGCAGGTCGGCCTGGATGTGTTCCAGCACGGCGGCCGCCTGCTCGGGGTCGAAGTCCTGGTGGTTGCGCTTTTTCACGCCGTATTTGTGCAACTGGTAGTGGCGGGCCGGGGTGACGGCGTGGCGCTGCAGGCTGTTGCGCACGCATTCGAGCGGGCAGCCGTCCAGCGCCAGGATGGGGCGGCCCGAGGTGGCCAGTTTCACCAGTTTGGGCACGTCGCCCCCGACACCGGCGATGCAGGACATTTCCGCCATCCCGGTGCGATCCATGCGCACGGCGACGTGGTTGGCCAGCTGCGCGGCACTGGAGCAGCCGGAGCAGGAGTAGACCAGCGGCAGGGCAGCGCTGGCGGCATCGGCGAGGGGGGCGGTGTCGGTCATGGTCGGCTTCCGAACAAGGCGCTGAACGAGGGCAGGGCGGGCAATTGCCGGGCCAGGTGCGGGGCCTTGCGTTCCAGCACGGCGCGGGGGTGCCAGTGGCTGGGGTCGAGGACGGGCAGCTCCAGCGCGTCCAGGGCGTTTTTCACGACCAGGCCGAGTTCGGTATCGCCTTCCATGACAAGGCGGCGGTTGAAGAACAGGGTGTCCGGGTCCTGGCGGCGCTGGGCCAGCAGCAGGAAGTCCTGGGCGTTGGCGCGGATGGTCAGGTCGGCCTCGGCGTAGGGCTGGCTGGGGGCAAAGCGCTGGCCGTTCCAGGTGAAATCGAAGCCCAGCCGTGCATCGCGCACGCGGATGCTGATGCGCTTGCCGTGCAGGATGGCCTTCACGTCGTCCGGCAACTGCTTGGCCAGGGCGAAGTTGATGGCCGTCACCAGCAGCATCGAGCCGGGGTAGGCCGGCAGGCGGGCCAGCACGGCGCCCACCGGGGCGGGCAGGGTGAAGGGGGCGGGTGAGGTGGCGGTCATGGCAAGTCCTTGGGTTCCAGAGAATATTCCTGAGAGGGTCTTAGGCCGGGGCCAGGGCGGGTTCGACCAGCTCCATGCCGGGGCGGCCATGCCAGTAGCCATTACAGGAATCGGCCGGCATGAAGGGGCGCATGGCGCGGACGGTACAGGCCTCGGGCAGTGGAGCAGCAGTTTTGCGGGCCGCATCGAAGGCGGCCACGATGTCGGCCATGTGCTGCGATTGGGGCGACAGGCGCAGCACGTCCACGCCCAGGTCGGCCAGTTGGGGCACGTCGGCAATCAGGTTATGCACCTTGGCCGATTGGGTCTGGATGCCGTTGAGGGTGAGGAAAGCCTCGCCCTCGCGGCTTTTGAGCAGTTGGCCGTCGGCGTGTTCGATGCAGCGAAAGCCGCAGTCGTCCTTGGGCAGGTTGTAGTGGCGGGCGGTAAAGCAGCGGGCCGAGAAGGCCAGCGGCATCCGGCCATAGGCAAACACTTCGGTTTGCAGCCCGGCGGGACGGTTGGCCTGTAGTACGGCCAGGTCGCTGCTGCGCATCTCCAGCGGCATGACCCAGCGCGTGGCGCCCAGGCTGGCCATCCAGGCCAGGGCGTCCTGGTTGAACAGGTTGAGTTGCGCCCCGGCGACGAAGGGGCGCTTGCCCGCCAGGTTGTGCACGGCGCCCATGTCGCCCGCTTCGATGAGGAAGCCTTCTTCGCGCACGATCTTGTGCATGTCGGCCACGTCGCTGGTCGATTCCAGCAGCACCATGGTGCTGAGGACGACTTCCTTGCCGGCATCGCGCAGCATGTGGGCAATGTCCAGCCAGTCGCTGTGGCGCAGCTCGTGGCGGCGCGAGCAGACCACTTCGCCCAGGTAAACGATGTCCACCGGCGTTTGCGCCATGGACTGGTAGAACTCGAACAGCGTGTCGCGGTGCCAGTAGTACTGCACCGGGCCGAGGGATAACTTCATCATTGCAATCAAAAAATCGGGTTGAATCAGGTGCTGACCCTTGTAGGGAAAGCGCTGAAAGCTATAAAAACTGGTTTACTTCCAGGGCCGGTGGTAGGCGCCCAGGGTGTGCTGCTGGCCTTCGGCCACCTGGTCCAGGCTGGCCATCCACGCCGTCTTGGGGGCGTACAAATGGCCCTGCGCCATGCAGTGGTCGATGGCTTCGCGCCAGACCTTGGTGACCTGCGCCACGTAGGCCGGGCTGCGCTGGCGGCCTTCGATCTTGAAGGCCCGCACGCCCATCTTCACCAGCTGGGGCAGCAGCTCCAGGGTGTTCAGGCTGGTGGGTTCCTCCAGCGCGTAGTAGTTGCTTTCCTCGCCCACGTCGAACCGGCCCTTGCACAGCGTGGGGTAGCCCGCGTTTTCGCCGTGGCCGTATTTGTCGATCAGCACGCCGTTCAGGCGCGATTCGACCCCGGTGTCGGTGTCTTTCCAGCGCACGAACTTGGCGGGCGAACACACGCCATGCGTGTTCGGCGATTCGCCCGTGGCGTACGACGACAGGGCGCAGCGCCCCTCCACCATCACGCACAGGCTGCCGAAGCCGAACACCTCGATCTCCACGCTGGTGCGGTTGGCGACCTGCTTGACCTGCTCCAGCGACAGCACGCGCGGCAGCACCGCACGCTGGATGTTGAACTGCTGCTGGTACAGGTTGATGGCGTCGTGGTTGGTGGCCGAGCCTTGCACGGACAGGTGCAGGCGCAGTTGCGGGTGCCGGTCGGTGGCGTAGCGCATCAGGCCGGGGTCGGCCAGGATGACGGCGTCGATGCCCCAGGCCGCAGCGCGGTCCAGGGCCGAGCGCCAGGGCGCCGGGTTGCTGGCCTGGGGGTAGGTGTTCAGTGCCATCAGCACCTTGCGGCCCCGGTTGTGGGCGTAGGCGATGCCTTCCTGGATGGCTTTTTCGTCGAAGTTCAGGCCCGCGAAGTTGCGGGCATTGGTGGCGTCGCGCAGGCCCAGGTAAACGCAATCGGCACCGCCGTCGATGGCGGCTTTCAGCGCTGGCAGGCTGCCAGCGGGGCAGACCAGCTCGGGCGCTGGCGGCAGGGTCAAGGTGGGGCTGGAAGAAGCAGACATGGAGCAACCGCAATATGAAAAATCATTGAAATGTAGTTTTTTTGCCAACAAGATGACCTGATCTTTGTCAAATCTTGCCGGTGCGTTGTTGAGAAATTTGATCGGGATTGGTGCGAAAACATGCGGCCTCTACGGTGCGCACCCAGGCCGAAAGGCGAGTCTGGAAACATTTGAATACCCCTGCTGCCGGTGCCGGTGAAGGGTGTTTCTTTGATCTGATGCAAACCCATATCTAGTGTTTTGAAAATACGATAAACGCTACATATAGTGTTTTGGAGTGTTTATGTCCGTCGTGACCCCTACCGCAGCGCAGGCCAAAGTTCAAGCCGAGAGCCCCATCCAGGTGGATGTGGAAAGCGCCATCAACGAATACCTCACCCGTGCCGACTGGCGTGTGAACGCCAACGCCAACCAGGGGTATTCCCTGGGTGGGCTGATCCTGAACGTGGCGGGGAAAGTCACGGCCAACTACTGGCTCTCGCACGTCTACGCGCCGGAAATCGGCGAGGCGCACCGCAACGGCGACCTGCATATCCACGATCTGGACATGCTCAGCGGCTATTGCGCGGGCTGGTCGCTGCGCACGCTGCTGCACGAGGGGCTGAACGGCGTGCCGGGCAAGGTCGAGGCCGGGCCGGCCAGGCACATGAGTTCCGCCGTCGGGCAGATCGTGAACTTTCTGGGCACGCTGCAGAACGAGTGGGCCGGGGCGCAGGCGTTTTCCTCGTTCGACACCTATATGGCCCCGTTCGTGCGCAAGGACGGCATGAACTACGCCGAGGTGCGCCAGTGCATCCAGGAGCTGATCTACAACCTGAACGTGCCCTCGCGCTGGGGCACGCAGACGCCGTTCACCAACCTGACCTTCGACTGGACGTGTCCTGAAGATCTGCGCGAGCAGGTGCCGGTGATCGGTGGCGTGGAAATGCCGTTCAGCTACGGCGACCTGCAGGTCGAGATGGACATGATCAACCGCGCCTACATCGACGTGATGACCACGGGCGATGCCAAGGGCCGGGTGTTCACCTTCCCCATTCCTACCTACAACATCACCAAGGACTTTCCCTGGGAAAGCGCCAATGCCGACCTGCTGTTCGACATGACGGCCAAGTACGGCCTGCCGTACTTCCAGAACTTCGTCAATTCCGAGCTGGAGCCGCACATGGTGCGCTCCATGTGCTGCCGGTTGCAACTGGACTTGCGCGAACTGCTCAAGCGCGGCAACGGCCTGTTCGGCAGCGCCGAGCAGACCGGCAGCGTGGGCGTGGTGACGGTGAACTGCGCCCGCCTGGGCTATCTGCATGCGGGCGACGAGGCGGCGCTGCTGGCCGCGCTGGACCGCCTGCTGGAATTGGGCAAGCGCAGCCTGGAAGTGAAGCGGCGGCTGATCCAGCAACTGATGGACGAGGGGCTGTTCCCCTACACCAAGCGCTATCTGGGCACGCTGCGCAACCACTTCTCCACCCTGGGGGTGAACGGCATTAACGAGATGGTGCGCAACTTCACCCACAACGTGCATGACATCACCAGCGACTGGGGCCATGCCTTTGCCGTGCGCCTGCTCGACCATGTGCGCGAGCGCATCGTCGCCTTCCAGGAAGAAACCGGCCACCTCTACAACCTGGAGGCCACGCCGGCCGAGGGCACCACCTACCGCTTTGCCAAGGAAGACAAAAAGCGCTGGCCGGACATCCTGCAGGCCGGCACGCCCCAGCAGCCCTACTACACCAACAGCTCGCAACTGCCCGTGGGCTTTACCGACGACCCGTTCGAGGCCCTGGAGCGCCAGGAAGCGCTGCAAACCAAATACACCGGCGGCACGGTGCTGCACCTGTACATGGGCGAGCGCCTGTCCAGCGGCGCGGCCTGCCGGGAGCTGGTCAAGCGCTCGCTCACGCGCTTTCGGCTGCCGTACATCACCGTCACGCCCACCTTCTCGATTTGTCCCCAGCATGGCTATCTGGCCGGGGAACACCCGTTCTGTCCCAAGTGCGATGAAGAGCGCCTGGCAGAAAAACGTCGCCGCCAGCAGTTGCAGGCAGCGTGATGAAAACCATAGCTTCTACCGCTGGTAAAAAGGCATTTTCAGATACTTTTATCTTTAAAAACCAATGAACACAAGCGAAACAAGCTATCCCTTTATTCAATTGAAAGCAACCACCATGAATGCACTCTCTACCCCCGAAACCGCCGCCCTGACCGCTGCCGTGCAGCTGACCGATGCCGAACGTCAACCTTGCGAAGTCTGGACGCGCGTCATGGGCTACCACCGCCCGGTGGCCAGCTTCAACATCGGCAAGCAGGGCGAGCATCACGAGCGCCAGTTCTTCCGCGAACAGCGCTAACCCCATGGCCCGCCATATTGCATTGGGGGCCGCCACACTGCGCGTCAGCGGCCTGACGCGCATGACCAGCATCGACTTTCCCGGCAAGCTCGCTGCCGTGGTGTTCTGCCAGGGCTGTCCCTGGCGCTGCGGCTATTGCCACAACCCCGATCTGCTCGACGCCACCGCGCCTGCGGCCATGCAGTGGGGCGAGGTGCTGGCTTTCCTGCGCCAGCGCCAGGGGCTGCTCGATGCGGTGGTTTTCTCCGGCGGCGAGCCGTTGCTGCAACCCGGCCTGCTGGCCGCGTTGCAGGAGGTGCGCTCGCTCGGTTTTGCCACAGGCCTGCACACCGGTGGCATGTACCCCGAACGCCTGTCTGCCGCCTTGCCGCACCTCGACTGGGTGG
Organism: Comamonas nitrativorans; assembly: GCF_042654765.1. Classification (NCBI taxonomy): domain Bacteria; kingdom Pseudomonadati; phylum Pseudomonadota; class Betaproteobacteria; order Burkholderiales; family Comamonadaceae; genus Comamonas; species Comamonas nitrativorans. The sequence goes on along the minus strand of NZ_JBHSEW010000001.1, from coordinate 279,211 downwards.
GGCTGGACATCAAGGCGCAGGAAGCTGACTACGCCCGCATCACCGCCACCCCCGGCAGCGGCGCCAAAGCCTTTGCCGGCCTGCAATGCCTGCTCTTCAGCGGCGTGGCTTTCGAATGCCGTACCACCTGGCACCCCGGCCTGTTTCCCTTTGCCGACTTGCTGGCCCTGGGCCAACACCTGCAAGCCCTGGGCGTGCGCCATTGGGCGGTGCAGCAGTGCCGTACCCCCGATGTCGTACCGTGGCGCTGGACGGCAGAGTTGCAGGCGGTGCTGGCGCAAGGGTGGCACGGCTTTACATTGCGAAATTCATAAAATTGATGCAAATCAATCTTATTAACCATTGGCAACAATAGAATAGATGGATCTATTTTTCATCTTTTGCCATGTCCACCTTTGCCCGCTTTCATTTCGTCCTGCGCCCCCTTGCCTGGGCCGCTGCCGTCACCTGTATCGTCGCGCCTGGCTGGGTGGGGGCCCAAACGACGGCAGTGCTGCCCGACGTGACGGTGCGTGCCGGCCAGGAAGGCAGCCTGCCCCTGGCCCCGTCGGTCGAGCGCGAGCGCAAGCGCCTGGAAAAGCTGCCCGGCGGCACCAATCTGGCCCAGCCCCAGCAGGAAGGGCGCCTGGCTACCCTGCGCGATGCGCTGGACTACCAGCCCGGCATCGTGCTGCAGGACTTTTTTGGCGCCACCGACCAGCCGCGCCTGTCGATTCGCGGCTCGGGCATCCAGAGCAATCCGGTCAATCGCGGCGTGGTGTTGCTGCAGGATGGCCTGCCGCTGAATGAGGCTGATGGCTCCTTCGTCATCGGCACGCTGGAGCCGCGCAACGCCACCCTGGTCAGCGCCCGCCGGGGCGCGAACACCCTCACGCCCAGCGCGACCACCCTGGGCGGGGAGCTGGACTTCCAGTCGCTCACCGGCGCCGATCAAAAAGGCATGGTGCGTGCCGAAATCGGCAGCTTTGGCCGCAAAGCCCTGCAAGGGGCATTCGGCCTGGTCGGCCAGCAATGGGATGGCCGCGTGAGCGTGAGCAGCGACCGCTTCGACGGCTACCGCCACCACAGCGCGTCCCGGCGCGATGCGCTGCACGCCAACGTGGGCTTCCAAAGCGGCGGGGTGGAAAACCGCACCTATCTGTCCTACACCGATCTGGAATTTGAAATCCCCAACGTCGTGCCCAAAGACCGCGTGCATAGCGACCCCAGGGGCGTGATGGGCGATGGCAACACCCCGCAAGACGCCATGCTCAACATCTACAAGCGCGACCCCCGGCGCGAAACCCAGCAGCTGCGCCTGGCCAACCGCACGCGTTGGGGCAGCGACAGCCTGCGCCAGGAAGTGGGCGTGTACTGGCAGGACACGGACGACTGGTTCAAGGACCCGTTGATCAGCACCCGTACCGACAGCAACACCTTCGGGGCGCAGTGGCGTGCCGATGGACAGGTGGGCGCAGGCCTGCAATGGCATACCGCGCTGGCGTGGTCGCGCAGCGATATGGACAGGACGCTCCATGCCGTCAAGGGTACCGATGGCACTGATTTGCAGCGCTTTGGCGACTACGACCTGAAGGCGGAAAACCTGCAAGGCCAGGTGGGCGCCCACTGGCAGTTCGCCCCGGCCTGGAGCCTGGTCGGCCAACTGGGCTGGAGCCAGCAAAGCCGCGACGCTGCCAGCCGCCAGACCGGCCAGCGCCTCGATCAGCAATGGACGTTTGCCACCCCCAAACTGGGGCTGAACTGGCAGGTCACCCCCAGCACCCGGCTGTGGGCCAACGTCAGTCGCAGCCAGGAAGCGCCCACGTTCTGGGAAATCGTGGCGGGCGCAGTGCCCAACCCCGGCAACCCGACCACTGCCAACAGCAGCCTGACCAAGCTGAAACTGCAACGCGCCACCACCTGGGAGCTGGGCGGCCAGGGCCAGTGGGGCCAAGGCAATCACGCTACGCATTGGCAACTGGCGCTGTACCGCAGCCAGATCGCCGATGAGCTGATGAGCGTGACCGATGCCAACGGTCAAACCTCCACGACCACCAACTACGCAGGCGGCACCCGCCACCAGGGTATCGAGGCCGGGCTGAACGGCAGCTTTGTCCTGGGCCAGGGTGCCTTGGACTGGCGCGGTTCCTGGACAGTTAGCGACTTCCGCTTCAAGGACGGCATCTACGCCGGCAACCGCATCGCCGGCGTGCCGCGCCACTTGATCAATGCCGAAGTGCTGTGGCGCATCGCCACCCCCAGCGGCACCTGGCGCGTAGGTCCGAACCTGCGCTGGATGCCCAAGGACGCGCCCATTGACCACGCCAACATCGCAGGCAGCACGCAGGACAGCTATGCCCTGCTGGGCTTTAAACTCCAATGGAGCCAGGGCCCGTGGCAGGCGTACCTGATGGCGGAAAACCTGACCGACCGCCGTTACGCCAGTACCTTTGCCATCCGCAACAAGGCCCTTGCTACCGCCCCCGGCTATCTGCCCGGGTTGGGCCGCAGCGTTTCGGTGGGCCTGAACTACCAGTTCTAAAAAAGGATGTGTATGCCGCAGATGGATATGTTGAACCGCCGCCAGTGGCTGCAAGCCGGGGCGGCAGCGCTGGCCCCCGTGGCGGTGCCCGGCGTCTGGGCTGCCGGCCCGCTGCTGCCGCAACTGACGCTCTCTGGCCCGCCGGCCATCGTCTCGGCCCCGCTCATTCACATGGCGCAAAGCAACGCCCTGGCGGGCGTGGCGGCCAAGACGGTGTTCACCCCCTGGCGCGACCCCGACCAGCTGCGCGTGATGGCCATCGGCAAGAAGGCCGACATCCTGGCCATGCCCAGCAACGTGGCGGCCAATCTCTACAACCGGGGCGCGGGGGTGCAGCTGCTCAACATCTCCACCTGGGGGGCGCTGTGGATCGTCACCCGCGACGGCCAGCGCAAGACCCTGGCCGACTTCAAGGGCGAGGAAATCGCCGTGCCTTACCGGGGCGACATGCCGGACATCATGCTGCAACTGCTCACGGCCAAGCAGGGCATCAACGCCCAGCGCGACATGCAGCTGCGCTACGTGCCTTCGCCCATGGAGGCCATGCAGCTGCTGATCACCCGGCGCGTGCGCCATGCCTTGCTGGTGGAGCCGGGCGTCTCGATGGCGCTGCACAAAACCCACTCTTTCCCGGTGAGCGTGGTGGCGCCGGAATTGCACCGGGGGGCCGATCTGCAACAGGAATGGGGGCGGTTGTTCCAGCGTCCGCCGCGCATTCCGCAGGCCGGGATTGCGGCGGTGGGCGCGGTGCGCCAGCACCCCGAGGTGCTGGCCGCCGTGCAGCAGGCGTATGCCACCTCGGTCGTCTGGTGTCGGGCCAACCCGCTGGAATGCGGCAAGCTGGTGGCGCAGTACGTCGATCTGCTGACCCCCGAGGCCGTGGCCGATGCCTTGCCGCATAGCCAGTTGGAGGCAGTGCCGGTGGCTGCGGCGCGGGCGGATATCGACTTCTTCTACCAACAACTGTTTGCGCAAAATCCCAGCCTGCTGGGCGGCAAGCTGCCGGATGCCGGACTGTTCGGGGGCGTTTAGTGGCTTTGTTGTGGCGCTTGCTGCGCGGTATGCCCGCGTATCTGTGGAGTGGCTGGGGCGCAGGCGCCAGCCTTTTGCTTTTTATTGCCCTGTGGGAACTGGGCGCGGCGTATTACGGCGAACTCATCCTGCCGGACCCGCGCACCACCTTCGCCACCCTGGGGCAGTTGCTGCAATCGGGTGCGGCGTGGCCGCAGTTGTGGATTACCGCCCGCCGCGCCCTGACCGGGCTGCTGCTGGCCGTGGCCGTGGGGAGCAGCCTGGGGATGCTGGCCGGCCTGTCGATGACCGCCGCCATGATGGCCCGCCCCTGGGTCACGCTGCTGCTGGGAATGCCGCCCATTGCCTGGCTGGTGCTGGCCATGCTGTGGTTCGGCGCGGGCGACGGCACGCCGGTGTTCACCGTGTTCGTCGCCTGTTTGCCGGTGGTTTTCATCGGCGCCCTGCAAGGCACGCGGACCCTCGACCTGCATTTGAAGGACATGGCCCGCGCCTACCAGTTGCCCTGGCGGATGCGCCTGCTGGATGTCTACCTGCCCCATGTGGCGGCCTATTTGTTCCCGGCGTGGATCACGGCCCTGGGTTCGTCGTGGAAGGTGGCGGTCATGGCCGAACTGCTGGCCACCAGCGACGGCGTGGGCGCGGAGCTGGCCGTTTCGCGCTCGCACCTGGACATGGGCGCCTCGCTGGCCTGGATTTGTGCCGTGGTCGGTATTTTGTTGATTCTGGAGTACGGCGTGCTGGAACCCATCAAGCGCGAGCTGGAACGCTGGCGGGAGGCCGGGGCATGACGGGGAACACGCCTGCGCAATTGCGCGTCCGCGCCCTGCGCCATGCCTATGGCCCGACGGTGATTCTGGAAAACGTCGCACTGCGCGTACCGGCAGGCCGCACCGTGGCGCTGGTCGGCCCGTCCGGCTGCGGCAAGACCACGCTGCTGCACCTGTGCGCCGGGCTGCTGGAGGTGCAGGAGGGGCGCATCACCCAGCCCTTTGCGCCCACGGCGGTCATGTTCCAGCAGCCGCGCCTGCTGCCCTGGATGGCAGTGCTGGACAACATCGCCCTGGCCCTGAAAGCCCGGGGCATGGACAAGCGCCAGCGCCACGCCCAGGCGCGGCAGATGGCCCTGGCGCTGGGCCTGCCCGAACTGTCGCTGGCGCAATACCCGGCCGAGCTTTCAGGCGGAATGCAAAGCCGCGTGGCCCTGGCCCGCGCCCTGGTGCTGGCGCCCAAGCTGCTGCTGATGGACGAGCCGTTTTCCGCCCTGGACGTCGGCCTGCGCTACCAGCTGCACCAGTTGCTGCTGGAGCAGCAGGCGGCCAGCGGCATGGCCGTGCTGCTGATCACCCACGACTTGATGGAGGCCGTGCGCCTGGCCGACGACGTGCTGGTCATGGCCCCCAACCCGGGGCGCATCGTGGCGCACTACCAGCCTGCGGGCGCAGCGCTGGCACGCGGCGATGACCTGGTGTACCGCTGCGCTGCCGAGTTGCAGCAGCACCCGCTGGTGCGTGCGGCGTTTGAATTGCCGGGGACGGGGCAGGCGGCGGATTGTCCTCTGGGGCAGTGGCAGGATGTGGGGAATGGGAGGGATTCATAAAATTGATAGCTCTTTCCGATGATGTTTATTGGTTTATAGATATAAAGATATCTATAAATAAGTGTTTGTCAGCGGTAGAAGCTATTGTTTTATTTTTACGTGCTGCTGGCCGGGTCTCGCCCCGGCGGGCGACATCCTTTCTTGCACGCGCAAGAAAGGACGCAAAGAAAGCGCGTGGCGCGGCCTGTGCCGTGGAACTCGCTTCGCGCCCTGCGGGCGCTGCGCTCAGACAGCCACGGCAAATATGAATCGGTAAGGATATGCCTGTTCACAGGCTGCGCTTCTTCTTGGTGTTCTTGGTGTTTTTGAAATGATGAATCCTCAGTCTTCTCCCCTGGATCGCCAGCATCCTGTGTGGATATGTGCCATGCGCCCGTTTTTTCTGCTGGCGCTGGTCTGCGCCATCCCCTTGCTGCTGTGGTGGGGCGGGGTGCTGGCCTGGGGGTGGCCCGCGCCTGCCGTGGCGGGCGGGGCCATCGTCTGGCACGCGCATGAGCTGGTGCTGGGCTTTGCCGTCGCGGGTGTGGCCGGTTTTGCGCTCACGGCCCTGCCGGAATTCACGGGCGTGGCCTGCGGCACCTGCCGCCAGTTGCGCGTGCTGGTGGGGCTGTGGCTGCTGGTGCGGTTGGGGTTCTGGGTTTCCGGCTGGCTGGGTCTGCCGGCTTTGGCGCTGGCGGGGGCCAGCCAATTGGCGCTGCTGCTGGGCGTGGCCTGGGTGCTGCTGCCCGCGTTGAAGACCGCCACCGGGCGGCGGCACTGGGCGTTTGCCTGGCTGGTGCTGGCCCTGGCCGTGACCAGCGCCGGGTTCTACAGCGATGTCCTGCGCGGCTTGCCGGGCCTGCGCTGGCTGGATGCCACGGTGGGCGTGCTGATGCTGCTCATCGTCGTGGCGGCCAGCCGCATTTCGATGCGCATCGTGAATAACGCCATCGAGGAAATCACCCCCGGTGCCGACCCCTATCTGGCCCGGCCCCCCCGGCGCACCCTGGCGGCGCTGTGCATCGGTTTTTATACCGTGGCGGAATTTGTCGCGCCCTGGCAGCCGGTGACGGGCTGGCTGGGGCTGGCCGCAGCGGCGGCCATGCTCAACCTGCTCAACGACTGGCATGTGGGCCGCCCGCTGTGGAAAAAGCGCTTTCCGGCGCTGCTCTACGCCATGTACTGGTGCATGGCGCTGGGCTACGGTGCGCTGGGGGCGGCGCAACTGGGCTGGCTCGATGGCGGCAGCAGTGCCGGGCGGCATTTTCTGACCATGGGGGCCATTGGCCTGGGGATGTTCATCGTGCTGTCGATTGCAGGCCGCGCCCATGTCGGGCGGCCCTCCGACCCCGGCCCCTGGCTGGGCCTGGGCGGTGCCGTGCTGCTCGCCGCCACCGTATGGCGGGCCGCTGCCGCCGTGCTGGGCAGCAACGGCCTGGGGCTGGCCGTGGCGGCGGCGCTGTGGTGCATCGCCTTTGCCCTGCTGGCCTGGCGCGTGGCCCCGGGGCTATGGCTGGCGCGTACCGATGGCAAGCAAGGCTGCGCCGATTGAGGCCAGCTAGAAGCTAGAAGCAGGCCCAGACCTGATCGGCCATCGTCAGCATGAAATCCGGCTCCAGGTACAGGCCAAACACGGCCAGCAGCACCAGCGCAACTGCCAGCCATGCCAGCGCCCGCTGCCAAACCGGACGCTGGCGGGGCGGGGAGGAGGGGGGTGGAACCTGTTCGGGGGCCATGGTGTTCATGCCGTTGTCAGCGGCGGGCGTGTGACGGCGGTTTCGCGCACCGGCAGATTGATCAGGGCGGCGGCCACTCCCAGTGCAATCACCAGGTACCAGACCATGTCGTAATTGCCCTGGGTGTCGTACAGGTAGCCGCCCAGCCAGATGCCCATAAAACTGCCCACCTGGTGGCTGAAGAAGGTGATGCCGCCCAGCATGGACAAGTGCTGTACGCCAAAAATCTGCGCCAGGATGCCGTTGGTCAGCGGCACGGTCGAGAGCCATAAGAACCCCATGATGGCCGCATAGGCATACACCGACCAGGGCGCCAGCGGGGCCAGCAGGAACAGCACGGTGGCGACGGCACGCAGCCCGTAAATGCCCGACAGCAGATACTGCTTGGGCATCTGCTGCCCCAGGTTGCCGGCGATATAGGTACCGAAAATGTTGAACAGCCCGATCAGCGCCAGGCTGTAGCTGGCAACCTGCGGGGCCATGCCGAAGTCCTTGAGGTAGCTGGGCATGTGGACGCCGATGAACATCACCTGAAAACCGCAGACAAAGTAGCCCAGCGTCAGCAGCACGAAGCTGGAGTGGCCGCAGGCTTCCTTCAGCGCCTCTGCCACTGTCTGGGTGCGGGGCGCTGGCGATTGGCCCTTGCCAAAGCCCGGCTCCCGCAGGCCAAAGGCCAGAACGCCGATCAGCAAGGCCACCAAAGCCAGCACCAGCAAGGCATTGCTCCAGCCCAGGTGGGTGATCAGCCCGCCTTCCACCGGCACCATGAAGAACTGCCCGAACGAACCGGCCGCCGCCGTGATGCCCATGGCCCAGCTGCGCCGGGATGCCGGGATTTGCCGCCCCAGCACGCCATACACCACGGCGTAGGTGGTGCCGGACTGGGCTGCACCGATGATCAGGCCCGTACTCAGGATGAACAGCCCGGTATTCGGTGCCAGCGCCATGCCGGCCAAACCCAGGGCGTAGAGGGCCGAGCCTGCCAGCAAAATCCTGAATGCGCCCCAGCGGTCGGCCAGGATGCCGACAAAAATACCCAACACTCCCCACGCCATGTTCTGCACTGCAATGGCCAGCGAGAAGGACTCGCGACTCCAGCCCATGTCCTGGGTAATCGGCTGCAACCACAGGCCGAAGCCGTGGCGGATGCCCATCGACAGCGTGACCACCATGCCCGCACACAGCAGCACTTGCAGAATGGGGAGCTGTTGTCGCGTGGCGGGAGAAATTTCTATATTGCTTTTTTGCATAAGGCTGCCAATGTAGCCAAAACCGTTGGCCCTTGCGTCCGCTGGGGCAGCGGTTTTGGGGAGGCGGGCCATCGCTGGGTGTTATTGACTGTGTATTTATACAGTTGTTCGCGGCGGAATTACAATCCGCGCCCATATGGCTGATACCCCTCCTTCTTCTGCTGCCGCTTCCGCATATTCCGAGCGTTCCATCCGCGTACTCAAGGGTCTGGAGCCTGTCAAGCAGCGCCCCGGCATGTATACCCGCACCGACAACCCGCTGCACATCGTGCAGGAGGTGATCGACAACGCCGCCGACGAAGCCCTGGCCGGATTCGGCAAGAAAATCCGCGTCACCCTGCATCTGGACGGCTCCATCAGCGTGGAGGACGACGGGCGCGGCATTCCCTTCGGCCTGCACCCGGAAGAAAACGCCCCGGTGGTCGAGCTGGTCTTTACCCGTCTGCACGCGGGCGGCAAGTTCGACAAGGGCAGCGGTGGCGCGTACAGCTTCTCCGGCGGGCTGCACGGCGTGGGCGTGAGCGTGACCAACGCCCTTTCCACCCGCCTGGAAGTGACCGTTCACCGCGAGGGCGAAGCGGCCAGCCTGGCGTTTTCCGGCGGGGACGTGGTCGAGCCATTGCAGCGCCGCCCCCTGCAAAGCGGCGAACGTAAACAGGGCACCAGCGTGCGCGTCTGGCCCGATGCGCGGTACTTCGACAGCGCCCAACTGCCGCTGGGCGAACTGGTGCATCTGCTGCGCTCCAAGGCCGTGCTGATGCCGGGCGTGAGCGTCACCCTTGCCAACGAAAAAAACCGCGAAACGCAAAGCTGGCAATACAAGGGCGGTTTGAAAGACTACCTGGGCCAATCGCTGGCCGCCGACCCCCTGCTGCCCCTCCTGGAAGGTGAAGGCTTTGCCGATGCCCAGGACGACAGCTTCGCCCAGGGCGAAGGCGCGGCGTGGTGCCTGGGGTTTACCGAACAGGGGGCCGTGCTGCGCGAAAGCTATGTCAATCTCATCCCCACCGTGGCGGGTGGCACGCACGAAAGCGGCCTGCGCGATGGCTTGTTCCAGGCCGTGAAAAACTTCATCGAGCTGCACAGCCTGCTGCCTAAAGGCGTCAAGCTCATGCCCGACGACGTGTTTGCCCGCGCCAGCTTCGTACTCTCGGCCAAGGTGCTGGACCCGCAATTCCAGGGGCAGGTGAAGGAAAAACTGAACAGCCGCGATGCCGTGCGGCTGGTTTCCAGCTTCGTCAAACCGGCGCTGGAGCTGTGGCTGAACGCCCACATCGAACACGGCAAGAAGCTGGCCGAACTGGCCATCAAGGCCGCTCAGCAGCGCCAGAAGGCGGGCCAGAAAATCGAAAAGCGCAAAGGCAGCGGCGTGGCCGTCCTGCCGGGCAAGCTGACCGACTGCGAAAGCCGTGACATCCGCCTGAACGAAGTGTTTCTGGTCGAGGGCGACAGCGCCGGCGGCAGCGCCAAAATGGGCCGCGACAAGGAAACGCAGGCCATCCTGCCGCTGCGCGGCAAAGTGCTGAACACCTGGGAGGTGGAGCGCGACCTGCTGTTCAAGAACAACGAGGTGCATGACATCTCGGTCGCCATCGGCGTCGATCCGCACGGCCCCGGCGACACGCCCGACCTGTCCGGCCTGCGCTACGGCAAGATCTGCATCCTGAGCGATGCCGACGTGGACGGCGCCCACATCCAGGTACTGCTGCTGACCCTGTTCTTCCGCCACTTCCCCAAGCTGGTGGACGCCGGCCACATCTACGTCGCCCGCCCGCCGCTGTTTCGCGTGGACATCCCGGCCCGCGCCAAAAAGCCCGCTGCCAAGCTCTACGCGCTGGACGAGGGCGAGCTGCAAGCCATCCTCGACAAAGCCGCCAAAGACGGCATCTCGCGCGAAAAATGCCAGATCAGCCGCTTCAAGGGGCTGGGCGAAATGAACGCCGAACAGCTCTGGGACACCACCCTCAACCCCGACACGCGTCGCTTGCAGCAAGTGCAGCTGGGCACGCTGGACTTCGCTGCCACGGCGGGCCTGATGACCCAGCTCATGGGCAAAGGCGAAGCCGCCGCCCGCCGCGAGCTGATGGAACTGCACGGGGATGCGGTGGCGGTGGATGTGTGAGTTTTGAGTATTTCTGGTCTCTAAGAACGTGTTTACGATCTCCACGCGGGTGTGCAGTTGCGGCCTCGGGCGCTCTGCGTCGTTGCAAATCCTCGCCATAGCACCGCTATGGCTGCGGTTTGCGCCTAGCAGCCCATCCCGATCCGCATCCCGTACCTCTTCGCGCCGAGATCGTGAACACGTTCTAACGCTTATCCATTAAGCGCTGATAGCTCCTGTTTTTAAAAATGACCGATTCCCCACTACCTGATTTTTCTTCCCCGCCTGGCGACGCCGACACCCTCACCCTCGGCGGCTACGCCCAGCAGGCGTATCTGGAATATGCGCTTTCGGTCGTCAAAGGGCGTGCCCTGCCCGATGTGTGCGATGGCATGAAGCCTGTGCAGCGGCGCATTCTGTACGCCATGCAGGCGATGGGCCTGGGCTATGGCGGCGCGGGGGGCAATACGGCGGCCAAGCCGGTGAAAAGCGCCCGCGTGGTGGGCGACGTGCTGGGGCGGTTTCACCCGCATGGCGACCAGTCGGCGTATGACGCGCTGGTGCGGCTGGCGCAGGACTTCAACCAGCGCTATCCGCTGATCGACGGCCAGGGCAACTTCGGCAGCCGCGATGGCGATGGCGCTGCCGCGATGCGCTACACCGAGGCACGGCTGGCGAAGATTGCCAGCCTGCTGCTGGACGAAATCGACGAAGGCACGGTGGACTTTGTGCCCAACTACGATGGCTCGACGCAGGAGCCGCGCCAGTTGCCGGCGCGGCTGCCGTTTGCGCTGTTGAACGGCGCCAGCGGCATTGCCGTGGGGCTGGCGACGGAAATTCCCAGCCACAACCTGGGCGAAATCGCCAGCGCCTGCGTGGCGCTGGCCAAAGATCCGCAACTGGCCGACGCAGCGCTGTTCGCCCTGGTGCCCGGCCCGGATTACCCCGGCGGCGGCCAGATCATCAGCAGCGCCCAGGACATTCAGCAGGCCTACCGCACCGGGCGCGGCAGCCTGAAGGTGCGTGCCCGCTGGAAGATCGAAGAACTGGCCCGGGGCCAGTGGCAACTGGTGGTGACCGAGCTGCCGCCCGGCGTGTCCACGCAGAAGGTGCTGGAGGAGATCGAGGAACTCTCCAACCCCAAGGTGAAGGCGGGCAAGAAGGCTTTGAGCCAGGAGCAGCAGCAGCTCAAGGCCACGGTGCTGAACGTGCTGGACGGCGTGCGCGACGAATCCAGCAAGGATGCGCCGGTGCGCCTGGTGCTGGAACCCAAGAGCAGCAAAACCCCGCAGCAGGAGCTGATCAACGCCTTGCTGGCGCACACCAGCCTGGAAACCTCGGCCCCCATCAATCTGACGATGGTGGGTATGGACGGCAGGCCCGCGCAAAAGTCGTTGCGCCAGATGCTGGAGGAATGGCTGGCCTTTCGCCAGACCACCCTCACGCGGCGCAGCCAGCACCAGCTCGACCGGGTGCAGGCGCGGATTCACATCCTGGAAGGGCGGCAGGTGGTGCTGCTGCACATCGACGAGGTGATCGCCATCATCCGCGAGAGCGACGAGCCGAAAGCCGCGCTGATCGCCCGCTTCGACCTGAGCGACCGGCAGGCCGAGGACATCCTGGAAATCCGCCTGCGTCAACTGGCCCGGCTGGAGGCCATCAAGATCGACAAGGAACTGCAGGAACTGCGCGAGGACGAGGGCCGTCTGCTGGACATCCTGGCCAACCCGAAAAGCCTGCAACGCCTGCTGGTGCGGGAGATCGAGCGCGATGCCAAAACCTTTGCCGACCCGCGTCGCACGCTGATCGAGGAGGCGCAAAAGGTCAGCACCGAAATCAAGGTGGTGGACGAGCCGGTGACGGTCGTCATCTCCGAAAAAGGCTGGGTGCGTGCCCTGAAGGGCCACGACCACGCGCCGGAGAATTTCAGCTTCAAGGCGGGCGATGCGCTGTGGGGCCACTTTGCCTGCCGCAGCGTGGATGCGCTCATCGTCTTTGGGCACCAGGGCCGGGTCTACAGCGTGGCCGTGGCCACCCTGCCGGGCGGGCGCGGCGACGGGGTGCCGATCCATGGCCTGATCGATCTGGAAGCGGGTACCCACATCGTCAGCTATTTCGCCGGGGCGGCGGCCACGCGCCTGCTCATCAGCGGCAGCGGCGGCTACGGCTTTGTGGCCGAGGCGGGCAGCATGTTGGCCCGCAACAAGGCGGGCAAGGCCTTTGCCACCATTCAGGAGGGCGAAACCCTGTGCCTGCCCAGCGTCATCGACGGGCCGGGGGGCGCAGCGGCCACGCACATCGCCTGCCTGTCCAGCGATGCCCAGGTGCTGACCTACCCCCTGGCCGAACTCAAAACCATGACCGGTGGGCGCGGCCTGCAATTGATGAAGCTGGCCGACGGCGCCACCCTGGTGGGCGCCGCCGCCTACACGCGCAGCGTGCGCATCACCGGCCTGGGCCGGGGCGGCAAGGAGCGTGAGGAAGTGCTGGAAATCCGCAGCCTGAACAACGCCGCAGGCAAACGCGCCAGCAAGGGCAAGACGGCGGGCTGGACGTTCAAACCCACCGGCATTGCCCGGGTGGAATAAAAAAAATAGCTGCTTGCGTTGGTTAGACAACGATTTTAATGACAAAACATGCTGAAACCGTTGAATATCCAGCGGAACAAGCTCACTTGAATACTATGACCATGGAACTGCACTGGCACGGCCTGCCGCCCGAAATCGCCCCGGATACGGTCTTGCCCCCCGGCCTGCACTTGCTGCTGGACGAGGCCGACAGCGCTGCCCGTGTGCTGCTGGCCGCGCTGGCGGGCAGCGCACCCTTGCCCCCAGGTGCTGGCATCACCTGCGCGGGCCACGCCGCAGGCACTGCTGCTTACGCTGCCCAGGTGTGTGCGCCGCTGCCCGCGTACGACCCGCAGCAAGCGGTGCAGGCGTGGCTGGCCGAACAGCCGCAGCGCTGGCCCGCTTGGGATGCCGCCGCCTGGCAGCAGCATGTGGACGGCTTTGCCCTGGCCCCGCACCTGGGCAAGGCGTGGTGGCAGTTGTCCACCGGCACCCAGCGCAAATGCTGGCTGGCCGCTGCCTTGGCCAGCGGCGCTGTCCTGACCTTGATTGCCGAGCCGGTGGCCGGGCTGGACAAGGCATCCATCACCTATCTGGAGCAGGCGCTGGATGCGCTGGCGGATGGTTTGGCCGAACAGGGCACATTCCGCTGGGTGCTGGTGGCGCACCATGACACCTTGGCGGAGGTGCAGTGGGATGAGGTGGTGGAGTTGCCGGTTGCTTTTTAGACCGTTCTAACGTGTGGGAGCTGTTGTTATAGCAACGGTTTTTTCTGATTTTTAGGGCTGCTGGCCGGGTCTCGCCCCGGCGGGCGACCTCCTTTCTTGCACGCGCAAGAAAGGAGGCAAAGAAGGCGTGCTGCGCAGCTTTGCGCCGTGGAACTCGCTGCTTCGCGCCTGCGGCACTCCGCTCGGACAGCCACGGCGAGTCAGACTGGAGGTGGCTTGCTTGTTATTGCGGCTGTGCTCTGATGGAGGCGCTGTGGGGATGGGGCTTCTTCGCTTGCTTCGCAGCTTCAGGCGCGTTTTAGTTTCAGCCAGCGGCGGGCCAGGGTGTCCCAGAATTTTGCGCCCAGGGCGATGTTGTCGTCGTTGAAGTCGTAGCCGGGGTGGTGCAGGCTGGTGCCGCTCTGGCCGTTCTTGCCGTTGCCGATCCAGCCGTAGGCGCCCGGCACTTGTTGCAGCATGAAGCCGAAGTCTTCGCTGGTCATGGCCGGGTCGATGTTGGGGTGGGTGTTGTCCGGGCCGACCACTTCGGCCATGACCTGCGCCATCAAGGCGGCCTCGTCCGGGGTGTTGGTGGTATTGGGGTAGCCGGGTTTGTGGATGTAGAGCGCCTGGCATTCGTGCGCGGCGGCGATGTGCTGGGCGATGCGCTCGATGCCCGTCACCAGCGTGGCCTGGGTGTCGTCGCGCAGGGTGCGCAGGGTGCCGTAGATCACGGCTTCGTTGGGGATGATGTTCTCCACCGTGCCCGCCTCGATCTTGCCGATGGTCAGCACGGCGCTGTCCACCGGGTCGAGCGTGCGCGACACCAGGGTCTGCAACTGCGTGACGATGGCGCAGGCCACGGGAATCGGATCGCGCGTGGTGTGCGGCAGCGCGGCGTGCCCGCCCTTGCCGCGCACGCGGATTTCAAAGCGGATGTTGGCGGCCATGATCGGCCCCACGCGCACCGCCATTTGCCCCTGGGGCAGATCGGGCCAGTTGTGCAGGGCGAAGACCGCCTGGCAGGGAAAGCGCTGGAACAGGCCATCTTCCATCATCGTCTTGGCGCCTGCGCCGCCTTCCTCGGCGGGCTGGAAGATCAGATGCACGGTGCCGGCAAAGTCGCGCTGCTGGCTCAACAGATGCGCTGCGCCCAGCAGCATGGCCGTGTGGCCGTCGTGCCCGCAGGCGTGCATCTTGCCGGTGTGGCGGCTGGCGTAGGGCAGGCCGGTGGTCTCGGTCAGGGGCAGGGCGTCCATGTCGGAGCGCAGACCCACGCCGGGGCCGGGATGGTCGGCACTGAAGCCGGTGCCGTAAATGCTGGCCACGACCCCGGTCTTGCCGATCCCCTGGCGCACCGGCAGCCCCAGCGCCTGCAGGTAGGCGGCGACCTGGCCTGCGGTGCGGTGTTCCTGGTAGCTCAGCTCCGGGTGGCTGTGCAGATCGTGGCGCAGGCGCACCAGGGCGGGCAGGTGGGGGGTGAGGGCGGCAGGCATCGCAAAAATCCGGGCAGTCAGCAAAAGAGAACCATTATGGCGGCGATGGCGGCCCGCGCCGCTGCGGTGGCAAAAGGGGCGAAAATCCGCGCCTATGAAATCGACCAAATCCCGCCTCCCCAGCATCCTGCCCCCGTCCCTGCTTGTGCGCCCGTCGTTGGACGATGCACGCCCCCTCATCCTTTACCACGGGCGCAATTGCCCCGACGGCTTTGGCGCGGCTCTGGCCGCCTGGCTGTTTTATGGCCCCGGCGTGGAGATGCGCGGCCTGGACCACGGCGAAATCCAGACCATCGACGACCTGGGCGACGTGCAGGGCCGCGTCGTCTACATGCTGGACTTTGCCTTCGGCCCCGAACTGACCGCCGCCCTGGACGAACGCGCTGCCAAACTGGTGGTGCTGGACCATCACAAAAGCGCGGCAGAAAAGCTCACCGGCTTCCAGTGCCGCTGCGGCGCGGTGCATTTCGACATGCAGCACTCCGGCGCCCGGCTGGCCTGGGAGTTTTTCCACCCGGACAAGCCGGTGCCCGGCCTGATCCGCTACATCGAAGACCGCGACATCTGGAAATGGGAATTTCCCGAGAGCGCCTCGTTCCTGGCCGCGCTGGACATGGAGCCGCGTGACTTACCGCGCTGGGCCGAGATTGCCGCCTTCACCCCCGAGGAAGAAGCCGCCTTCATGGCCCGGGGCGGCGCGATGGACGAGAAATTCCAGAAGCTGTGCGCCGACATTGCCCAGGGCGCCCACGCCATCGTGTTCAACGGCGTGCAGGGGCTGATGGTGAACTGCCCCGGCATTTTCCACAGCCAGGTGGGCGACATCCTGGCGCGGGAATCGGGCACCTTCGCCCTGATGTGGAACGCCAACGAGCAGGGCGTGAAGCTGGGCCTGCGCTCGCGCACCGGCTTTGACTGCATCCCCCTGGCCGAAAGCCTGGGCGGCGGCGGCCATGCCCAGGCCTGCGGCTGCAAGCTGGGCCATGCCCGTCTGGCCGAACTGCTCGGTGGCGACTTCCGCGCCGACCCGCAGGCGCAGTACGCCGAGGTGCTGTCCCCCGCGCTGGAGCGCGATGCCACCGGCAAGTGGGTGCGGGCAGCGCACAAGAAGTAAGGGGAGTAAAGGGCATCATTAAAGATAGAAGCTGTTTCCGCTGATAAACAAACGATTTCACAGTGTTTTATGTTTGAAATCGTTTGTTTATCAGCGGTAACAGCTATTTTTTATATAACACCGCAACTTGGCGGCAAATTCTCCAGGTCATTCCACCCCGGCAGCCGCAGCATCTGCTGCCATTGCTGTACCTCTGGCACATGCGCAAGCTGCCGCCAGTCGGCGCACAGGGCCAGCGGCTCGCCGGTGCGCGGGTGGGCCAGTTCCAGCGCGTGGGCGTGCAGCCACAGGCGCTGGCCGCCCAGGCGCTCGGCCCACCAGCGGTTCAGCGGGCCTTTGCCGTGGGTGGCATCGCCCAGGATGGGGTGGGCCACGTGCTTCAGGTGGCGGCGGATCTGGTGGCGCCTGCCGGTGTGCGGCCGGGCCAGCACCAGACTGGCGCGGGTGCTGGGGTGGCGCGGGTCGTAGCTTTCGGGCCAGTCCAGCGTGGCCAGGCCGTGCAGGGTGGTCTGGGCGTCCTGCGGCGGGGCGTCGGGGGCGCTGTCTTCGGGGCGCAGCGGGTAATCGACGTGCGTTGTGTCCAGCAGCCAGCCCCGGGCCAGGGCCAGATAGGTTTTCTGCACTTGCTGCGTGGCAAACGCCTGCGCCAGTTGCTGGCAGCTTTCCTTGTGCAGGGCAAACACCAGCAGGCCGCAGGTGCCCTGGTCCAGACGATGCACGGGCCAGACGTGCTGGCCGATCTGGTCGCGCAGGCGTTGGAGCACAAAGCGTTTTTCGTGGCGGGCGATGGCACTGCGGTGAACCAGCCAGCCTGCCGGTTTGTAGACCGCGACCAAGTCCGCATCGTGGTACAGCACGGTCAGGGGGGCGGTGAAATCCGATGCGGGGGCGATTTCCATGGCAATGGGCTAGGTCAATGGGCCGGGTAACAGGCAGGGCAAAGGCGGGCAGTGTAGTCAGGTAGAAAAAATCCAGCACAATTGCCGGTTGCCCCCTGTACCGCAGGGGCGTTTTTGGGTAAGGGAGTGGTGGCGTGATGGTGCGCGGCGTTCTGGCTTCGGTAGTGGCATCCTTTTTGTTCGGGGGGATGTACTACTTCTCGCCTTTCTTCGCTCCACTGACCGGGGAGCAGCTCTTTGGCTGGCGGATGCTGGCCACCTTGCCGCTGACCACCCTGCTGCTGCTGTATACCGGCCAGGGCGCCCAGGTGCAGGCCATCGTGCGCCGGGTGCAGCGCTACTGGCGTCTGGGCGCCCTGCTGCTGCTCAGTGCCGCGCTGTTCGGCGTGCAACTGTGGCTCTTCCTCTGGGCGCCCCTGCACGGGCTGGCCCTGCCCACGTCCCTTGGTTACTTTCTGCTGCCTCTGGCGATGGTGCTGGCCGGGCGCGTGGTGTTCAAGGAACGCCTGACCCGGATGCAGCAACTGGCCGTGACCCTGGCCGCCGCCGGCATGGCCTGGGAGCTGCTGCGCGGTGCGGGCCTGGCCTGGCCGACCTGGGTGGTGGTGATCGGCTATAGCGCCTACTTCGTGCTGCGCCGCCTGATGCGTACCGATTCCCTGGCCGGGCATTGGCTGGACGTGCTGATCCTGCTGCCCGCGTGCCTGTGGTTCATTCTGGTGGCGCCCAGCGACAACGCCAGCGGCTGGCTGGTGGCCCGGCAAACGCCCAAGCTGTATTTTCTGATTCCCCTGCTGGGTATCGTCAGCGCGGTGGCACTGGCCCTTTACATGACGGCGCACCGGTTGCTGCCGCTGGGGCTGTTCGGCATGTTGTCCTACGTCGAGCCGGTGCTGCTGGTGCTGGCGGCCCTGCTGCTGGGCGAGCGCCTGGAGCCAGGGCAGGGGCCGATGTACGTTCTGATCGGCGCCGCCGTGCTGGTGATGGCCCTGGAAGGGCTGTGGCAGCTGCGCAACCGGCCGGGCGCCAGTTAATCCGTTTTTTTTCACACACGCAAAGGAAATCACCGTGGAAAACAAGCAAGCAAATCCCATCCGTATCGGCGTGGTGGGCTATGGCAATCTGGGGCGCGGGGTGGAAGCTGCCGTCGCGCTGAACCCCGACATGGTCATCACCGGCATCTATACCCGCCGCGACCCCGCCCAGCTTCAACCCGCCAATGCAGCAACCCCGGTGTACCGCATGGACGACCTGGACGCCCACCAGGGCCAGGTGGACGTGCTGATCCTGTGCGGCGGCTCCAAGGACGACCTGCCCGCGCAGACCCCGGCCCTGGCGGCCAGGTTCAACGTCATCGACAGCTTCGATACCCACGCCCGCATCCCCGAACACTTTGCCGCAGTGGATGCGGCCGCCCAGGGCGGCAAGACCACGGCGCTGATCTCGGCCGGCTGGGACCCCGGCATGTTCTCCATCAACCGCGTGATGAGCGAGGCGCTGCTGCCCGACGGCACCACCTACACCTTCTGGGGCAAGGGCCTGAGCCAGGGCCACTCCGACGCCATCCGCCGTGTGCCCGGCGTGGCCCAGGGCGTGCAGTACACCATCCCCGTGCAGGCGGCGGTCGATGCCGTGCGCAGCGGCACTTGCCCGCAGCTCACCACCCGCGAAAAGCATGAGCGCCATTGCTACGTGGTGCTGGCCGAAGGCGCCGATGCCGATGCCGTGCGCCAGACCATCGTCACCATGCCGCACTACTTTGACGAGTACGACACCACGGTGAACTTCATCAGCGCCGAGGAATTTGCCCGCAGCCATAGCGCCATGCCCCACGGCGGCTTCGTCATCCGCAGCGGCAGCACCAGCGCCGGCACCCGGCATGTGGTGGAGTACCGCCTGCAGCTGGACAGCAACCCGCAATTCACCTCCAGCGTGCTGGTCGCCTATGCCCGGGCCGTACACCGTATGGCAGCCCTGGGACTGCACGGGGCGAAGACGGTGTTCGACGTGGCCCCCGGCTGGATTTCCCCTAAAACCGCAGCCCAGCTGCGCCAAGAGGCGCTGTAAATTTGCCGCCATAATCCGTAGCGCCTGTTTGTTGCAAGCAGGCGCTATTTTTTTATGGATCCGGCGTGCGATGAACGCGTATTTTTTCAATAACAAAGGCAGCAAAGCATGATGTGGTGGATATTGGCGCTGGTTCTGGCGGTGGGCGTCCCCCTGGTGCTATGGCGTCGTGCCGATGCTGCCGACCGGGCCTTGAAGCAGGCGCGGGCGCGGGAGCTTGCGCTCAAGCAGGAGCAGAACCAGAAGCTCAAGGAAATCGTCTTTCGCAAGCAGGGAGAAAGTGGAGTCGGCAATACCCCGTATGGCGACATCATGTGTGCCGACGGCGTCTATCTGCCCCTGCTCTGGGAGTCGGGCTTTGCCACCTCGATGGATGGGCGCTGGCTGCGCATTTCCAGTTACGGCCATGCCAGTCCGTATCTGGTCGATCGTAAGAAACGCTGCACCTGGACCTTGAGCGCCGAAGAAGCCTCTGCCGTCGAGGAGGTGCATTGGCGCCTGCCACGCTGGAGCGGCGAGGACATCGGCATCGGCGGGATGCAGAGTGATGCACAAAGCCCCATGACGGATGCGCAGTTCGCCGCCTGGCTGGCTGCGAATGTCACCAATGGCGCCATGCAGATGGCCGCAGTGCGCGATCTGTGGGTGCCCTGGGATGCGGTACCGGCGCAGAAGGAGGAAGTGCCGCCCGAATTGCCCGCACCGTCCAATGGCGGCAAGGTGGTCGGCGTGCAGCGTTATTGGCCCGATTCCTTGCGTACCGAGCGCCAGCCGCTGGAGCTGTTCACCAAGCCGCAATGGCAACTGCTGTTCGACGGCGAGCCGCAGCCCTGGGTGCTGGCCGCGCACATGCCCTTCGTCTGGCGCGAAGATGGCAGGGCCCTGGCCATGTATGCCTATTCCGTCTCGCAGGGCAATCGCCAGCAACGCCTGGCCCTGGCCGTGTGGGATGCCGAACGCGGCTGGCAGAAATGGGCCGAGCAGCAGCCCCCCGACCGCAAGCCCTGGGCATTGTTCCCCGTGGCCGAAGAGGCCGGGCAGCCGGCTTTTCGCTGGATGAAAGACCGTTTGCTGCAGCGGGTGCGCATCGACACCCCGGTACTCCAGCGCCTGTGCCAGGGCTCGCGCATCGAATACAGCACCGAGCCGGTGCTGGTGCCTGCTGCGCACCAGAGCGATGGCCGTCTGCAGTTGCGTCCTGCCCCTGTCACCAACCTGATGTGGGAGCGCCAGCTGCAGCACCCCGAACGCTGGCTGGCCCGCAGTGAGCCGGTCGCTGGCAAGTCCCTGGCCTGGACGCTGGAATTGCCCGAAAGCGCCACCTCGGGCGAACGGGCCGCGTACCGCCTGCGCTGGGGCGAGGTCAGCATTCCCGGCCTGTGGGAGCTGGAACACGTCATCGTGCAGCGCACCTGGGCCGTGCTGTTGCGTTATCTGCAAAACGACGGACAGGATGGCCAGGAGGGCGAAGCCCAGGTATGTATCTGGGATGGCAAGGAGCTTTTGCCGCTGGATCTGCCCTGGCCTGTTGCACGGATCGTCCCCACCCCTGGACTGAACCACCCGAAATCATTGCGCGTGCGGGTGCTGGCCATGATGGCCACGGTCAAGGACAGCGACGTCGACCTGCACAAACCGGCCTGGCGCTGGCATCAGGATCCGTTTACCTGGCTGAAGCTGGAAAAGCCGGATCACTCCCCCCTGTACGAAGTGCGCGACATCATCCCGGACAGCCAGGGTGTATGGCGCCTGTTGCCCAGCTGGCGCACCGTTGCCAGCGTGCAGCACCCGTGTGCCGACGGCGATTACCTGTGGAACAACGTCAGGGACGACCTATGGTGGTGGGGCGGAATGCGGCAATACACCCCGGAGCAGCCGCAGGACGATGTGCTGGTGCCGCGCTGCGATGGCATCAGCGTCACCCGCAGCGGCGTGGTGCTGTGCGGCACGGGGCCGGCGGCCCTGCCCCATCCGAACAACGAGGGCTGGCTGATCCTGCAGCCGCCCGAGCGCCCGGCGTACGGCGCCATCAGCACCTGGAATCTGCATTGGCTGCAGCCGCAAAAGCGCCAGGTACGCACCCTGATCATTCAGGCCGCGATGCCGATCATGGAAGGCTGGGACAACCAGGGCATTTACTGGCGTGAAGACCAACATGCGCCGAAGGCGGACGACGAGGCGGCCGCAGAAGCACCCACACAACGCCCGCC
This sequence comes from Comamonas nitrativorans, assembly GCF_042654765.1. Classification (NCBI taxonomy): domain Bacteria; kingdom Pseudomonadati; phylum Pseudomonadota; class Betaproteobacteria; order Burkholderiales; family Comamonadaceae; genus Comamonas; species Comamonas nitrativorans. The sequence continues at coordinate 257,932 of NZ_JBHSEW010000001.1, read as the reverse complement.
CATCCAGACCATCGACCCGTTGCTGTGGCAGCGGGCCGAGGTGCAAGACCTCAAGCAAGGCCCCTACGGCCTGTGGTTGCGCAAGCAGGACATGCTGTTTGCCGAGGCCGTGCGCAAGCACCACGACTGGCCCTGGGAATCTGCCTCGGGCTGACGGTACCCCGGAACGCCGGGAGCAGGTTCAGTGATGGGTCATGCCCTGCTGGATGCGCTGCTCCAGCAGCACCTGCACGGCCTGAAACTCTTCCAGATCGGGGAAGGGGCGCAACTGGCAATGGCTGCCGGTTGCGATCCGCTCGATGGCATGAAAAATCGGCAACGCAAATCCCTGGCCGTGCAGCAGCACCATCAGCACCGGTTGCAGCGAGCCGTTGGCCTGCGGTAATACCGCCTCCTGGCAGCTCAGGGTGTACTGGGCGTGGAAGCCGTACTCCTGGGCAATCCGGCGGTGGACTTCGCTGCCCGGGTGCACGGCATCGGCCAGGTACTTGGCCAGCAGATGCTGCCCGTCGGGCTGCTGCAGCAGGTCGGCAACAAAATCCCGGGACAGCTCGGCCAGCTGCGCTGGTGCCTGCGCCAGATCTGTCCGGCTGGGACTGATCAGGTAGGCGTTGGGGGGGACTTTTTCCCCTTGCCCAATGCGACCGGCTTGTGCGCAGGCGATCTGCTGATGAAGGTGCTTGAGCAACTGCCAGTCGGCATTTTCTAGTAAAGGCATGGGTCAATCGCTGGCGCAGGAGCAAAATCGATCAGGCATTCTAGCCCTGCTAACGCGTTAAAAATAAATAGTAATTTCTCGAAAGTCAGAGGTGGTTTGCGGTATATAGCCCGGTGAACAGAAGCAGGAGAGCGCCATGGCGAAGCTACAAATACTGTCCGATTTGCATTTGAGCGTGCATGCAATGGCGCCGGTGGCGACCGACGCCGACATCGTGGTTCTGGCCGGGGACGTGGCCCGCCCGCAGGCCGCCGTGGCGTGGGCCAGGCGCTTTGCCAAGCCTGTGGTCTACGTGCCCGGTAACCACGAGTTTTATGGCGCCAGCCTGCCCGAGACGGTCGGGCAATTGCAGGATCTGGCCCGGGGCAGCCTGGTGCATGTGCTGGACAACCAGGCCGTGGTGCTGCACGGCGTGCGCTTTCTGGGCAGCACCTTGTGGACCGATTTCCAGGTCGCCGGCACGGGTGCGCAGCGCGATGCGGCGATAGCCCAGTCGCTCCAGTTCAATCGGGATTTCAGCCGTATTCGGCTGCATGGCGGTGCCGATGCACCGCTGTTTACGCCGCAGGACAGCGCGGCATTGTTCGCCCGCAATGCCCGGTGGCTTGACTCCGAGCTGGCCACGCCCTTTGCCGGCCCGACGGTGGTGGTGACCCACCATGCCCCGGCCCTGCCCAGCGTGGCGGCACAGTTCGCCGGTTCTCCTTTGAACGTGAACTTCGTCTCCGATGCCCCGTGGCTGCTGGAAGGCCGACGGGCCGCCCTGTGGATTCATGGCCACATGCACCATTGCTGCGATTACACCGTCGACGGAACCCGGGTGCTGTGCAACCCCCGAGGCTATGTCCGTGAAGGTGTGCCGGAGAACCCACAGTTCGACCCGGCCTTCACCGTGGAGCTGGCCACCGCCTAATCGGCGCCAGTCTGGATAAAAGAATAGCTGCTGGTGCTTATCAAGCAAGCGCCAGCAGCTATTTTTTTGGCTTACAGGCCCAAGGCAGCAATGCCAGCCTTGGCAACCTGCGCATCTTCAGGTGCCTTCACGCCGGAGACGCCGACGGCGCCCAGGCACTGGCCGTCCTTGACGATGGGCACGCCGCCTTCGAGCAGACCACCGGGGGCGATCGGGGTGACGCTCAGGAAAGCGTTGCGGCCATTGTTGACCATGTCCTCATAGCCCTTGGTATCGCGGCGGCCCAGCGCGGCGGCGTGGGCTTTGGCCGGGGCGATGTGGGCCGAGATGGCGGCTGCCCCGTCCAGGCGCTGCAGCCAGAGCAGGTGGCCGCCGTCGTCGACGATGGCGATGGTCACGGGCCAGTGGTTCTGCAAAGCCTCGGCTTCGGCGGCAGCGGCGATCTGCTTGACGTCGGCCAGCTCCAGAGCGGGTTTGTTTTTCATAGCATGCAATCCTTCATCAGTAATCGGTGAAACGATGGAATGTAGGACAACTGTGTCTTTCCTGGCGTGGCTATTTAGGAAAAACATTTGTGCATAAAACATACCCAGCAGCGCCGTTTGCCGAGGGAACTTGTCCGGGGGCAATTGCTCCTAGAATGCCGAGGGTACTGCAATGTGCAGTAAATACTTTTCATTACAGGAGTCTAGACCCATGCAACACCACTTTCCGACGCTGGATACCGCCGGCCTGGATCTCGTTCAACAGCAGCGCCAAAAGGTGTTGCGCAATACGTATTGGCTGCTGGCATTGAGCCTGTTGCCCACCGTGCTGGGGGCTTGGCTGGGTCTGAGTACGGGGATTACGCGCGGCCTGTCCGGCGGCCTGGGGCTGATCGTGTTCATGGTCGGGGCGTTCGGTTTCATGTTCGCCATCGAAAAGACCAAGCACTCCGCCATGGGCGTGGCCGTGCTGCTGGGCTTTACGTTTTTCATGGGGCTGATGCTCTCGCGCCTGATTGCGATGGTGCTGGGCTTCAAGAATGGCTCCGAGCTGATCATGACGGCCTTCGCCGGCACCGCCGGGGTGTTTGTCGTCATGGCCAGCCTGGCCACGGTCATCAAGCGCGATCTGTCCGGCCTGGGCAAGTGGCTGTTCGTGGGCGTGATCGTGTTGCTGGTCGGTTCGGTCATCAACGTGTTTATCGGCTCCACCGCCGGCATGTTGGCGATTTCCACGGCAGCCATTGCCATTTTCAGCATCTACATGCTCTACGACATCAAGCAGATCATCGATGGCGGCGAGACCAACTACATCAGCGCCACCTTGTCGCTGTACCTGGATGTCTACAACGTCTTCCAGAGCCTGCTGGCCCTGCTGGGGATTTTTGGCGGCGAACGCGACTAAGCCTGCGTTACCAGCTATCTGAAGATAAAAAAATAGCTGCTGGCGCTTGCCAGATAAGGTTTTTAGAGTTAATTCACTTTAAAAACCTTATCTGGCAAGCGCCAGCAGCTTTTATTTTTATAGTTTGATCAGAACGTTAGAACAGTTCCACGTCGTCGTGCGTGATCTGTTCTTGCTTGTTGAAGACGCCGAGAGCTTGCAGGGTTTCGTAGTGGCAGACACGGTTGCGTCCGTTTTCCTTGGCGTAGTACAGCGCCTCGTCGGCCTGGCTCAACAACTGTGTGGGCGAGGGGGCGTGCATGTGGGCGCCTGAAAAACCCAGGCTCACGGTGATTTTGCCGATTTGCGGAAATTCGTAGTTTTGCACCGCCTGACGGAAGTGTTCCAGGGCAGTAAAAGCGGCGTCCAGCGTCATCGCCTGCAGCAGAATGACAAATTCTTCGCCACCGAAGCGGAACACCCGGTGCTGCGAGCCGAAGCTGGAACGCAGCAGATTGGCCACCAGGATCAGCACCTCGTCGCCAAAAAGGTGGCCATAGCGGTCATTGACCTGCTTGAAATGGTCGATATCGATCACCACCAGCCAGGGTTGCTGTCCCTTGTCCGTGTGCTTGCTGGCGTTGGACAGCCGCAGCAGGTGCTCGTCGAAGGTCTTGCGGTTGAGCAGACCGGTCAGGGCATCGCGCTCGCTGTAATCGAGCAGGCTCTGGTAGTTGCGGTAGACCTGAAAAATGGCCAGCAGGATATCCAGGTCGTGGCTGGAAAATTCGGCCGACTGGGTGATTTCGATGCACACCCGGGCCTGTTCGCGCATCCAGACCGGCAGCCACAGAATGTATTGCCCGGTGCAGGCCTGCCAGGCAATGCGTTCACGTTTGGCGGCCAGCCCTTCCTGCAAGGCGGGCAGGGTGTTGAGTGCCACGCGCTGCGGGTCGTGCAGAAAATCGACATCGGTATTGACCAGCTGCCCCTCTTCCAGCCAGGTACGAGGGCGCACCCAGTACTGGTCTTCGAAGGGATGAATCTCCAAAGCACGCACTTGCGTGATATCCGGCAGTTGCAAGAGGGTGGATAGGACAGAAAATTCCAGGCGCAAATGGTCACGCTGGCCTGTCATGTGTACCAAGTTCTGCAGAATATCCATGGCAAGAATGCTTTCGCTGGTGTCGTTGTAAAGGGTCTAGCGTTTGCGAAACACCAGATCCCATACCCCGTGACCAAGCCGCAGACCACGCTTTTCAAATTTTGTCGTGGGTCGGTAGTGGGGGCGAGGCGCAAATCCGTCGGCGCCATTGGTCAGTTGGGGTTCGGCACTGAGCACTTCCAGCATTTGTTCGGCATACGGCTGCCAGTCGGTTGCGCAGTGAATGTAGCCGCCTTGGGCCAAGCGGGATGCCAGTTTGGCCAAAAACGGTGCCTGAATCAAGCGGCGTTTATTGTGCTTCTTCTTGTGCCACGGGTCGGGGAAGAAGACGTGAATGCCGTCCAGGCTGGCCGGCGGCAGCATATGCTCGATGACCTCGACAGCATCGTGCTGCAGGATACGGATATTGCCGATGCCCTGCTCGCCGATGCGCTTGAGCAAGGCGCCCACGCCGGGCTCGTGTACCTCGCAGCACAGAAAGTTGTCATCCGGGCGAACCTGGGCAATGTGGGCGGTTGCTTCGCCCATGCCGAAGCCGATTTCCAGAATCAAGGGAGCGGTACGGCCAAAGGCAGCTGCCGCATCCAGGGGGGCTGCCTGGTAGGGCAGGACGAACGCTGCGCCCAGTTCGGCAAATGCCTTGGCCTGACCGGTGGTTACGCGCCCGGTGCGGCGCACGAAGCTGCGGATGGTCTGAGGATGCGCCACATGGGCCGGGGCCGCACCGGGCATGGCAGGGGAAGGAGGAAATTGGTTTTCAGTCACTTGACGATTGTATGTAGAGTGCCAGGCGTTGACCCAATGATTGAGGGCGTCGCCAGGGCATAACTGCGATAAATCTCCAGGGGGTGGGGGCAACCCCAGGAAACTGGCGGCTGCCAGCAATGTTGCCATGGCGTTGCCGGTATCGGCAGCCGGCGCACCGTGTTGCTTGGAAAGCTTCTCGCCATTGGCCATGGTGACCAGGGGCGTGTGCAAATAGCCGGGGGTGGGGTAGCCCAGGGCGCTTTGCAGCAGGAGTTGGCGCGGCGTGTTGTCGCTCAGATCGGCGCCGCGCACGATCTGGGTAATGCCCTGGTCGGCATCGTCCACCACGACGGCCAGCTGGTAGGCCCAGAGTCCGTCGGCGCGGCGCACGACGAAATCGCCGCTGACTTCGGCAGGGCGCTGGGTTTGCCAGCCCTGGCGGCGGTCATACCAGTGCAAAAGTCCGTCTGCGTTCAAGAAAAAAGGAGCTGTTTGCGTAGTCTGTATCTGGCGTGATGGCCAGTTTTTTATGAATTTTTCCAGATGAAAGCGCCAACTGCGCGGCGACTTGCCGTGCAAGCCGCTACGGCAGGTCCCGGGGTAGGGGCGCTCCTGGTGGCGTTGGTGGACACGGCCCTGGGTTTGCCACGCCTGTTCCAGGTCCTTGCGCGTGCAGCCGCAGGGGTAGGCCCAGCCTTGGTCGAGCAGAACCGCCAATGCCTGCGCGTACAGCGCATGCCGTCGGGATTGCCAGACGGGGGGCGCATCGGGATGCAGGCCCAGTTGGGCCAGCTGCTGCAGAATGAAACGGTCGGCCCCGGGGGCGCAGCGTGCCGGGTCAATGTCTTCAATACGCACCAGCCAGCGCCCGTGGTGGGCGCGGGCATCCAGCCAGCTGGCCAGTGCCGCAGTGATGGAGCCTGCGTGCAGGGGGCCTGTGGGGGAAGGGGCGAACCGCCCACAGTATGGGGCAGACATGGGGTGGGGAGTTAAACCGCTTCGCGCTTGGCCAGCGTCGATTTCACGCGTGTTGCCAGCTGGGCAATCGCCAGGGCGGCAGGGCAGCCGGGGCTGGCTTGCAGCAGCAACTGGCGGCGCATCACGGCGTCACGTACTGCCGGATCGGCGGGGATGTCCCCCATATGGATCAGGCGCATGGGCAGGCCCGATTCGGTACTCACAAAGCGGTTGAGTACCTGTTGCAGTTGCCCGGTGATGGCCCGCCCGTCGCCAGGACGGGCAGCCTGGTTGATGACCAGGCGCATGTTGTGGCGCTTTTGTTGTGTGGCCAGAACCTTCATGGCGGCATAGGCATCGGTCAGCGAGGTCGGCTCCGGCGTTGCAACCACCAAAATCTCTGTTGCCAGCGAAAGAGAGAAAAGCACCACGTCGGAGATGCCGGCACCCGTATCGAGCAGCACCACGTCATAGTGCGGGGCCAGGGTGTCGATGGTGTGGATGAGCTGGTTGCGCACCTCGGGCGTCAGGCGCGAGTACTCGACCATGCCCGAGCCTGCCAGCAGGGCGTGAAAGCCGCCAGGGGCCGTGACCACGGCTTCCTGCAAGGCGGCCCGCCCCGTAAACACGTCGTGCAGGGTGATTTTGGGATAGAGGTTGAGTACAACGTCCAGGTTGGCCAGTCCCAGGTCGGCATCCAGAACGAGCACGCGCAGTCCCTGGCGGGTCAATGCGGCGGCCAGATTCGCCGAAACGAAAGTCTTGCCCACGCCGCCCTTGCCGCTGGTCACGGCAATGATGTTCGGGTGGGCGCTGGGGCGCTTGATGGTCGCGGTGCTCGCAGGCATATGGTTGGGAGGGGATGCAACGTCACTCATTGGGTTATCGCTTTCACTAGACGTTACCTGGAGACATGCTGGAGATGGACTCGGCAGCGGCACTTGTCGGCATGATCAGGCCGCTGAAGAGCAGGTCTTTTTCTTCGGCGGTGACGGTGCTGTCTGGTTGCGGTTCGATGCACACGCGGTTACGTCCTAGATTTTTGGCTTGGTAGAGTTGCTGGTCGGCGCGTTCTATCCATAGTTCATTGGTGCTGCGGATCCATTGCAGCGCATAGGCCCCGCCAATGCTGACGGTCAGCGGCAAGGCCTGACCCGGACTCGCATAAAACGGCTGGCTGGCCACCATCTGGCGGATGCGGTCGGCAACATTCTTGCCATATGCAGGCTGGCAGGCCGGCAGGACGATGGCGAACTCTTCGCCGCCGTACCGGGCCAGAGTGTCCATCGGGCGCACACATTCTTGGAGCAACTGGGCTACATGCTGCAAGGCCAGATCGCCGACGTTATGACCGTAGGTGTCATTGACGGTCTTGAAGTGATCGATGTCCACCATGAGGAGCAAGGCGGCATCGCCAGAGCGGGCCACGCGGTCAAGCTCACCTTCCAGCACGGTCATCAACTGGCGCCGATTGGCCGTGCCGGTCAGTGGATCGCGCAGCGAGACGTTGCACAGGCCATCGACCACTGCCTGCAAGTAAGCCACGGGATCGCCCTGGGCATCGGGCAATTGTCCGCAGGCATCCCGCCCTAGCAAGGCCAGGGCTTCACCTAGCTGCAGACGGTCAATGCAGGAGGCCAGTGAAGCAGTGGGGAAGGGGGTGGTCACAGGTATCCGAAGTTCAACGGCAAAGATGGCATCAAGTGTAGCAGTCCGCCTTGATTTTTCTAGGGGCCTCAGGCCTGAAAGGCCCAACGCAAGCCCCTGGAAAAGCAGGTGATGGCACGCCTTATGCGCGTATTAGCGGTGCCGGGACTTCATGGCGCGTTCAACTTCACGTTTGCCCTCGCGCTCTTTGATGGTGTCGCGCTTGTCGTGTTCGGCCTTGCCTTTGGCCAGGGCAATTTCGCATTTCACCAGGCCATCCTTCCAATGCAGGTTCAGAGGGACGAGGGTGTAGCCCTTTTGCTCCACTTTGCCGATCAGGCGCCGGATTTCGGCCTTGTGCATGAGCAGCTTCTTGGTGCGGGCCGCATCGGGGCTGACGTGGGTGGAGGCGGTTTTGAGTGGCTGGATCAGGCAGCCGATTAAAAACAACTCGCCGTTTTTGATCACGACGTAACCATCGGTCAGCTGGACTTTGCCGCTGCGCACAGCCTTGACTTCCCAGCCGTGCAGGACAACGCCGGTTTCGTACCGTTCTTCAAAAAAATAGTTGAAAGCCGCTTTTTTGTTCTCGGCAATTCGGGAGGGGGAGTTGGGTTTCTTTGCCATGGTCTTTCCAGCGAAAGTGCTGCAGGTCTCGGGCTCTTTCTACAATCACGCTTTCGCCAAGCTTGCAATTCTAAGTTTCTCCAGCCCTTCCCAAGGGAGGAAAGCCCTTGCGTGATAAAAAGGTCTTCACTCCGTCTGCCCATGAAATCTGTCAATAAGTCGGTACTGATCTGGTACAGCCCCGAGGAAATGTTTGCGCTGGTGCGTGATGTTGCGCACTATCCGGAGTTTTTGCCCTGGTGCTCGCACAGCCAGGTTCTGGAGGAAAGCGAGCAAGGCATGACGGCCGAAGTGGGCATGTCCATGGCGGGTTTGCGCAAGGCCTTTGTCACACGCAACCAGTATGACGGGCACAGCAAAATCAGTATGCGCCTGGTGAAGGGGCCATTTTCCCGGCTGGAGGGCAATTGGCGGTTCCTCCCCGTGGGCGATGGTCAGCAACGGGCGTGCAAGGTTGAGTTGCAGTTGGTGTACGGTTTCGACAGCGTGGCCTTGGCGGCGCTGATCGGGCCGATCTTTGATCGTATCGCCAACAGCATGGTCGATGCCTTTATCCAGCGGGCGGAAAAAGTGTATGGCTGATGCGCAGATACTGCTCTGGCGTTCGCTTCAGGCCGGTCAGGTGGAGGAGCTGGCACTGGCACTGCCCTTGCCGGCCACCGTGGCGGATGCAGTCCGGATAGCGGGCTGGCCTGCCGCTGAAGTGTGCGGTATCTGGGGGCGGGTTTGTGCCGCCAATACGCTTTTGCACGATGGGGACAGAGTGGAGCTGTACCGCCCTCTGACCGTCGACCCCAAGGTTGCCCGGCGGGAGCGCTTTATTCAGCAAGGTGCGCGGGGAGCGGGCTTGTTTGCAGCCCGCCGGCCTCATAGCAAAGCGGGTTACTGATCAGTCTTTGGGCAACGGGCCGCAGTCGCGGGCCATGATTTCCCGTACGCGGCGGATATCTTGCTGGCGTTGCAGATCGCTCATGGTCGTACGCTGACCATCCGGGCTGATTTGGGCCAGTGGCACGTCGGCCTGCAAGGTGCGCAGGGCAGTCTGGGCACGGTTGCAGTTTTCCTGGCGCTGTTGCAGAAGTTTGGCCTGTGCTTCTTTTTTCTGCTTTTCTTCGGCGGCCTGGCGGGCCGCCTCCTGTTTTTGCTGCTGCAGGTCCTGGGGTGTTGCTTCGCTGGGTGCCGGGGGCGTCGTCGCGTCGGGCTCGGCAGGAAGTTCGGCTTTGGGCAAGCTGACCGGGGAAACGGTGTGGGCCCATGCCGGCGCTTTCAGAATGTTTTTCTCTGGAATATGTACCGGCGGCGGGCGGTCGCTGTAGGTGTTGCGGCCATGTTCATCGATCCATTGCCACTGGGCAAAGGCACTGGTGGCAGTGAAGCAGGTCAAGCAGGCAAACAGGGCAAAAGAGACTCGCATTTCCATGCCATCCAGTGTAGCGGGGGATGGTTGTGCCGGTAGTGGTTTTTTGTTTGTTCCATGCAACGGTAAAAACCCACGGCTACAATTTACCTTTTGGAGCCAACCCTATGCGCCTTCTTGGAAAAGCACTGACTTTTGACGACGTCCTGCTCGTTCCCGCCTACTCCGAAGTCCTGCCCAAGGACGTTTCCCTCGCTACCCAGTTTACCCGCGACATCACCTTGAACCTGCCCCTGGTGTCCGCTGCCATGGATACCGTCACCGAGGCCCGCCTGGCGATCGCCATTGCCCAGGAAGGCGGCATCGGGGTGATTCACAAGAACATGACGGCGCAGGAGCAGGCTGCCGAAGTGTCCAAAGTCAAGCGCCACGAGTCCGGCGTGGTGCATGACCCGGTGGTCATCACCCCTGAACATACGGTGCTGCAGGTGTTGCAACTGTCCGAAGAGTTGGGGATCTCCGGCTTTCCGGTCTGCGATGGCGGCAAGGTCGTAGGCATCGTCACCAGCCGCGACGTGCGCTTTGAAACGCGTTACGACGTCAAGGTGCAGCAGATCATGACGCCGCGCGAAAAGCTCATCACCGTCAATGAAAAAGACGGTACCAGCCCGGCAGAAGCCAAGGCGCTGCTCAACAAACACAAGCTCGAACGCCTGCTGGTGGTGAACGACGCTTTCGAACTGAAGGGCCTGATTACCGTCAAGGACATCAACAAACAGACCATTTTCCCGAACGCCGCCCGTGACAACGCGGGTCGTTTGCGCGTGGCTGCCGCCGTCGGTGTCGGGGCTGGCACGGAAGAGCGTGTCGACCTTCTGGTCAAGGCCGGGGTCGATGCCCTGGTCGTCGATACCGCCCATGGTCACAGCAAGGGCGTGCTGGATCGCGTGCGCTGGGTCAAGCAAAACTATCCGCAGGTACAGGTCATCGGCGGCAATATCGCCACCGGCGCGGCAGCGCTGGCCCTGGTGGAAGCAGGCGCCGATGCCGTCAAGGTCGGGATTGGCCCGGGTTCCATCTGCACCACCCGCATCGTTGCGGGGGTGGGCGTGCCGCAGATCATGGCCATCTCCAACGTGGCCCAGGCGCTCAAAGGCACGGGGGTGCCGTTGATTGCCGACGGCGGTATCCGTTTCTCCGGCGATATCGCCAAGGCGCTGGCTGCCGGGGCTTCCGCCATCATGATGGGGGGGATGTTTGCCGGTACGGAAGAAGCACCGGGCGAAGTCATCCTGTACCAAGGCCGTAGCTACAAGAGCTACCGTGGCATGGGGTCGATTGGCGCCATGCAGCAGGGTTCGGCGGACCGCTACTTCCAGGAATCGACCACGGGCAATCCCAATGCCGACAAGCTGGTGCCCGAAGGCATCGAAGGCCGTGTGCCCTACAAGGGTTCGATGGTGTCCATCGTTTACCAAATGGCCGGTGGCGTGCGTGCGGCGATGGGCTACTGCGGTTGCAAGTCCATTGCGGAAATGAACGACAAGGCCGAGTTTGTCGAAATCACTGCGGCCGGTATCCGCGAATCCCACGTACACGACGTGCAGATCACCAAGGAAGCCCCCAACTACCGTGCCGATTGAGCCGGATTGGACTTTTTAATCCAATGGCCCGTTGCCCGTTGTTGGACAACGGGCCATTGCCATTCTTTTCATGATGGATTGCTATGCAACACGACAAAATTCTGATTTTGGACTTTGGCTCCCAGGTCACCCAGTTGATTGCCCGCCGTGTCCGTGAAGCGCATGTGTACTGCGAAGTGCATCCCTGCGATGTCGGCAGCGACTGGGTGCGCCAGTTTGCGGCCGATGGCCGGTTGAAGGGCATCATCCTCTCCGGCAGCCATGCCAGCGTGTACGAGGTGGACGACAAGGCGCCGGACGCCGTGTTCGAGCTGGGCCTGCCCGTGTTGGGCATTTGCTACGGGATGCAGACCATGGCGAACCAGTTGGGCGGCAAAGTGCAGGGCAGCGACAGCCGTGAATTTGGCTATGCCGAAGTGCGTGCCCACGGCCACACGGCCTTGCTGAAAGACATTGCCGACTTCACCACGGCAGAAGGCCACGGCATGCTCAAGGTCTGGATGAGCCACGGCGACAAGGTGACCGAACTGCCCCCGGGCTTCAAGGTCATGGCCTCCACGCCGTCCTGCCCGATTGCCGGCATGGCCGACGAATCGCGCCGTTACTACGCCGTGCAATTCCACCCGGAAGTCACGCACACCGTGCAGGGCACGGCCATGCTCAACCGCTTCGTGCGCGAGATCTGTGCGGCCAATGCCGATTGGGTGATGGGCAATTACATCGACGAAGCGGTGCAGAAAATCCGTGAGCAAGTCGGTGACGAGGAAGTCATCCTGGGCCTGTCCGGCGGGGTCGATTCCAGCGTGGCGGCGGCGCTGATTCACCGCGCCATCGGTGACCAGCTCACCTGCGTGTTTGTCGATCATGGCCTGCTGCGCCTGAACGAAGGCGACATGGTCATGGACATGTTCGAGGGCCAGTTGCACGCCAGGGTGGTGCGTGTCGATGCCAGCGACCTGTTCCTGGGCAAGCTGGCCGGCGTCACCGAACCAGAGGCCAAGCGCAAGATCATCGGCGGACTGTTCGTCGATGTGTTCAAGGAAGAAGCCGCCAAGCTCAAAGCCAGCGGCCAGGGCCACAAGGGCGCAACCTTCCTGGCGCAAGGCACCATTTACCCCGACGTGATCGAATCGGGTGGCAAGAAAGCCGTCACCATCAAAAGCCACCACAACGTTGGCGGCCTGCCCGAACAACTGGGCCTGAAATTGCTGGAGCCGCTGCGCGACCTGTTCAAGGACGAAGTGCGCGAACTGGGCGTGGCCCTGGGCCTGCCGCGCGAGATGGTCTACCGCCACCCCTTCCCCGGCCCCGGTCTGGGTGTGCGCATTCTGGGCGAGGTGAAGAAGGAATACGCCGACCTGCTGCGCCGCGCCGACGCCATCTTCATCGAAGAACTGCGCAGCCATGTGGATGAGGCCACCGGCAAGAACTGGTACGACCTGACCAGCCAGGCGTTTGCCGTCTTCCTGCCCGTGAAAAGCGTGGGCGTGATGGGCGATGGCCGCACATACGACTATGTGGTGGCCTTGCGTGCCGTGCAGACCAGCGACTTCATGACGGCGGATTCGGCGGAGCTGCCCTATCCGCTGCTGAAGAAAGTGGCGGCCAGAATCATCAATGAAGTGCGCGGCATCAACCGTGTGACTTACGACGTATCGACCAAGCCGCCTGCGACGATCGAGTGGGAGTGATTTTGCTTCTAGCAATGTCGCGCAGAACCAAGCAATAAAATCTCGTAACGCCCTGATTCGTCGGGGCTTTTTATTTTTTGTCTGGCATTGGCGGGCAGCGGTAAGCAGATACCAGCAAGTTAAATTGATGGTGCTTTTAATGGTATTGTTTCGTATGTGTACCATCAACGGCGCTTCGTACCATCGGATAGATTTTGCACCGATGATGGTATCAAATTTGACTAACTTTATGATTTTCAAAGGAAAAAACGCCAAAAAAAGGCAGTTTCCAATGATGGTATCAGTGCGCGGGGGGAGTGATGCTTACAGACGCAAAGCTGCGGGCGATAAAGCCAAGTGATAAACCGTACAAACTTTCTGATCGGGATGGTCTGTATGTGACGGTGCTGACCAGTGGCAGCATATCGTTTCGATTCAACTACAGGATCAACGGGCGCCAAGAGACGTTGGTGCTTGGAAAGTACGGGGGGAGAGGGGGGATTTCGTTGTCCGAGGCGCGCGAGTTGCTTGCGGAGGCGAGGAAGTCCCTGGCTGCCGGCAGATCGCCTGCAAGGCAGAAGGCCAGGGAGAAGCAACGGATGGAGGATGCTGGGACGTTTGGCGAGTGGGCGGAGAAGTGGCTTACGGGCTACAAGATGGCCGAATCCACGCGGGACATGCGCCGCTCGGTGTATGAGCGGGATGTCGCCAGTGCTTTTGCCAGGCTGAAGCTGCCAGAAATAACGCCAGAGGATATCAGGCTGCTGTGCGGGAAGATCGTCGATAGGGGAGCACCTGCAACGGCGGTTCATGCGCGCGAGATTGTGTTCCAGGTCTTTCGCTATGCAACTGAGCGCGGGTATGAGCACCGAAACCCAGCGGAAGACATCAGGCCAACTTCCATCGCCAGGTTCCAGCCCAAGGATAGGGCGCTGTCACCTGAAGAAATCAGGCTGATGTACGGATACCTGGAAAGGGTGTCCACGGTGCCCACAAACAAGCTGGCCGTGAAGCTCTTGCTGCTGACCATGCTGCGCAAGTCTGAGCTGATCGAGGCGGTTTGGGATGAATTCAACTTCACCGATGCGACTTGGGTGATACCTGCTGAAAGGATGAAGAGGCGTAACCCGCACGTCGTTTATCTGTCCAGCCAGGCCCTGGACATTCTTGTGGCACTGAAGACATGCGCGGGAGGGTCAAAGTATGTCTTGCCGTCCAGGTATGATGCCGACGCCCCTATCAGCAAGGCAACGCTGAACCAGGTAACGACGCTGGCATACAGGATGGCAGAAAGGGAAGGGAAGCCGCTGGGTAAGTTTGGCCCGCACGATCTTCGGCGCACCGCCTCTACGCTGCTGCACGAGGCTGGCTACAACTCCGACTGGATCGAAAAGTGCCTGGCTCACGAGCAGAAGGGCGTGCGCGCCGTTTACAACAAGGCCGAGTATGCGGAGCAGCGGCGGGCGATGCTACAGGACTGGGCCAACATGATAGACCGCTGGGTTGCTACGCCGGCTGAAGGCGAGGGGCAGCAGGCAAGATAGCGGCCGTCTTTCTGGCTTCTATCCAGCGTTCAACTTCTTCCAGATCCCACGCAACCAGTCGCGGCGTAATGGAGAATCGGCGCGGGAAGTCTCCGCGCTTTTCCATGTCCAGAATGGTGCGCTCGGAGAGCGGGACGATTTCCAGCAATTGTTTGCGGTTGATGAGTTTTTTGCCGGGCGCACGCATGGCGTCGGCGGTAAGTTCGCGTGTTGTCATTTTTGATTTCCTAATTCATGAGAATGCGTGCCAATGCCAATCATTGCAGCTCGAAAGGCACTGGCGGCATGAGAGTTTCCGTATTAGGCGCGGCGCTCCATGAAGACCGCTTCATGTCCGAAATTGGCGGCAACCAGAGCCTCGGCTTGGGCAGGAGCGACGCTGTTGCCGCACATTCGCACCTGAGCCGTGATCGACAGGGGGATGCGGGGGATTAGGCGTGGATCGCCCGGCACCTGCACGCCGTCCTTGAACAGCAACTTCGGGTCGGGGATTTCGTGGATGATGTAGTTGCTGGGGAAGCTCTGCGCGCGGTATAGCTCGCGCGGCTTGAGCATTCGCAGGGTGATGTCCACCAGCACCCAGCAGATGCCGCCGTAGCTCATCAGCACCAGCTCGGCCGCCTCGGGGAACAGGTCGGGCAGGTGTTCATGCAGCAGGGCCGCGCACGCGCGCGCCTTCTCTCGGTGCTCGGGGGAGAGCGCCTCGGCGGGCACCTGGACGGACTGCACCAGCCCCATGCGTGCCTTGGTCGTCACCGTGGGCATGGGCTTGGCGCAGCCCGAATCCTGGCCGCCCTCGCTGTAATACTGGACGAGGTAGGCCGTCACCAGGCGCTGATTGCTGCCCGAGGCGGTGATCGTCGAAATGGGCGCGCTGGCCGGCCGCCCGTCGCCGTCGTAGAACCCGCCGTTCGCCTGCTCGAAGAAAGCCGATGCGAGCGCGCTGGGCACGCTGCTGGCCGTCACCGAGTTGAGCGGGGTTTCCAGGCTACGGACGCCACTGCTCCACCGCTTCGCGCCGGTGCTGCACGATTCCCCGTGCCCCATGTCGATCAGGTTGGCGACGACCAGGGCCTGTTCGCCTCGGTTCGCCCCCGTCACCGTCGGCAGCGGCTCGGCTGGCGTGGTGCCGGCACGGTCGCCGTGGTGCGTGAGGTGGGCCAGGTGCGCGGCAACTAGGGCGTGCTTGTTCGCCGTCACGACGGTGCCCAGCGGCGCCTCGATGTCCTGCGCGCGCGGCTGCTGGCCCTCGCGCTCGCCGTAGCCGATGGTGACAAGGTGTGCGCCTACCATTGCATGATGCGTGCCGCTGGCCGCCACGGTGGAGAGAGGCTGCTCGACGCTATGACCGCCCATGTGGGCGTCGCTGGTGCCGCGCAGCGGGGCCAAGGTCGGGGCCACGACGCTGAAGTGCCCTCCCTTGACCTGGGCGCAGACGGTGCGCAGCGGAGCATCCGCCGGCATCGTGCGCTGGTTGCTCGCGTTGGCGTGCTCCGTGAGGAACGGGGCGAGCGTGGGCGTCACGACCGCGCGGTGGTTCTCCGTGGTCAATGTGCCCATCGGCTGGTTGGCCGCCGTGGGCTTGCCCGAGTACGCCGGCCCGCCGGCACCGACGAGGAACGGCATCGACGGCATGGCGTCGATGGGGTGGATGCCGGCCTCGTTGCCGCAGGTCGGGCACGCGCCAGGGATTCCCTCATCTTCCGGCCGCCAGGACGGGAACGTGTTGCCGCAGGTGGTGCAGCAGAAATCGTGCGGCCGCTCGGCCGTCGCCGGCGGCGTGGGGAAGATCGGCTCGAACGGCCACGGCTCCGGGTTCGCGGCCAGCGGCGCGATCACGGGCTGGCCCAGCATGTGGTGGTTGCCGGTGGTGACGGTCGGCATGGGTTGGTCGATGCCAGCGCCGGGGTGGCCGCTGGTGTTCGTCACGATGAAGGGCCGCGCACTGCTCAGGACGTGGCGCCACAGGCCCTTGGCGACGCGCCGGCGGGTATTGGCCGCCAGCGGCTTCGGCCGGTCGAAGATGCTGGTCGCGGGCAGCCCGAAGTCGATGCACTCGGCCGCCGTTCTGTAGGGAGCCAGCATCCCGGACAGCACCTCGCGCGAGGTCGGATCGCCGTGCGTCGCATCCGGCCAGATGATCGGCAGGCCGTCGCGGCGCGCCACCAGGAACAGCCGCTTTCGGATAGTCGGTGCGCCGTTGTCGCACGCGCGCAGCTCGCGCCAATCCACCTTGTAGCCGTGCCGGCGGAGTTGCCGGACGAAGCTCTCGAAGGTCTTGCCCTTCTTCGCCGGATCGGGGTAGAGGTTGCCGTCGGCGCCGACGATGACCGGCCCCCAGGTTTGAAATTCCTCGACGTTCTCCAGCATCAGCACCCTGGGTTTCGTGAGCGCCACCCAGCGCATCCCCACCCAGGCCAGTCCCCGGATGTGCTTGGAAACCGGCGTGCCGCCCTTCGCCTTCGAGAAGTGCTTGCAATCGGGACTGAGCCACACCAGGCCAACCGGGCGGTTTCCCGTCACTTCGATGGGGTCGATGTCCCACACGCTTTCGCACAGGTGCTTGGTGTAGGGGTGGTTCAGCGCGTGCATCGCAAGCGCCTCGGGGTCGTGGTTGATGGCGATGTCTACGGGGCGCCCGAACGCGGCTTCCAGCCCGGTCGAGGTTCCGCCGCCGCCGGCGAAGTTGTCGATGATGAGTTCGCCGGGGAACGGCAAGGCGAGTTGCGGGCGCTGCATCTGGGCGGCTCCTTCAAAAACAAGGGGCGCTCGGTGGCGCCCCTGGGGTGTTGGAATTGACGGGATAGGCCCTGCGGGCCTGCACGTTGATGAAGCGGACGTGCGCCGCTCAATCAAAAGGGATGTCGTCGTCCATGTCGGCGAAGTCACCGGACGGCGGGGCCGACTGGGCCGGGCGCTGCGCCGGCGGCGCGTTGCGCGTGGCCGACCTGGCGGATTGACGGCTGCCGCCCTGTTGGCGCGGCGCGTCGCCGCCGTCGTAGTGGCCGCCTTCACCGCCACCTTCGCGGCCGCCGAGCATCTGCATCTGGTCGGCGATGATGTCCGTGCTGTAGCGGTCGGCCCCGGTTTCCTTGTCCTGCCACTTGCGCGTCTTCAGGCGGCCCTCGATATAGACCGATTTCCCCTTGCGCAGGTATTCGCCGGCGATTTCTGCCAGCCTGTTGTAGAAGACGACGCGGTGCCATTCGGTGTCTTCGCGCCGCTCGCCGGTGCCCTTGTCCTTCCAGGTGGAGGTGGTGGCGATGGACACGTTGCAAATCGCGCTACCGTCCGGCGTGTAGCGCACCTCGGGGTCGCGCCCGAGATTGCCCACCAAAATGACCTTGTTCACTGATGCCATGCTGTCTTTCCTTTTCTCGTATAGGTGGTCGCCTTCAGTGCGCGCGGTGCCGGCGCACGACCTCGGCGGCCAGGTTGCGGGCGGCCTCGTCGTGGGGAAGCCGCCCCGTGTCCATCATTCCGTTGCGCCAGCCGTGCCAGTAGGACTTGCTCTTGTCGCTGCCAGGCTCCGGCTCGCCGTGCAGGCCGGCGAGGTAGCCGGCCAGGCAGTCGGCGCCGTCCAGTGCGTCCAGCTCGCGCACCGACGAAAGCGGCTGGTATTCACCCATGACACTCTGCCTTGCGGCGGGCCTCAATGGCCGCGTCAATGGCGCTGCGAAATGCGATCAGGTCGGACGTGTCGGACAGCTCGCCCACGACCTGCCGCAGGGCATTGCCGGGAAGATGGCGCAGAAGGTGTTCCAGGCGTGCTTCGTCGCGCAGGGCGCTCGTCAGATTCGGGTGCAGTTCGAGCGTATCGGCGTCGGGGTCGATGATCTTGTTCTTGTCCCACAAGATCACGTAGCACATGCCACCGATCACTCGCCCGGCGAACCCCGGTGCCTTGTCCAGCAGGCCGTCCAGCGCGTCGTAAAGTGCCTTCAGGTGTTCTTTGTCGTCCGGGTCAAAGTAGTCCGGGGTGTCTTCGCTGGGTTCGCCCAGGACTGGGTAGTGGCCGCGCGACAGACTGTCCAGCAGCCCAATGAGGCTGCCGGCCGCCTCAATATCACGTTCGTCTGCTTTCGCCATCTTCATGGTCGTTCCTTTCTTGTTGCGGCGACCAGCGGCCGCCGAGTCGCTTAATCAGGTGGCGCACGCCGCGCCGGCGCTCGCCGGTGCCACGCACAACCCACAGGCCCGTGCCAGGCCAGAAATCGACGACTAGGCCGGCGGCCGACACGATCAGGTGTGCGCCGCCGTTCTTGGACTCGAAGGGGATGCCAGCGGCCGTCAGGTTCCCGGCCGAGGCGTCGCGGTTGCCGGCGCGCTTGCGCTGGCTGTCTTCTTTCAGCGCGGGTTTCATGTCACGCCAGTAGTCGCCCATGTCACCCATGTTTGGCCCCCTTGGTCGAGGTGATGCCCAGTTGCGCTTTCCATTCGGATGTCATGCGGTAATTGCGATGCGTAGGTGCCGGTAAGGCACACAAAGCCGCACCGGCCCCCTGGTACAGCGGCAAACCAATCGGGTTTTCCGTAGCGCTGTGCGTTGGTGCAGGATATTCAAAACCTTCCAGATCTCTGGCCGCCACAAAAAACAGCCGGCGTCTTTTTTGCGGTACGCCATAATCCGCTGCCATCAACTCTTGGTGCATTACCTGGTAGCCGATGGCTTGAAAGGATTTATAAATCTCTTCAATCATATTGGCGCTCTTGACCTGCGCCAAGCCATAGACATTTTCCATGAGCACAATCTTTGGCTGTAAATTCTGCACATGCCGAATATAATCGCGATACAGAATTCCCAATGGATCTTGGGTCGCCTTTTGCTTTCCTGCCACACTAAAGGGCTGGCACGGCGGACCGCCGATGATGACATCAGGTGCTCCGTGCATAATCATACGCACGGTTTCTGGCGATAATTTCGTAATATCCGCACGGTGAAAATTCCAGGATTTCCTATTTTCCTGGATGGTTGCTTCCACCCAAGGCTCTATGTCCGTGGAAAAACAGGTTTCAAAATTCACCCCCTCGCCTGAGGCCTGTTCAAAGCCCAAATCCAGCCCACCTGCGCCAGAAAAATACGATGCGATGCGTGCGGAGCCGGATACCCCTTGGCGCTGCAAATATTTTTTTACCTGCTGCGCCAACGCACGCGCCAATCCCACCGGCACGGCATTGCCTATTTGCTTCTGCACCTGCCCCAGCGTGCCCATGAACGCATAGTCAAGTGGAAAATCCTGCAAAACCGCTGCTTCCCGAGGGGTGATGTATCGATTTTCTGTTGGATGAACAAATTTATTGAAGATATAAGCGGTCACCGTCAGAGAAGGCTTGTCTCGTTCCAAACGAATCAGCCGCATATTCGGCCCCCCCGTTTTTTTATCGCCCATCCTGACAAAGCTTTCATGTTGCAGATGTTCGGGTAGGTCTCCCATCTTTCCACCAGGAGGCAGATGTTTCATTCTTTCCAGAACAATACCTGTGTACCTTCTGGTCGTATGGTTCGGCAAACTCATACCACCAGCTCCCGCAATACGTGGTCGTCCTTCGCCTTCCGACTCTGTCTTGTTCTCGTCTTTCATTGCGACCTCAATTCGTTAATGTGCTCCAGGACATCGCGCTCTGCGGCTTCCGTTACAGGGTGATGCCCCAGCGCGCGCCCGCACTGGCCGTCTTCCAGTGCGGCGTTATGCGTTGTCATCCTCGGCGTAAACCGTTGCTGTCCAGTACTGGCACGAAATCCGCGTGCCGTCCTTCTTTGTCTCGCTGTACCGTACTTCCCATTCGTGCATTGCTATTCTCCGTATTCAGTTCCGCATAACCCGGCGCTCAAACCGACCCGCCTTCAGCGGGCGGCTTACCTGGGGCGATGGTCAATTGCTCCACCAGCTCGGCGTGCTCTTTCTTCCATCGCTCCAGGGCTTCGTGGGAAAGGTTGATGATGGCCGCTGTCATGCTTCAGCGCCGGACAGGGCGGCTTGTTGCTTGGCGTCCTGAATTCGGCTCAAGTGCGTCAGGTAGTAGACGGCAGCCTCCACCTCTTCCGGTGTCAATACCTGCGGGTCGCGGTTGCGGGTTTCGTCCAGCAGGCCAATGGAGAAAATCAAGGAGCCATGCTTCGGGCCGTAGCCGTAGCCATGGTCTGATCGTTGGCCGTACCAGCGGTCGTAGCTCTTCGTGCTGAAGTGCTGTTCCCACAGTTTGCCGCCGCCGTGCAGGGATAATTCCTTGATGGCGTCATGCAGGGCGCTGGCGCGATCCTCCCCTGCGCTGGCGTAGCTGCCATGAACGCGCAACACGGTTTCTGCCATGGCAATCTGGTCGCTATCAAGGCCAGAGACAGACTCGTTTATGGACTGCCGAATCTTGGAGATTCGCTCCCGGATGGCGGTGCGGTTGGCGTTGTACTCGTCATCCAGGCTCTTCAGCGACTGCTGGGCGGCGTGTAGTGCCACATAAGATTCTGTCAGCCTGCTACTCTGCATGGCGCTCGCCTACAAGTCCTTCCACCAGGTCATCAATCAGCCGCGAAAGCTCGCCGCTCATCAAGGTGAAATCGGAATCGAATTGCTCGGCTTCGTCTTCGGTGGGGGAGCGGCCCTCTTGCAGCACGTCCAGCGGCACAATGCGCTTCAGCTCCATGCCGTCGGTGAGCATGAAAGAAACCTTATCCGCCCAGGTCAGCGCCATGCGGGTGCATTGCTTACCGGCTTCGACGTGGCGCCGGGCGTCGTCCAGCTCCACGGTTTCGCGGACATATCGCACCGCGCCGCCGCTTTCTGACGTGGAGCGCAGCTCGGTGTCGCTGTCGATGGTGAAGTTGGCTGGCGGTTCATCGCTGATAAGCCAGTTGGACATGGCTGCCGCCGGTGACACCTCGGTGTAGAGCGGCATGACGGGGAAGGGGTCAAGCGCCTTGGCAAGAGCGCCCATTACCTCATCGCTCTTTGCTGCCGTGGCCGTGTCGATCACCAGCCAGCGGTTCTTGATGTCAATCCACACGCGGGTGTCGCGGTACTGGCTGAATGCCTTGGGAAGCAGCTCATCGGTGATCTGCTCCTTGATTTCCTTCATCTGCCTACGGCCAGGTCGGTAGCCTTGCTGCTCTTCGACCTCTTTGGCGCGGGCGGCGGTGAATTGGTTGATGACGGTCGTTGGCAGGATCTTCGACTCCACGCGCAGCGTCAGCAGGTAGTTGCCGTCGATGGCATGCACCAGGCCGGATTCAGGGCGGGGTGGAACCCAGCCCATTGCCGTCATTTCAGTGGCGCCGCCGGGGCGAAACGCTGTTGCCCCCAGAGCATCCTCAAGGGCAGCGGCGTCCAGACTCCAAGCAGGTGAAAGCCGGAAGATTCTTAGGTTTTTGAACCACATGATGAATTCCTTTTGTTGGGCCTATTCGGCGTGGCCCGTGTTGATCTGCATAGGGGCGGATTCGACAATGGCGATGATTTCGCTCATGGCGTCGCGTGTGCTGATTCCGCCTTCGGCTTGGTGCTTCTGGATGGCGGCAGCGATCTGATGTAGAGCTGCTTCGGCAGCTTCGTTTCGCATGCCAGGCTTCGGCGGGCTGGCCTGGATGGCTTCGCCGCGCTGGTGCAGGAGCATGCAGAAGGCGGCCACGTCGCGCGGGTTGCCCTTGAAGACATGCGCCAGCAGCATGTCGGACAGGGCCTGGGCGCTGACCTTGGCCTTGTCTTCCCAGCCGCCGCGCCCCTTCGCGCGCGCATCCGCCAACTTGGCCTTCAGCTCGGCCGCGAAGCGATCTACCGCCTCGTCGTCGGGATGGGTGGCTTGGGTCATGCGACCACCTCTTCAGGGCGGAACTTCTTGAAGGGCAGGCTCTGGAGGTGCTGGCCGAAGAACGTGCCCAGCGACTCGGCGCCGATGAAGTCCGCGTACACCTGCGGTTCGACACCCGGGTAGTGGTAGATCGCGCCGGCGCCGCGCTGGAACGTCACGGCCAGCGTGCGCGTGGCTTCGTCGTAGCCGACGGCCTTGATCTTGTGCGACTCCACTTCCTTCATGGGGATGTGCTGGTAGTTGGCGGCGTCGTCAAAAGCTGCTGCGGGTGCTCGGGTTGCCATGTCGGTAGTCCTTTCAGGGTTGCGGGTTGTGGCCGGGGCGGCCTGGGTTACCGGCGCCGGCTGTCCGGCCTGCACGGTCTGGATGTGCCGCACCAGGGCGGCGCAGATGCGGGGGAAATCCCGCTCGCGGTACAGCTTTGCCGACTTGTCGGTGGCGACATGGGGAAAGCCCAGCGTCGCCAGCCCGTCGGCGGTCAGCGCGATGGGCGCCAGGCGCTCGTTGATCTGGCCCAGCTTCAGCGTTGCGGTGGAGAGGCTGCCGCCACCGCCGCCACCCATCGGGCGGCTGTGGGCCGCGCACTGGGGGCTGGCCGTGACGAGTTCCGCCGCCGGCGCTGCTGCCATGTCCACTCCCAGGAAGGCCGATGCGTCCGCGTTGCCAGGGAAGTAGCTCGCAAGACTGTCGGGGCCGGTGTTCTCCAGCGCCGCATTGGCCGGGTGCAGCGGCACGATGGCGGCGTCTTCCGCCTCGTCAAGCGAGCGTTGCTGGGCGGCCGCCGCGTCGCGGGCTTGCTTTTCCCTGGCCTCGCGCTCCAGCCGCTCGGCCTCCTCCTTGCGGATTTGCTCGCGCTGGGCTTCCAGTCGGTCGGCCTCTGCCTTCTTGTGCGCCTCGATGCGCGCCGTGATCGCCAGCTTGAAGTCGTCCAGAGGCTTGACCGCGAGCTGTTGCAGGTCGGCCAACAGCGCGCGGTGCTCGGCGGCGTTGGTGCTCACCCAGACCAGTTTCGCGCGCAGGTCGGCGGCCTTCTGATCGGCGGCGATCTTGCCGTTCGCCAAGGCCGTGTCGATCTTGTCCTGCACGCTCGCCAGGGTCTTCAGGCCCTTGATGACGGCCGCGAAGTCCGGCGCCGGCACGTCCAGGCGCAGGTCGGCAATTTCGCGTTGGAGTTCGGCCAGATGGTCGGCGAACGCCTTGCGGGCGGCCTCGATCTTTTCCTCGCGCCGCCGCTTTTTCTCGCTCTCCAGCAGCTTTTCTGCCATGAGGCGGTTGTCGCGCGTCAGCTTGTGCAGCGCATCCTTCGCGCGCTTCGCGGCATCGACGCCGGACACCTGGGCCAGCATCTGCGCCTCGGCGGCGTCGAGCGCATCCTCGGCGCGCTTCAGCGCCTTGATTTGCAGGTCGAGGTCGGCGAAGTCCTGGTCGGTCTGCGGCTCACGTATCAGGCGCTCGTCGAGAAACTGGCGCAGGGCCTGCTCGAACACCGTGAAGTTCTCGGCCACGGTCAGCGCGCCGGACACCTGCACCGACACGGCGGGCAGCGCCTGGACGGGTTTGGCGACGATGGCCGGCTTGGCCTCGGGCAGCACGTAGTCGGCCAGGTCGCGGTCGAACTGCGCCCAACCAGCGCGGATGCGGTCGAACCATTCCGGGTCGGGCCGGACTTCGACCCAAACGATGTTGCCGGGCGTGCCGTCGGAGACGACGAAGATCACGCGCGCGGCGCCCGTCACCAGCATGATCTGCTGGCACTGCGGCATGTGTTCCTCGGGCAGGATGCCGGCGCGCACCGATGCGGCCAGGGCCTCGTTCCATTGCTTGTGCTCGAACGCTGTGTCGTAGAGCATGGTCAGCCCGTCGCACGATGCCGACAGATTGCCGCCCTCGTCCTCGTTCGAGGTTGTCACCGGGTAGAGGTCTTCGCCGATGATTTCCTCGACCAGCGGCCGGGCCAGGGCTTCGACCTGGTGCCCGTAGTCGAGGATGTTCACCTGCACCCAGTCGGAGAACTCCTTCGGCGTGCCGGTGTGTTTGATGCGCAGCAGCTCGGAGCGGGTCGTTTTCTTCGATAAGCCGAGCATCGCGGCGGCTTCGCTGGCGCCGTGGTGGGTCAGGCGGAATGCTTGCCATTCCGGGCTGCCCTGGACAAGTTCGTGGATTTTCATTGCTGCGCACCCCCTTCAGTCGCCCACGACGCGATTTCCATCTTCTGGTCGTCGGTGAGCAGTTCCTTGGTCTGAATCATTGCGATCAGGTCGTTCACCGACTTGCCGCCCTCGATGGCCTTGCGCCACCCGGCTTTCTTCTTCTCGAAGGCTTCATCGCTGCACGTCGGCAGCGAGCTGCCCTTAGAGCCGTTGCCGGCGCCAGCCCCGCCGCCGGCATTGCCCGTGCCGCCGTTCTTGCCGGCCTGCTGTTCGGCCTTGTTCTCCATGACGCTCTTCCACGAGGATTCGCCGTCGCGGATGGCGCCATAGATGCCGCGCAAATTGACCAGCTCGGCGGGCGAGCAGGTGTCCAGCGTGTGGCCCAGGTATTCGGTCAGGTCGGCGGCCTTGACGCCGATTTCGCCGAAGGCATCGGCGATGCGCTTGCGCTCGGTGTCGGGGTCGCGCGCGGCTTCGTCAAGGCGGATGGCTTTGATGATGGCCTCGGCCTCGTCCTGCAAGTCGCCGGGGATGATGCGCAGGCCCAGGGTGCGAATGGCCTTGGAAATCTGCGCGGCGCGCTTGTTCAGCAGGTCGTCGTCGGTGGCGGGCACCGTATAGACGTTGCGGTTGTAGCTGTTCTTGCGAACGCTGATGTAGGTGCCGTCGTCGGACGGCTTCGACCGCTCCACCGTCTTCGTGACACGCACGTCCAGCGGGTAGGTCAAGTTCGATTCCAGGTCGGTGACGCTGACGCGGTGGATTTCCTTGCCCTCGTCCTCGAAGATCATGCTGGTTTCGACCAGCACGTTCGTCATGCAGCGCAAGGCCACCTCGACAAAGCGAATGCCCAGGCCCTCCACGCCGTCGCCGATGGGCTTGCGGTAGTAGGCGGACTTGTTGTTGGCGAAGCTGGGGCGCTTGCACTCCTTGAGCAAGTCCTGGCGCACCTGATCCCACTGGCGCGGGCGGCGCAGCGCCATCACGTAGCGGGCCTCGACAACGGCCTTGGCCTGGGCGGCCACGTAGGCCGATGCGGTTTCCTGGGCGGCCACGTAGGCCGATGCGGTTTCCTGGGCGGCCAGGGTCGAGCTGGTGCCGCCGAAGTCCTGGCGCACGGCCAGGGCCTGATTCACGGGGTAGTTCATGAGAGGGGTTCTCCGGTAGGTTTCGATCAGTCGGCCTCGCAGCGGCGGCAGCCGCGCCCACGGCACCGGCGGCACGCGCTGTCCGCTTCGGCGTCGATCTGGCGCTCCGCTTCCTTGCGGGCAATGGGTTCCCAGTAGCCGCGCGCCAAGCGCGCCAGCGCCTCGCCAGCCGCCGCCGTGTCGCCCTCGGCCAGAAGGCGGCAAAGCGGCTCGATCTGCGGGTCGCCCGTTTCGCAAAGGGCTTCGCAGAGGTTGGCGGGGTTGAAGGGCGTGAAGCCGGGCGCGGTCAGCAGCTCGGCGGCGCGTTCGTCGATGGCCGTGTCGCGGCCTTCGTCGTCGGGTGCCCTGGGGTCGTTGGGGTGGCCGGTGTAGGCCGGCCAGGTGGCCTCGTCGCCGGGGCCTGGGAGCGTGGCGAGGTTCATAGCGTCACCCCGGCCAGTTCCCAGGCCCGGCGGATGCCGTAGCCGCGTGCGCGGTAGTAGCGGTAGGCGGCGAGGCGCTTCTTCAGGCGTTTGAGGGCCTTCATTCGCGCATCGCCTCCACGCTGACCTTGCAAAACCCGAAGCGGTCGAGTGCATCCATGACCGCTCCGCAGGTGCTCTTGAACAGGGCGGTGTAGCTGTGCTGCTCGCCCGTCGCCGTTCTCACGCTGACCCGGCACTTGATGAGCCGGGCCGGCCGCGCGGCAGGCATGGCCGCCGCGCAGGCAGTTGTCGATGCGCTCATGGATGCGCTCCTTTCAGCAGGGGGAAATCGAAAGCGCCCCTGACGGGGCGCTTGGGGCGGCCCGCTCGGCGGGCCTGCCCCTGACATGACACAGGTCACAAAAGGCACTACACCTTTGCGAGACGGCCGCCGATGTTGGAGCTCGAGACCCCCGCGTCGCTGCCGACGTTGAGGTGGAAGAGGCCGGCGTCCCGGCCGTTGCCCCAAAGGCCGCCGTGGCAGGCTACGGCGTTCGGGTAGCTCCAGAAGTAGTCGCCGAAGGCCGATTCGTCGCGGTCGTCGCGCGTCGTGGCGGGCAGGAACACCGCGCCCAGGTCGAAACCGGCGTCGCGGTCGGTGGCGCGGCGGCGGAACCAGCCATCGCCCGGCGCCTCGACATCAGTTTCCACGTAGGTCTGGCTGCCGTCGGTGGCCCAGATGCGGTATTCGATGTCGGCATTGGTCTGCAAGCCATCGACCATCTGCCAGACGTTGCCCCACAGTCCGGTGATGCCGCGCCATGTGGCTTGAACGACCAGTTCATCATCGACAGGCTGGACGCCGCCGCCATCGACGTGCCCGCGCCCGATTGCGGCCTGGGCGTCGGGCGTACCCATTTCGATCAGGGCCAGCATTTGGATGGCCGCGAGCTGGTAGATGCTCCAGAGCATCCAGCCCTCGCCGCACGCGGCGGCGCGCGCCTGCATGGTCGGGAAGTTGATGGAGGTCAACGGCTTCAGGCCGGGCTGGCTGCCCAGCTTGTCGTCGCCGTCCGGCGTGCCCTGGAATTTCCCGACGTGGAACTGGGCCAGCTCGGCGCCGTGGTGACGGAACGCGGGGTGCAGCTCGAAGCCGGGCGCGGGTTCGGGGCTGACCCACAGCGCCTTCTTACCCGCGTGCTCGCCGGCGGGCACGGCGCCGGAGCGGTAGTAGAAGGCCGGCACGCGCACCAGGTGCTGGCCGTCGATCACCTCGTCGGCGATGCCGGCGTAGGTCGGGTGGGCGTCGAAGTCGCCGGCGGCCGGCGCGATGCTATTGCCCTCGGCGTCGATGCGCTGCCAGTTGCCCAGCGCCTTGCCGATGATGATGCCGATGATGTTGCTCATGAGGGTTCCTTTGTGGTTTGAGGTTTGCTGCTTGGTCAGGAAATGGGCGTTGGGCTGCCCTTGTCCTTTTTGTCGGCCAGGACGATGCGACCGCAGGTAACGGCCAGCACGCCCACGCCGGGGTTTGCTTCCATGTGCGCGTTCGCCGCGCGCGTTCCTTCATCGGTGTCAGGAAATTCCGCGACCACGATGAACGACCGCCCCATCAGAATGTGTCGTTTCATGGCTACTCCTGGCCGTGGCCGAAGTAGCCGGATGCAAATGGGTGGCCTGCCGCATCCATGTCCCGGTCGTAGCCGTCGTCCTGGGTGCAGCAGGCCTTGTGGGCCGCATGCTGGCCGGTGCGCTTCTCTTGCTTGATGGCCTTGCAGGACTTCGAGCAAAAGCGCGCCCAGCCACGTTTCACGTCGGCCGTTCTGGCCTCGAAGGTGCCGCCGCAGTTTTCACAACGGCGTTGGGTCATGCTGGGCATGGGGCCTCCTTGGGTGTTGGGTGCTTCGTTCCCGATGCGCTCGGGCGGGCGGTGCCGGGATTCCAACCGGCTGTAACCGTTGCTGCTCTTGGCCGTCTGCGCCTCACTCTCTTGCCCCGTGTACCGACTTTGCGGACTGGGAACGGCAGAGACACCGCGCACCGACCAGCCATGCCCAGGCGGTGCCATTTGTGCCGGACGAACACCCACAGGAGGGTGAGCAACATCGGCGGATTCGTTGTTAAAGAGCGGGTGCGTTGCCGGGGGTTGCCCGCCGTTGCGCGTGTTGATGGAGTGCATTACACCAAATGGTGAAGTTACTGTCAACACCATTTGGTGTAATTCGGGCAAAATAAAAGCCCGGCGACATGCCGGGCTTGCGGAGATGGACGATGGGGAACTGGTGGTGGGCGTGGTTCGCGGTGGCCGTGGGCCTGAACCTGGGGGCGGCGGCCTGGAATGTCTTGGCGGCTCGCCGTCACTTGCGCGCGGTAACGGCACAGGGGGCGGGGAAGCCGCCCGCAGAGGTGGCGGTCGGCGATCAGGCGACAAAGAATGGGGGGGGCGAGTGGTTGTGGGGGGCGTGGGAAGAAGCAAGGAAACGCGATCAGGCGGTGCTAGACGATCTGCGCGCCCGCACCGAAGCTATCACGAAGGAAGGCGCTGCCGCAGTTCTTCGAGAAGCGCGTTCGCAGTTGGCAAAAGAGATTGAACCTCTGCTTCTGACCATTCAGAAAAGAGCGCAAAGCCTTCAATGTCTTCACACCGACTCAGGAGGCGTGCAAGAGCTACTTGAGGATGTTCGGCTTCTGTCAGAAGCGATAGACAGAACGCCTTGAGTAGCGCGTTCTCACGCTGGAAGGTAGTGATGGTCGATTCATATTCGGCGCGCATCTCTGCTTGTAGTTGTCGCAGGATGTCCGCGATTTGCTCATTCATGTCTGTCCACCCATGCGCCTCATGCAGCCGACACCTGAGCCAGCTCAACGCGGTGCAGGACGATGGAGCGCATTTCTTCTTCCCATTCGGGGACAAGGCGCGTGCGCAATACCTTTGCCCATTCGCTCGCATCCCAATCGGTGGCAAGGTCTTCAACGTCCACCATCGGCAGCAGCAACACCACTTGCTCGTCGTCGTCCAGCTCGGCGACGGCCTGGAAGATCATTTGGTCGAGTTGCAGCATCGTGGCGTCGTACAGGCCGTGCTCGCTGCCTTCTTGCAGAAGAAGGGCCAGGAACGCGAGACCGTTTTCAATGCCCTCGCGCGGTTCTGGCGGCGGCGCGGCGCGGAAATGCGCGATCACCTTGTCGCACACGCGACGCTTCAGCTCCGCCCGGTCGAACTGGAGCCATGTGCGAGCAGCCGAACCCAGCAAGCGCAGACGATTGAAAAGCTCGTCGTTGAGGGTTTGTAAATCTCGATCCCCCTCTTCATCATCGCTGACGGTTCCGGCCGGGAGATGCAGATCGTCCCGGCGACTCATGATGAACCGGGTGTTGTAGGGCGGCTCATCCGGGGTGGCTTCGGCTACCACGACCTCGAAGGCTAGGCGCGGCGCGTCCGGGCCGGCGCCCAGCAGCAGGTACATCACGTCATGGTTGCGAACGTCGAACCAGTCGGGATGACCCGACGGCTCTTCCGGGGAAACAAAAAAGCAGAATAAATTGTCTTGGGTTATGGTGCCTTTGTTGGCTTGCAGCGCATATCCATTGCCAACAAATGTGTATTCGGATTTGTTTTTCTTCGTTTTCCTGAATACTTGGCAGCTAAAGCACTCATCGTGGTCATAAATATTTTCTGGCATAGAAAGCATCAATTTCACCTTACTGCCAGAATACGAGATAGACCGCTTCAAATACCGGAGCTAATTTTTCCTGTCCGGCAACCGTCTTATATTTCGTGTTCGAGATGTAGCGCCCAACAAGATCGAACCCGCCTTCTATCTTTGCGCCATCGAAGTAGTATTTCTGCAATTGATCTGGAATAATCACAGCGAAATAGTCAGTGCTTTCGCCCATTCCGCGCGAACGGCGCAGGGCATTGGCAAGCAACTCATTGTCCTGTGAAGACGAAAGGGCTGCGAGGAATTCCGGCTTATCCCCGGCCATCTTTATTTTGCCATTCATGTAGTACATGGCGCCGTCGGGTCTGATTTTGGGCGCGCTGGCGAGCGATCCGCCGTGCTCGGCGTTGTAAACGATGGTCGCTTCTTTCAGGTTGCTCGGCTTGACTTGGCCCGCCTTGAGCGCGGCCACCCTTGCGGCCTCGGCTTGTTGTTGCTCAGCCGCTCGGCGCTCTTCTTCCTGGCGAACTGTAATTCGCTTTGCTTCGGCTTCCCTTTTTGCCTCTTTGACCTGATCGAAATATTCGCGGTACTGAGATTCGCAACTGGCGTAGCACGGCGCATCTAACTTATTGGTACTAGCACGCAAGTCAGAGCAGAACGATTCTATGGTCGGCGTTTTTGCTGGATTGATGTCGTTTAGCAATCTTATTGCCCATGAATTCGCCCGTTCTTCTTGTCCTCCGCTGCATGTGTTTCCCGCCTTGAAAAACAACGAGTCCCCGGATTTGCCGTGTGCGATTGGCGCTGGCGCAGAATTCCCACTAGCGTTCTTGGTCATTTCATTGATCGCCGCACCCAGTAATTCATCAAGCGGCCCGGCCATTACCGCCGGCGGGGCGAATGCCACGGTCAACGCCAAAAAGCGAGTGAATTTCATGCGATTTCCTTTCCATCAGACCACACAAGCCGCAACCTAGGCTGCGGTTTTCTTTTTTCTCTCGGGCATCCATTCCTTGATGTCAGCCAGCAACCCGTCGATGAACCGGCTTGCCGTCTGATTCATCCAGGGCGGCGCTGGCTGCGCCACGCCAAGGACAACATCAACAAGAGCTTTTGTTTCTTCGGTCGCGTGCTCGTAGGCAACCCTGATCCGCTCTGAACCGGTATCAGTCGTACTTTTGAAATCCTGTGACGGCTCCATTGCAGCCAAAGGCTTAGTGTCATGAGTGGGAGCCTCGTCCCCGCTCTTGGAGCGCTCAACATCAAGCCATCCAGTTGGCTTTTCGGGCGAGAGTTTCTTTTCTATGGCGCGAGCAACCTTTTCTCCGAAGGATTTTCGACCAGCAAGCATGTCGTTGATTTGGCGGTCGGGCTTCCCGCATTTGCGGGCGACAACCGAGAGGCCCTCTGATTGGACAAGGCGCTGCAAGTTTTTCCGGCGGGTGTCTGCAATATCCATCTGGACATTACAGCAGCTTGTAACCATTTGGTGAATTCCCTAAGCGGTGTTTGGTGTTGAGATTCATACACCGTTTGGTGTATGCTGCGCGGCATGGAACTGAAAAACTTCATCAAGACCTTGACGGCAGAAGAACGGGAGGGGTTCGCGTCGAGATGCGGCACCACCTACGCCTTCCTACGGAATGTCGTCTACGGCCACAGGCGCGCAGGCGAAAGCCTCTGTATCAACATCGAGCGCGAATCCGCTGGTTCCGTGACGTGCGAAGAGTTGCGCCCTGACGTGGATTGGGCGTACCTGCGCGGCACCAGTTCGGCCACCACCAAGGAGATGCCCCATGCCTGAAGCCAAGGTAGCCGTCGGCACGCCCACCGAAGACGCGCAGCAGCGCGTCGGCGTTCCGGCCGTTTCGCCAGAGTCCGCTCATTCCCAGCCCGACGGTCTGTCCGGCGAGCCAGAGGGGTGGGCGCCCGCACTGATTCAGATCGGGCCTCTCGATGTCTAAACCCTGGGCCGCGTCTATGGATGCAATGGCACGACTTCTGGGTCTGCTTCCTGATGCCCAACCATGTCCCACGCAACATGAAACGCCACAAGCGTTTGCTCCGGGTATGGCTGCGCCAACAGGTGAGAAAGCGTTTCCTGCTTCTGAAAGTTCAGTGCAGAAAGCAGTGCGGCCTGATCTGGGTTGGTCGATATGAAAGCCCGCGTCACCGATCCGATGGCCGCAAGCGCACCCATCAAGAAAGCCTTGTTGTCCAACTCTTCGTTCATGTCTGCCCCTTTCGATGGCTGTGGTTGTGTAGGAGCTTCCATTGTCCTGAGAGAGCGGGCGGGCATCCCTACTGTTGCTGGCGTTCATGGGATGCCAGTTTCTAAAAAAGCAGCCTACGAAGGTAGGCGAATCTGAAAGGGCGTTCGTCATGCGCAGACCGATCAAGCATTCACACCGCGCGTTGTTCCTGGCGCTCCAGGCCGACGCCAAGGAATACCCCGGCGGCGTCCGCGCCATCGCGGAAGCGATGGGCATAAACGGGAACACGCTGGCGAACGGCATCAACCCCGACCACGACGCGCCGCCGCCCAGCTTCGGCGTCATCCTCGAAATCGTCATCGTGGCCCAGGCCCGGCGGACTGTGTTCGCGCTGGCGCATCTCGTCGGCCAGGTGCCGATGGACTTTGAGCTGGAGCCGCGCGAGCCGGCCGAGGCGGTGCGCCTGTTCCTGTCGCTGGTGTCGTCGGCGTCGGAGCTGCTGGGCGTGGGTTCCGAGGCTGCCAAGGACGGCCGTTTCTGCGCGGATGAGCGTCGCGCCCTCGAACCCCTGTTGCTGGCGCTGATGAAGGCCACGGGCGAACTGCTGCAAGCCATTCGCGGGGGTGCGCTATGAACCAATGCGACCGACTGCTGGAGCGGCTGAAGCGCGGCCCCATCACGCCGCTGGAGGCGTGGAGCGAACTGGGTATCTATCGTCTGGGTGCGCGCGTCTATGACCTGAAGGAACAGGGGCACGACATCGCCAAGGATCTGGTTGCCGTGCGCAATCGAAACGGCGAAGAGTGCCGGGTGGCGCAATACAGGCTGGTGCCAGCCGCCGAGCGGAGGGCGTCACGATGAAGCACGACGAACTCGCTAACGACCTGGCGCAGCACCTGCGCGAAAGAACGGGGCGCATTGTCTGGACTGATATGCAGCTCGGCCCGGTAGGTTCCCCGCGCCCCGACGCCTACAGCATCGAGCCGTCGTTCACGAAATTCAGGCCCATGGCTTATGAGGTGAAGGTTTCGCAGTCGGATTACCGGCGCGACATCACGGCAGGGAAGTGGCAGACCTATCTGCCGTTCGCCGCCGGCGTGATTTTCGCTGTCCCTGCTGGTCTGGTTGAACGATCGGCCTTGCCCGAAGGCTGCGGGCTGATTGTCCGCAATGCGGATGGATGGCGAACCATCAAGGCGCCGACCTTGCGGCCTATCGAGACGCTGCCACATACGGCATGGGTCAAGCTGTTCATCGACGGCATGAGGCGCGAGGTTGCCCGCCTGCTGGCCGAGAAGCGCCCGGAACTGGCAGATGAGTGGTCGATGCGTCGCAAGATCGGCCAGCGACTTGGCAACGATGTGCGCAATGTTCTCGACGACAGGGCGACCGCAGAGAACCGCTACAAGCATGAGACGCAGCGCCTGCTCGATGTCACGGAAGGAATTTCCAAAGAAGTCAGGGAGCAAGAGCAGCGGATACGGCAGCGCATGGAAAGGGATTCTGCCGCAATTGACGCGGTGCGTGCCGAGCTGGCCCAGGCCCTGGGGCTGCCGGCCAATGCCAACGTGGGCCGCATACAGATGGCTGCCGCCGAGCAGGCGCTTCGCTTGTCGCAGGACGGCGAAGTGCAGGGCTTGCGGCATGCGCTGTCAATGACCCAGCGGGCGCTTTCAGAGGCACTGTCTGTGCCTGCCCTAGCTCTTGGAGGGCAGGCGACATGAATGTTTTGTTTGAAACTGGTGCCGCTGGTTCCGAGGCCACATCACACGACTGGCTGACTCCGCCGGAGATTCTGGCTCCCCTTGGTGAATTTGATCTTGACCCCTGCGCCAGCGAGTTTCAGCCGTGGCGCACGGCAAAGCAGCAGCTCACGATCCGCGACGATGGCCTGGCGCATGAATGGGCTGGTCGCGTCTGGTGCAACCCGCCATACGGCCCGCATGCGGCTGAATGGCTGGCGCGGTGCGCAGCCCATGGCGATGCGATTGCCCTGGTGTTCGCCCGTACCGAAACCGCGTCCTTTCACGAGCACGTCTGGCCCAAGGCCGACGCGCTGCTGTTCCTGCGCGGGCGAATCAAGTTTCACCTTCCTGGTGGGCGGCGGGCAACCAGTAATGCTGGCGCGCCGTCTGTTCTGGTCGCGTTCGGCAAGGCCAACGCTGACGTTCTGGATTCCTGCGGCTTGGCGGGTGCATTCGTACCGCTGCGGGAGGCCAGGGAATGACGGAACAAATCAAACACCTGTCGGCTGAAGCGGTCATGGCGCCGTTCGTTGGCCGCGACCGCCTGACGAATCGTGAGTTGTTCGGCCAGCTTGCGCTACAGCTTGACCTGCCGGAGAGCGTTCTTGATGCCCGTTCGCCTGTTGGCAAGTCGGGCAAAGAGTGCAACCTGTTCGAGCGCAAGGTGCGCTGGCATCAGCAGACGCTGAAGCGCCTGGGTGTCCTGGAGCGAGTGGATCGAGGAACCTGGAGGTTGAGCGGGGAGGCGCAAAAAGAGCTGACGCCCGCGCCCAAGCGTTCCGTCCTGCTGGCCTTTTCAACGGGCTTGGGGTGCGCCCTGTGGGCAAGTGCGGAAGACGTTTTCAGCGGCCTGGGGGAAGAAATAACCCTGGCCTTCACGTCGCCGCCGTACCCGCTGGCAAAGCAGCGCGCATACGGCAACGTTGACCAATCGGCCTATATCGACTGGCTGCTACCGATCATGGAGCCGGTCGTAAAGAGCCTGCGGCCAGGCGGGAGCATCGTTCTGAACGTCGGCAACGATATTTTCATGCCCGGTTCCCCAGCAAGATCGCTGTACGTTGAGCGGCTGACGCTGGCTCTGCACGACAGCCTGGGGCTTCACCTCATGGAGCGCTTTGTCTGGCACAACCCGACGAAGCCACCCGGCCCCGTTCAGTGGGCGTCCATCAAGCGAGTGCATCACAACACGGCCTACGAGCATGTCCTGTGGTTCACCAATGACCCAGAGCTGGTGCTGGCCGACAACCGCCGGTGCCTGCAAGAGCACAAAGAGAAGCACAGGCGCTTCGTGGAGTCTGGCGGCGTGAAGCGGTACGCAAGGAACACCGGCGGCGCATACACGCTGCGAGAGGGCAGCTTTGGCGCGCACACCGAGGGCGCAATAGCCCGGAACGTGCTGACTATCCCGCACCGATGCCCCGACCAGCAGCCTGCGCGTGATTTCGCCTCTGCCAATGGCCTGCAAGCCCATCCGGCGCTGATGCCGGTGAGGCTGGCGGAGCACTTTGTTCGATTCCTGTCCGAAACAGGAGATTTGATTGTTGACCCGTTCGGTGGCTGGGCCACAACGGGCCGTGGCGCCGAGCTGAATGGCAGGCGCTGGCTTGTCACCGAACGATGCCGGGAATACCTGATGGCTGCTGCGCAGCGTTTCAGGGATGCGCCTGGCTTCTATTCGCCGATGGAGTGCAGCAATGCGTGATTACTCAAAGGTCGGCCCGAAGTTCTGGATTGGAGCCACTGGCAAGCGGCTGCGGACAGCGGGCGTGGAGGCGCAGATCGTCGCCATGTACCTGCTGACCAGCCCACACGCCAACATGCTGGGCCTGTATTACTGCCCTGAAATGTTCATTGCGCACGAGACTGGATTGGGCTTGGAAGGGGCTTCAAAGGGGCTTCAAAGGGCCATCGAAGCGGGGTTTTGTGAGTATGACGAGGCTTCGGAGGTGGTGTGGGTGATCGAAATGGCTTCGTACCAGATCGGGGACGCACTCAAACCCAATGATTTGCGTGTAAAGGGGGTGCAGAACGAGTACGGATCACTGCCCGATAACCCTTATTTGGTGCGGTTTTACGAGAAATACAAGGACGCTTTCTGCATGTCCGTATGCAGGGGAAAACAAAGCCCCATGGAAGCCCCTTCTAAGCCCCTACGAAGCCAAGAACAGGAACAGGAGAAAGAACAGGAACAGGAGAAAGAAATACAGGGCGCTTCCGCGCCCCGCACCCCAGATTCCGATTCTGCCGATGGCGTCGTGGCTGAAAACCCGGACGCCCCTGCTGCTGACGGCGAAACCCGTCCGGGGGCTGGGCCTGCCGGACAGGTCGCCGGACAGGTCGGCGATGGCGCGGGTAGCCCTGCCGACGACAGCTTGCCGCGCGCCCTGGGCGTCCGTGAGCTGGTGGCAGAGGGCGTCGAGCGCCAGCACGCGCTGGACTGGCTGAAGGTGCGCAAGGAGAAGAAGGCCCCCCTGACGCCGACCGCATGGGACGACGTGAAGGGCGAAGCCAAGAAGGCCGGCCTCACACCTGCCGAGGCGGTGAAGGTGTCCGCGACGAACTCGTGGCAGGGCTTCAAGGCGAAGTGGTACGCCCGCCTCCAGCAGGAAGGCCAGTCCATGCCGCCGCCCACGCGCAGCACCGCCCACGGCGGATTCGATCAACGCGATTACGGAACTGGAGGCCGCCTGTGAAAGCCATCGCCGACCTGGGGTTGCATGCCCCGCCCAAAACCCAAATCGCCGTGTGCGAGAAGCACGGCGAGTACGAGAGCCGTTGCTTCCTGAGCAATGTCTGGACGAAGTGCCCGGCGTGTAGCGCTGAGGCTGTCGCCAAAGAGCGCGAAGCCGAAGAAGCAAAGGTGCGCGCCGAGCGCATGGCCGCCTGGCAGCGCAAGATCGGCGACGCCGGCATCCCCGAGCGGTTCCGCGACCGTCGGCTGGAAACCTACGTGGCCCGCACCGAGGGGCAGCGCCGCGCCTTGGCGTTCGCCCGGAGCTACGCCGACGGCTTCGACGCTGCCCTGAAGACCGGCCGCTCCGCGCTGTTCATCGGCAAGCCCGGCACGGGCAAGACGCACCTGGCCGTGGGCATCGGGTTGCAGATCATGGAGCGCGACAGCCGTAGCGTGCTGTTCATGACCGTCATGCGTGCGGTGCGCCGGGTGAAAGACACCTGGGGGCGCAACAGCACGCAAAGCGAGAGCGAGGCCATCGCGTCGCTGGTGTTCCCCGACCTGCTCATCCTCGACGAGGTGGGCGTCCAGTTCGGCAGCGACGCCGAGCGGCTGATTCTGTTTGACGTGCTCAACGAGCGGTACGAGAAGCGCCGTCCGACGCTGCTGCTGTCGAACTTCACCCGCGACGAGGTGCAGGCGTTCCTGGGCGAGCGCATCTTCGACCGCCTGCGCGAAGACGGCGGCGAGTTCATCCCGTTCGACTGGGAGAGCCACCGGGGAGGCATGGCGTGATCGAGACGATCTTCCTGGCCGTCGTGGGCGGCCTGCTGCTGGTGGCAGGCCTGCTGGGCCTCGTCGTGTCGGCCCTGGCTGCCGCGTACCGCCGCGAGCGCGACGAATGGGAGGGCGACTGATGGACGTGGTGCTGGTCAAGACCCCCAACGGCGCGCTGGCACCGGCCGACGAAGAAGCCCGCGCGCTGATCGAGAAGCTGAAGGCCGGCCAGGGCGTGCGCGCCACCATCCGCCGCGCCCGCAACGTCAAGTTCCACCGCAAGGCGTTCGCCCTGTTCAAGCTGGCGTTCGACGTGTGGGAGCCGGTGACGCCGCTGGAGTACCAGGGCCTGCCCGTCGCCAAGGACTTCGACCGCTTCCGCAAGGACATGACCATCCTGGCCGGCTTCTACAAGGCCGTTTACAACGCGCGCGGCGAGGTGCGGCTGGAGGCGGAAAGCCTGTCGTTCGCCGCCATGAGCGAAGAGCGGTTCGAGACGGTGTTCCGGGCTGTGCTGACCGTGGTGTGGAACCGCGTGCTGAAGGCCGCCGGCTACGCCAGCGAGGAAGAAGTCGAGCGCGTCGTCAATGAGCTGATGAGGTTCGACCAATGAAGCGCGCCGCCACCGCCGCCGAGAAGCGCCACATGGGCCGCGTGGCCGCCCTGGGCTGCATCCTGTGCGATCACCTGGGCTTGGGCGCCACGCCGGCGCAGGTTCACCACGTCCGCGAAGACCAGGGCGGCGCCCAGCGCGCCAGCAACTACCTGACCGTGCCCCTGTGTCCCGAGCACCACACCGGCAAGACCGGCCTGCATGGGCTGGGCACCAGAGCCTTCGAGCGCACCTACGGCCTTTCCGAACTCGACCTGCTGGCCCTGACCCTCGAACGACTGGAGGGCGGATGCCGATAGCCCAGAAGACCGTCCGCTGCATCGACTGCGCCCACTACCGAATGAAGGACGCCGGGCAAATGGGGCGTCTCGGTTTCGGTCTGTGCGCCAAGAGCACCAGCACGGCCACGTTCGAGAGTTCGACGTATCCCCGGCAGTGTCCGATGTTCGGCCCGGCGGCTGAAAACGTGAAGGCTGCCAGGCTGGACTGGCTCAACGGGTGCAGGGGGTGACGATGGCGAACGCATTGCGATGGAGCGAAGAGCAGTTGGCCGCCCACCTGCGCCGTAACCCGGCGCCGGAGGCCGCACCGTTGCCCCAGGCCCAGCCGGAGGCGGCCTGCACGTACACGGCGCCCACGGAAAACCCGGCCATGAACAAGACAGAGGCCGAATACGCCGGGATGCTGGAAGCCCAGCGCCTGGCCGGTTCGGTTCTGGCGTGGCAGTACGAGGCTGTCACGCTCAAGTTGGCGCACAACACCCGCTACACGCCTGATTTCATGGTTGTGGCGGCTGATGGCGCCCTGGAGTTCCACGAAACCAAGGGCGGTTTCATTCGTGAGGATGGTTGGTTGAAGCTGAAGATGGCGGCATCCATGTTCCCGTTCCGTTTTTTTCTGTGCCAGAAGGCGGCAAAGAAGGATGGTGGCGGCTGGTCGATAAAGAGGATTTAGGAATGGCAGAAAGAAAATCGGCACCCAACACGCGCATGGAGCAGGCGGCAGCGGTGAGAACCATCGGAGCGCGGATGCGGCAGGCCAGAGAGCTGTGCAACCTGTCGCAGAGCGCGGCGGCCAAGCGCCTGGGCTACAGCAACAGCTCGAAGCTGTCCAAGGTGGAGGGGGCGACGGACACCAACAGCGTACCGCTGTGGCTCATCACGAGGGCCGCCAAGGTGTACGACGTGTCCGTGGATTTTCTTTTCGGCGTGAACGATGACTGGGAAACCGGCGCGCGCATGACGCAAGAGCGCGAGGTTTCCGCCTGGTTGTGGGAGGCGATGGAAAAAGCGCGGCTGCGGGACGTGGCGACTCTGAAAAAATTACACGACAAGCTCGAAGCCATGGGGGAGTCCACCGCGATGATGCTGGAAACCACGGGCGATGCTTCGGCGGCGCTGGCCCGGTTCATCGAACTGAACCCAGGATTCGAGGACATGCCGGGCGGCGCGCGGCTGATGAGTTCCGTCGGGCGGGCGAACGGCGCGGCAAAGGGGGTGAAGGTCAAGCTGGAGCGGTTCAGGATGGAATGCAAGATGGCCGCAAGCGATACCCTACAGCAAAGCCTGCCCCTGTGGGATGAGGATTGATTGTATGGCAGCAAGACCAAAGCTGACGCCCGAAGAGTGGGCGAAGGCGCGAAAGCACTGGGAGAGCGATTCACGCGACGGATACGCATGGCTGATTGCCGAGCTGGAGTTGCCCGTGTCGGGGCCAGCCGTGCGCAAGACGGCGTTGCGTGATGGATGGACGAAGGCGGAAGGGGCGGTAGCGGCAGAGAAGCCAGAGGCACCAGCCAAGGTAGAGGCCAAGCCAGCCACCAAGAGGGCGGCAGCAAAGAAGGTAGCAGCGAAGAAGGTTGCCGCCAGGGGCGCCAGCACCCAGATAGCCGCCAAGCAAGCAAGCAAGGTTTCCAAGGTTTCCGAGAACCATAAGGTTTCCGAAACCATGAGCAAGGCGAAAACCATAGAAACCTTGCCCACGACAACTTTGGACTCTCTGGAGGAAGACCCCGACCAGTTTGGGGTGCTGGAAGACCTGACCGATATGCAGGAAGTTTTCGTCCGGGAATACATGGTGGACTGGAATGGCACCAAGGCCGCAATCAGGGCAGGGTACAGCCCGAAGAGCGCATCAGAGATTGCTTACCAGCTCCTACAAAAAACTCCAGTCAGGGATGCGATACAGGCGCTGGCGTCAGTGCGCGCCCGCCGTCTTGGCATAGACGCGGACGGGGTGATGATGATGTGGGCGGCCATCATCGAGCTGGACGCCAACGAGCTTTCGCAACTGCGCCGGGTGTGCTGCCCGTACTGCCATGG
The DNA here is from genome assembly GCF_042654765.1 of Comamonas nitrativorans. Classification (NCBI taxonomy): domain Bacteria; kingdom Pseudomonadati; phylum Pseudomonadota; class Betaproteobacteria; order Burkholderiales; family Comamonadaceae; genus Comamonas; species Comamonas nitrativorans. The sequence goes on along the minus strand of NZ_JBHSEW010000001.1, from coordinate 218,060 downwards.
AGAGAACCATGAGCGCCAGTACACGCCGTCTGGATTGGAGGGTGCAAGGCTGAAGCATGAGCGGGAGCGTCAGCGCCGCCTGAAGGCTGACCAGAACGATGACATCGGCGACTTCCCGGAATATGAAGGGGAGTGGTACGACAAGCGCCTGCCGCCAGCCGAGGATTGCCCGGAGTGCCACGGCGAGGGAGTGGAAGAGGTCTGGTTTGCGGATACGCGCCACCTGTCGCCTGCTGCCCGTCTGGCGTACTCCGGCGTGAAGGTGGGCCGTGATGGCATTGAGGTGCTGACCATGAGCAAGGAGAAGGCAGCGGACAACCTTGCCCGCGCGCTGGGGTTGTTCAAAGACAAGGAGGCTGATGTCAACATCAACATGGTTGCCAGTGAAGACCTGTACCGCGTGTTCGATGAGAAGATGCAGGCCGCCCGCGAGCGCCAGGCGCGAATCATGGAAGAGCGCGGCATGCTTAATGATGGCCGGGGAGGGGGCGAGTAGGAATGGCCCGCCGTAGAAAAAACCGGAACCTGCTTGAAGATCCCCGCTACGGTGATTTCGTGGAGCGTTACCACGCCGACCCGCTGCGCTTTGCCGTTGAGGTGACGGGGTTCCTGCCGAGCGAAGACCAGGAAGCGCTGTTCCAGGGAATCACCGAGCCGAACGCCAAGGTGTCCGTGGTGTCCGGCACCGGCACCGGCAAGACGGCGGCGTTCGCCCGGATTGCCCTGTGGCACCTGCTGTGCTTCCCGCTGGCCTTCTATGAGGGCAAGGTGGAGATCGGCAGCAACACGTACATCGGTGCGCCGTTCATCCAGCAGGTGGCTGATGGCATTTGGAAGGAAATGCAGGACGCCAGGGTGGCTATCGGCAACGGGCCGCATGCCTGGATACTGGATTTCTTCACCATCACGAAGACCCGCGTCCACGTCAACGGGTACGCCGATCAGTGGTTTGTGACCCAGATCGCCATGAAGAAGGGCGAGGCCATCGGGGTAGCAGGTAAGCACCGCTACTGGCAGCTCATCATCATTGACGAAGCCGCTGGCGTGCCGGACGAGTATTTTGACGTGATCGACGGCACCCAGACCCAGCCGGGGAACCGCACGCTCATGGCGTCCCAGGGCGCGCGCAACGCCGGGCGTTTCTACGACTCGCACCACACCTTGAAGCTGGAGAACGGTGGGAGCTGGCTGGCGCTGCGCTTCAATTCGGAGCTGTCGCCGTTCGTCACGACCAAATGGCTGCGGCAGCGGGAATCGGAGAGCGGCGGCCGGCATTCCGTCGAGTACCAGATTCGGGTGTTGGGCCTGTTCGCGCAGTCCAGCAGCAACGTCCTGATGACGCGCGCCGACATCGAGACGGCGTTCCAACCCCGGAAGATCATCGGCGACGACGAGCCTTTCGGCCTGGTGGTGCTGTCCGACGTGGCCTTGGGCGAGTACCGCGACGACTCGGTGGCCATCGTCGCCAAGGTGATCGGCGACGCCGACCACGGCCCGGACGCGCGGCGGGTGGAGTTCATCGAAATCCCCATCGCGGCGAACGACAAGAACGAAATCGACCTGGCTGGCGACTTGGTGAATCTGGTGGGCAAGCTGTCCAACGCCACCCTGTACGTGGATGCCGGCGGTGTGGGTGCGACCGTCTGCAAGCTGATTGAGCGTTCGGGGGCCACGGTGACGCGGGTGAACTGGGGCGCCCCGTGCTTCAAGAACGAATACAAGGCACGGTTCTACAACCTGCGCGCCTGCGCGATGGTGCGCTTCCGCGATGCCATCCGCCAGGGCCGCGTGGTGCTGCCCCAGAACATCTCCAAGAAACTGCGCGAGAAGATCATCGACCAGGGTTCCCGGCTGCCGTATCACTTCAGCGAGGCTGGCGGCCTGCGCTACGTCATGGAGAGCAAGGAGAACATGCGCCGCGACGGCATCAAGTCGCCTGACTTGATCGACGCCATGAGCTTCATCTTCTTGGAAGGCGCGACCTATATGGTGGCCGGTGGTGCGGCCAGCGTCGCCACCAGCCTGACCGAGACGGTGCTGGAGAAGGCCGAAGGGCTGTTCGCCGACGTGTGACCACGGCCAGGGCCGGAAAACGGCGCGCTTTCGCCCCCTGGGCGGCTCCTACCATCCTCCGAAGAAGGAGGTTCCTATGCAAACCAAGGTCATCACCTACAACCTGCGGGAGCGGGGCCGCCAGTTCCGAGGCAAGGAACGGAATTTCAACATCCGCGCCATCTGCGACGCCATCAACGGCCCGGCCTGCCAAGAGCGGGTCAAGAACCGCGACATGCTTGGCTACTACGGGCACTGGCCCCGCATCAAGTTCGGCATGAACCCGGCCGAGGGCGGACTGGACGACGGCCGCCCGTCGCTGGTGGAGCCGGCCCTTGTCACGACCCTGCTGCGCGCCAGCCCGGACGGCACTATCGAGCATCAGGCCGAGTTCCTGAACAACGACCCCGGCCAGGTGGCGGCGAAGCTGTACGCCGGCCGCGTGGGCGGCTTCAGCTCGGCCATCGACCAGCACCGCCCCGAGTTCTTCGGCTTCGACTACGTGCTGGAGCCGAACTATTCCACGAACCGAGGCTACACCCTGGACGACGTGCGCGACATGACGCTGGACGACATCGAGGCGGCCATCTACGACGAGCAACTGCGCGGCGTGTTGCGCCTGCTGGATTCGGCGAATGCGGAGCGCGACACGGCAAGCGAGGTCATCGAGCACCTGCGCGCGGAGAACGAGCAACTGCTGTCCATGCTGGCCGCCAAGGGCATCGACGCCGGTGCGGCGTTGGACGCCGTGGCCGTGGCGCCCATCGCCGTTTCCATCGACCCGGTGGAGCGGATGCGCCGGGATGCCGCCGCCTTCCGTGGCGCCGCGTCCCTGCCGCAGTTCGTCGAGCCGCAAAGCAACGCCGACCCGGCCGAGCATGTGCCCCTGTACGGCCGCTTGCTCGGCCAGTTCCTCCGCCGGTAAGCGCCCATGCTCCAGCCCGTCAAGATCGCCCTCGGCCAGTTCATGGGCCGCTACTTCGCTTCCATCGTGCCGACCACGAAGCCCCTAGAGGGCTTTGTCGCGCGCCCGCTCGCCAAGGCCATCGCCTGGGCGCCGGCGCGCATGATCGACGCGGCGGAGGAAATGCTGTCCCTGTGGCTGCGCTCCGACTTGGAGAACGCGCCCACGACGCCGCCCGAGTTGCCCGCGATCATCGTGGCCGTGGCGAAGGACTACACGCCGACCGGGCGCGACTACACCCGCCAGGTGGCCGACCGCCAGATGGTCATGATTCCCGATGACCCCAAGGAGCGGCTGTTCGGCCTGCGTGCCGTGGCGGGCGACGTGCGCGCGCAGGTCGTGGTGTTCGCCACGGATGAGCCGTCGGCGCACTCCTTGGCGGCGCAGTTCCTGCTGTTCCTCGACGAGACGGAGAACCGCCGGTTCGAGGCGTCCTACCGCTTCGCTGGGCTGGATACAGCTTGGCCGGTGCAGGTCGAATCGCCGGACATGCCGGCCATGTCCATCGCCACCGACGCCAAGAACCTGACCATCCTTGCCATCGACCTGACCCTGCGCGCGGAAATCCCGCTGTTCGATGCTCCAAAGGCTGGCGAGCCGAACGACGGTAAGGGCGAGCCTGGCACGGACGACCCCGCAGGGTATCCGCTGGTGCAGACAGTGCATGTGGAAAGCGCCGAGGCCGGCGGCAAGGGCGGCAAGGCCGAAATCCGGCCCTACGAGGTGTCCGCCGACGATGGGGGTGCGCCGTGATCCAGATTCAGGCCACCTTTACCGGGTACGGCGGCCGTCCGTGCTCGCTGTTCTCGGTCTATGACCCAGACGCGCGCGTGCTGGTGGTTGGCGCCGAGGCCGACTATCGGGCCGAGCGCCGCGAGGGCTGCATCGTCCTGACCAATGTGCCGGACATCGCCCGCGACGGGCTTTTCACCGATTCCGACCTGATGCCGGGCATTGCCGCCTTCTACTCCCTCAGGGCCGGCGTGGCGGCCGACGGCAAGAGCGCCAGGCTGGTATTCGGCGACCGCGCCGCACGCGCGAACCCCGAGCAGTCCATCGAGCGCGACGGCATCGACACCAACGGCCCCAAGTACCGCTTGTCCGACACCATCACCTGCGGCCAGATCGCCGCGCTGGCGACGTGCCTGCACGCGACCCGCTCCGACACCGTGGAGCGCACCGTCAAGCTGGCCGAGTCGTTCCGGCACCTGCTGGGCGGCGGAATCATGACCATCTGAAGGGGGATGCCATGATCGACAAGGACACCCGCGCGGCCAAATCCTTCTACCGGGAGGTGCGCAAGTTCGCGGAGAACACCAAGCCGTGGGACACCACGGCCATCTTCTACGAGACGAAGCCGGACGAGATGTACGACCTGACGCTGGTTTCCCAGCGCGTCTATGGCCGGCGTGACGAGTTCCTGGCCGTGATGGCTGCTGCGGGCCTGGATACCGTCGATCAGCCCCTGCCGCAGAAGCGCATCGCCCTGCCCAACGAAGGGCAGCTCATCGACATCAAGCGCCGTGCGGGCTTCGAGTCCATCGACGACCTGCGCGAGAACTTCGCGCCCACCTGGGCGGAGGCGTAGGCATCAAATATCGGAAAACGTAACGGTATCGACATTTTCCAGACCCATAGGATGGCTGAATGAAAGAGAAAATCATCGGCGTCTATGCCATCCAAGCCCCTGACGGGCGGCTGTATATCGGCTCATCCGTGGATGTGGAGAAACGATGGGGCGAGCACAAGTCGCGCCTCCGGCACGGGAAGCATGACAACCCCATCCTTTCCCATATCGCCGCCGCGACTGGTGTGGATTCGCTTCGCTTTCGACTGTTGCTGCGGTGCTATCTGGACGAACTGAGGGCCTGCGAGCAGGCTGCCATTGACCGGCTGAAGCCCGCCCTGAATATCCTTCCCACTGCCGAGCGCCTGCTGACTGAGCAGTGGAAGCGTCCCGACTTCCGCGCCAGAAACACCGCACGCGCAGCCAAGCAGAACGCGGAGCTATGGAGCGACTCTGCCTTTGTTGAGAAGGCCCGTGCAAGGGTTGTGGTCATGCAGACCGCCGAGGTCAAGGAGAAGGCGGCGTCTTCCCGTCGTCGCGCGATGAAGGAGCGTGGGCAGGCATATCGAAACGTAGCCGAGGCGTCAGCGGCGACCCTGAAAAAGCTGCACGCTGACCCTTCTTTTGCCGCCGCTCATTCGGAGCGGATGCGGGAGAACATGAAGCGGTTGAGCCAAGACCCGGAGTTCCAGCGCAAGCGCAATGAGGCGGCCAGGGCGCGGCACCAGAAGAAAATTCGCTGCATCACCACGGGCGAAGTGTTCCCCAGCAGGGGGGCGGCCGCCAAGGCGAAGGGCATCAGCGAATCGGTCATCAGCAAACAGCTTCGCGGGCTGCCTACCCGCTCGGGGCTTGAATGGGAGTACCTGAATGGCTGATTGGTTCGGCAAGGTCAAGGGCCACGTAGGGGAAGCGAATCGGCGCTTCGATGCTGACGCCAAGCAACGTGCGGAAGCCGAGGCCGCTGCGAAATCCACCATCCTGACTGACAAGATGCTTCAGTCGGGGCAGTGGGACTCCGGCAAGGTGTTGTTCACCACGCTGAACGGTGGCGTGACTCAAATCACCGCCAACGAACTTGCCACCTTCCGGCACAACATGCAGATCGCCAAAAAGCAGGCGGGGTTTGCGACCGGGAAAGGCATCACGGCGCGGCAGGTCATCGACCTGGCATCGGCGAAGCCATTGGTGTATCTGTCCGACAGGTCGGACGGGGCAAGAAGCGACATCGACCGGGCGCGCAAGGAAATCACGATGGGCGTGCCGGTATCGGCGCTCCATGATTCCGTGCGGTTCATCACGAACGCCGGCGGCTCGACGCCGGGCGTGACGCGGCACCATGTCACGATTCAGTTGATGGAATTCCGAAATGCGGTGGATGCCATCATCGCCTCTGGCGGCGACTCGGCCGCCGTGCGCAGGGAAGCCAACAAGATGCGCAAGGGTGGGCTGAAATTCGATTGCAGTTGCGACCGCCATAGGTACTTCCTGCGCTATGTGGCCACCATTGGCGGCTTCAATGCAGGGCGCGATGAGACAGGCTTCCCCAAGATTCGCAATCCCGGCCTGAAGGGAGTGGCATGTAAGCACGTCCTGCGGGTCATGACCGAGCTGGAATCGTCCAATTCCGTCTTGCGGTTCCTTGAGCGGCATTTGCAGGGCGTGTCAGCTTACAAGGCAAACACCACAGTCAAGCAGACGGAGGCCGAGGAAGCTATCCAGTCCAAGGCCCCAGCGCGAATCAAGACCAGCGAGCAGAGAAAGGCTGAAGCCGCGAAGGCACGCGACCGGCGCGCCAGCAAACGGGCGGCATCAGCGCCGAAGGCCAGACCGCCAAAGAAAATCGACCCCTATACGCGCCGCATTGAATCGGCACTCAAGGGCGGTTCTCTGACCCCAGATCAAGTTTCCCAAATGCGTTCATGGGGATGGAACGACAGACGAATTGCCAATGCTGCGGAGTGAAAAACCATGCTGAACAACGTACCGACCGGGATCAACCGCATGGCGCGCAACGTCGTCATGAACCACCCGAACACCATGAATTGCGAGGTGTATCGCAAGACCATCACCCGCACGGCGCCGGATTCTGTCGCCGGCGCGCCGACGATGGGCGGCCTGGGCGTGCTGGATTCGATGGACGAGGAACAGTACGAATACACCTTCCTCGGTTACGGCCACGCCATGCCGGCGGATGGCGGCTTCGCGCCCGCGCCGATGGTCAAGCGCGGGGATGCCAACATCGGCTCCGGCGACGAGTTCCGGTTCCTGATCGAGCCGGAAGAACCCTCCGGGCACCCGGACTGGTTCGACGTTCGCAACCATGACGTGATGTACCTGCTGCTGGGAACAGGGCCGACACCGCCCAAGCTGGCGTTTGAGGTTGTCGGCATCGAAACCACGTCCAACATCCCGCCCTATACGACGCGCTACATCACCAACCGCCGCAACGATCTCGACTTGGTGACGCCGGGCGACTACGAGGATGCGCAAGGCGGGTAGCAAACCCGGAAAAAGCGCCGTCTGGCGCCTTCGTGCCCCTTTGAGAATAGCTGGCAGTCGGCTACCAGCCGGCGTTCCAGTGTTTGAACTTCTCCGAAAGGACACGAAACCATGACCAAGCGCATCCATCAGGATTACTTCAAGCGCGAGACTGCCGAAGTAGCCCAATTCGTCGATTCTCTGAAGGAAAACGCCACCAAGGGTGGCACCTTCGATTCCGCTGCCGCCACCGATTTCCTGGCGACGGCCACCAGCCAGAATACGGGCGTCAAGGTGCCCGAAACCCTCCAGACCGTGCTGGACGAGGCGAAGGGCGACGATGCGGCCGCTCTCGTTACTCGCGCTGTTCTGGACGGCGTTGCCGTCTATGAAGCCCAGCACGGCACTCCGGCCCCGGCCGACGTGATCGAGCTGGCGATGCACTCCGCCTACGCCACGACCGAAAGCGCCCGCCGCAAGTTCAGCCTGGACTCGGCCACCTCGGCACACCACGACCAGCTTTCGCTGCAACCGAACCGCGCCGTTGTCGCGATTTTGGCCGCCCTGGGCGAGGCCATCCCGTTCGCGCACTATCTGCCTGCCGACATCGGCTCCAACGAGGCCCGCCTGGCGATCATGACGCACCAGGCCGGCAACACCTTCGGCTCCTACGCCCAGGGCGCGCTGCTGGACGGCGTGGATTCCGGCGACGCCTACATCAGCTCCAGCCGCGTGCATACCTCCATGCCGGCCGCCGCTGGCGAAACCACCCCTGGCGCCGTGGCGGGCAAGATCACCGCCATCCAGGCCACCGCCGACACCTGCGACCAGGACGCCGCTGCCCTGAAGCTGCTGCGCGGCCGCAGCATCGTCTATGTGGATGGTCGCGTGGCCGCCCGCGAGGTCGATTCCGCCGGCAGCGGCAATTCGGCCGTGTCCGGCACCATCATCGTTGCCGGCACCAGCTACGCCATCGGTGGCACGATCAACACCGACACCGGCGTCTATGTGCTGACCACGACCCCGGCCCTCCCGGCCACCGTGCCCGTGGTGGTCGAAGGCTTCATCGACTTCGAGCGCACGCCCGAGCTGACCCCGACCATCATCTCGGCGGTCAATACCTTCTCGCTGTTCGCCAAGCCGTGGCGCGTCACCACGCACCAGACCATCGACAGCCGCACGCAGATGGCGAACGAACTGGGCCTCGACCCGTACAGCGAAAGCGTCATCGCCATCCAGGCGCAGTTCGCCAACGAGCGCCACTACGACGTGCTGCGCAAGGGCGTTCGCCTGGCCGCGCTGAACACCGCGACCTTCGACTTCGGCGCCGCGCAGACGCACGTCGATAGCGGCCGCTTCGGCGTGTGGCCCGAGCTGGCCTACCCGCTGAGTGTCGTGTCGCAGAAGATGGCCGAGGACACCATGAATCATGGCGTCACCCATCTGTACGTCACCAAGCGCGTGGCCGCGCAGTTCCTGGGCCTGCCCAGCAACCTGTTCCAGCCCTCCGGCATCGCGCCGCGCCCCGGCATCTACCGCCTGGGCCGCCTGTTCGGCCAGTACGACGTGTACTACACGCCCAAGGGCCTGAACGAAACCGCGACCAGCGCCCAGATTCTGGCCGTGGGTCGCGCCACGGACGTGACGCGCAACCCCGTGGTGCTGGGCGACGCCGTTCCGCCGACCGTCATCCCGCTGGCTGTGAATGCCGACCTGCGCCAGGGCGCCGGTTTCTACGCCCGCAACTTCACCGCTGTGAATCCGCACGACCCCTCGGCGCGCGGCTTCGCCCTCATCAACGTCACCAACATGTAAAGGACGGATGGAGCCATGACCCGCACTGTTGAACTGGGCGCTCCTTCCCTGACCGGGAAGGACGCCAACGACCTCGTATCCGAGGTTTTCGCCGATGCCGCTTATCCCCTGAAGGTGGTGGTGCAGAACCACATGCCCCAAGACGTAGTGTTTCCCGAGGTCGAGGGCCTGTTCCTTCGCCACGTCGCCAACGCCAAGGACAGCCAGAAAACGGTCGTGATTGCCGACGCTGATCTGTTCCAGCGCCTGGCGTCGAGCGTCGAGCAGATCGCCGAACTGAGCCGCTGCGAGCTGGCGCTGACCATCTCGGAAGTGGCCGCCGCCGACACCGGGGCGCCCGCCGGCGACAGCACCGACACCGCCAAGAAGCCGTCCGATGGACTGACCTACGACCAGCTCAAGGACGCGCTGAAGGCCAAGGGCATCGAGTTCGCGGCCAACGCCAAGAAGGCCGACCTGGCCGCGCTGCTGGATGCCGCGCCCGCCGAGGCCGCCACCGACGCCAGCAACGGCACGGACGGCGCCGCCGACACCGGCGCGAACGCTTAATCGAGGGGAGAGGCCATGAGTACCGCTTTCGTGCGACAACTGGGTTCGGAATCCGGCGTGCAGCTCAACCCGCTGCGCGACGCTTCCGAAATCCCGACCACCGACAACTCCGATCAGGTGTTCGCCATCATGATGCGGGCCACCCGTGGCCGCATCGACAAGCCGTTCGCCGTTGATCGCGGCAACGTGTTCAAGAAGCTGGGCAGTGGCGAACAGGTGCGCCTGTCCGCGCTCAACGAGGCGTGGGTGCATGTGGTGGAAGCCCTGAACAAGGGCGCCTACCAAGCCATCGTCCAGCGTCTGAGCACGTCGGCCGCAACCATCAAGTACGCCGTCGTGGCGGCCGAGATGAGCACCGGCGAAACCCCGGCCCCGACCGGCAATTTCACCTTCACCGTGTCCGAAGACCTGCCGGCCACGCCGTACCTGTTCGCCGTCAAGCACTTGGAATGCTTCAACGACGGCATCGTGCTGGAGTTCCGTGCCGAGGAAGTTACCTCCGGCGGGCTGCCGGCCGACAACGACAAGCTGACCCTGCGCTTGCGCGACAAGGATGGCAACCTGCTGTACGAGTTCTACGGCTCGCTGAAAAACGACGCCAAGGACGACTATGGCAACTCGGCCTACCTGCCCGACGTGGCGCTGGCGCAGACCGACGCGGTGGAAATCACCACGGGCGTCACCGGCGCCTCGGCCGTGGTCGACTCCGATTCTGTCGCCTACGGCTACGACGCCAACGGGCAGCAGAAGTGGGCGAAGTCCGGCACGATGGTGTGCTTCACCGAGGGCGGCACGGCGTACACCACCCAGGACTACATGGCGGCGCGCGACAAGCTGCAATACACGCAGTTCGATTACGCCTACATCTCGTCTGGTGGCACGCAGGCCCCGGCCCTGCTGGCGCAGCTCGCCCAGCTCGCGTTCGACACGAACCGCCAGCTCCGTTTCGGCATTCCGGGCAACCTGGCGCCGGAGGCGGTCGTCGCGTTCGTGAATCAGCTCAACATGGGTGCCAGCCAGACCGCGCACCTGATGCACGCCTTCTGGGCGCCGCTGAAGAGCGACGACCCGACCGGCATCAACCCGCACGGCTACTTCGGCACCGAGACGCTGAACATTGCCTACGGCTGCGGCCGCAACGCCCAGAAGAACGCCAAGGGCTTCGCGCCGAAGAACTACCCCATCGCGGGCCGGGAATGGCCGCTCCAGCGCACGCGCATCGTGCAGACCTACTCGCCGACCAATCAGGAACTCAACCTGCTGGCGCGGGCGAAGATCAACCCGGTCATCTACGAAACCTACACGGGCGGCGGCCGCTACGTTTTCCGCGATTCGCTGACCTGCGCGCTGGTCGAGTCGAGCCTGAAGAAGCTGATCGCGGTGGCGGACATGTCCACCAGCATCGACGAGTCCGTGACGCGCGCGGCCAAGGACTTCCTGCAACTTCCGATGGACGTGTCCGTGAAGAAGATGCGGGACTTCCTGACCACGCTGTTCGAGGGTGCGCAGGCGTCCGGCTGGCTGGCACCGTCCAACGACCCGCAGATGAACGGCGCGGCCTGGGCCTACGACGTGCGCCCGAACGAGCAGCGCCCCTATGACGCGATGGACGTGTCGTACTGGCTCCGCTACGACGGCACGAACCGCCAGACCTTCGTCACCCAGACGCTGACCAAGTAACCCATCACCGAGAAGGACATCAACATGAGCATGAGCGAACTGTTGCGCGGGGCGATGAAGCGCCGCGAACCCGTCAAGGTGCTGGACTCGACCGGCGACGCGCCGGCGCTGTCCGGCGCCGACGACTACACCATCCGCGACATCTCGCTGTCGGCCATCGCGGCCGTGCAGCAGTGGGCGGAAACCGACGACCTGGACGACGGCGAAAGCTACTCCGACCGCCTGCTGGCCCTCTTCGTGGGCATCGCCGACGCCAACCACGACGGCGACATCACCGAGGACGAACAGGGCGTGCTGGAAGTGGCGCTCAACTCAGCCTGGGATTACCTGGTCAAGGCTGGCGTCACCGAGGAAGACGCCGGCGCGCTGCTGAACGACTGGGACGATGACGCGGCCGACCGCGTGCGCGACCTGGTGGCCTCTGTGCTGCCGGATGGCGACGACGAGGCCGGCGCCGAGCTGGACGGCTTCGTGTTCTCGGACGACGACAACGCCCCGGCGCTCGACGCGGTGTATCGCAAGACGCTGGCCGTGCGCGGCGGGAAGAAGGTGCGTATCAACAAGCGCGTCTCTGGCACCGTGCGCCTGTCGGCCAAGCAGAAGCTCGCCATCCGCAAGGCCCGCATGAAGAGCCATTCCGCCGGCGCCATGATGCGCCGTCTGAAGTCGATGCGCCTGCGTCGCAAGGCTGGCCTGTAACCGCTGCTCCGAGGGGGACTTGGGCGCTGCTGTGCTGTTGACGGTAGCGCCCTTTTTTCGATATGGCGACCATTCCATCCATCGGCCAAGCGGCCACCTTGGGCGCGAACGCCCTGACTTCCATCTGGGACGGCCTTTCTCCGCACCTGATCGCTACCTTCTACGAGGTAGCGAAGACGGGCGATGACGCCTGGGATCGCATCGAGGGCAAGACCGACCCCATTGCGGTCATGGCGCCTCTGACCGACGCCAACCTGGAGATGGTGCTCAACTGGCAAAGCCCGTTCGAGCAGGCCGGCCCGGAATCGAAGGCGCCGGCGCTGATGGCGATGCTGCAATCCGGCGCGCTCCAGCCTGTGGTCGATGCGGTCATGGGCAAGTCCAAGGAAGGCACCGCGCAGCAGAAGTCCAACGAGTTCCTCAAGCAGTTCGAGGGGCGCACTGGCATCACGAAGCTGAACAGCACGCAGGTGTTCAACGGGATGCCGCCCGTCAAGATCACGGTGACGGTCTTGTTCAGGGCCTGGCGCGACACTGCCAGCGAGGTCGAGGCCCCGTTCAACAAGCTGATGGAGTGGGCCTTGCCCATCGAGCTGTCGAAAGACGGTTCCGTGCTCGCGCGCGCGGCGGAGACGGCCAAGGGCGACATGGGCTATGTCGAGGCACTGATGCCGTCGAAAGCCCCGACCCGGATTGCCCTGAAATACAAGGGCCGCATCTTCTCGCCGCTGGTGATCGAGTCCATCGGAATGCCGCTCAATTCCCCGGTGGATGCGAATGGGCGCTTCGTCCAGCTCGCCGTCCCCATGACTCTCTGCACGCTGACCGCGCTCGACCGCAAGGACTGGAGCAATTCGGCGGTCGTTTCCATGTAGGAGCACCCACCGATGATTCACTTTCCCCTGCTGCGCACGCGACGCCTGACGGTGCAACTGCGCGAGCTTTCCATCAGCGAGTCCGTCGCCGTCGCAGGGATGCCTGCGCACTTCTCGGAGGCCGAATGCACCGCGTTCTTGCGCGCCGCTGTCCAATCCGCGCAGGGTATCGACGACCCGGCCGGCTGGACGGTGCAGGAGCGCATGTTAGCCGTGGCGCACTACCTGGCGGCCACGGCCGAGGACGGCCCTGACTTCGCCCTGGGCGAGGGCCGCTATTCGGACTACCTGGACGGCGCGAACGACATCCAGACCCAGACCCAGCAGGTCGAGGTGGGCGAGGTAGGCGGCGATGCCTGGAGCATCCGTCACCTGACCGGCTCGATGGCCGAATCCATCGAGCGCATGGCGGGCGAGGTACTGGACGCCTCGGGCAATCCGCTGTCTGGCCGACTGCATTGGATTCTGGGTGCGATGGCCGCGCAGATGGTGCGCTCGGGCGAAAGCGTGCCGGGCGCCGACCTGGCGGAGGGCGCGTTCGACGAGTTTCTGGTGGCGCGCATGAAGATCATGAGCGCCTTCCCCGAAAGCGACTTCTCCGCGCTGATGGCTCTCTACTTCGCCGGCCGCGAGAAGCTGCACCACCTGTTCAAGATCGAGTTCAGCAAGGACGGCATCGTGGCTATGCCGAAAGGAGGGGCGGCAGCGAACCTGCCGCCGGCCCGATTTCCGGTACGTTCCTGTCTCTCCCGTGTCGCGCTTGAACTGGTCGGAAAACCTGCTGAATCTGGCCTCTAGCCTCACCCTATATTCCTCAACATCCCTGGCCGACGCATTGCAAATGCAGCCAAGCACGGTCAGGAAATTCTTTGAGGGCAAGCCGTTCGACGACTGGAAAAAAGGAAGGGAGTCCGAATTGAAAACGCAGGCGGCAATTGTGAACCGACTTAACGACGTTATCCGCGCCTGCGGCATCGTCGCTAAGACCATTGCGAGGACTCCACGATGACCGAGAGAACATCCCAGCACGATGAGCACTGTTTGCCCACCGATGTTGTTTCCGCCCGTGCGGCAGACCGTGCAGTGAAGAAGGTCTTCGCCATTCTTGGTGTCGATGTCGATAGGCCGGAGAGTGTCGAGGAATTCCGCGCCGATCTTCGCTTCGGCAGGAAACTGCGCAAGATCGCCGACCACGGAACCCTGGCCTTCATCGGCGTGGTAGCGGCAGCGCTGGCTGCTGCGGTGTGGGCCGGAATCGTCTCGAACATTTCTGGGGGTAAATGATGAATTTCGACATTGCGTTCGAGCGCCTGATTGGGCACGAGGGCGGTTATGTGAACCACCCGGAAGACCCCGGCGGCGAAACCAACTGGGGCATCACGCTGCGCACCGCGCGCGAGGCTGGCTACACCGGCTCCATGCGCGACCTGACGCGCGAGCAGGCCAAGGAAATCTACCGGGTGGCCTACTGGGGACGTGCCAAAGCGGAACAGTACGACGGGGCCGTCGCCTTTCAGGTGTTCGATGCCGCCGTGAATCATGGAATCGGCCAGGCCATCCGCTTCCTTCAGCGCGCCGTAGGCGTGGCTGACGATGGCGCGATTGGCCCGGTGACGCTCGCAGCGGTGCGCGCCATGTCTGTGACGGACGTGCTCGCGCGCTTCAATGCGGAGCGCCTGGACTTCTACACGAAGCTCTCGACCTGGCCGACGTTCGGCAAGGGCTGGGCGCGGCGGGTGGTGGGCAACCTGAAATATGCGGCGGAGGATGCGTAATGGACTGGAAAGACGTTGCTGGGGTCGTCGGTAAGGCGGCCCCCATCCTGGGCGGCATCCTGGGCGGGCCGGCCGGCGCCGCCGTGGGCAGCCTTGTTGCTACGGCGCTGGGCACGGATGCCACGCCCGACGCGGTTTCCACCGCGCTGCTGGGCGACCCGGACGCGGCCGTCAAGCTCAAGGAGCTGGAGGTCAATTCCAAGGTGCAGCTCCAGCAACTCGCCGTGAGCGCGGAACAGAACCGCCTGCAAGCTGCCGCCGCGCAGTACGCAGCCGAGGCGTCCGACCGCGACAGCGCGCGCAAGCTGGCCGCGCAGCAGCCCAAAGACTGGGTGCGCCCGTCCATCACCGTCCTGTTGTTGCTGGGTGCCGGCGGAATCGTGTTTTTCGTGTTCTCCGGCATGGCCGACACGCTGCTGCGCGACGCCACGGCGAGCCTGACCATCGGCACCATCGTGGGCTACTGGTTCAACGAACTGAAGCAGGTGCTCGCGTTCTGGTTCGGCACCACGGGCGAGTCCCAACGCACGAACGCCGAGGTGCGGCAGTTCGCGGTTTCGCCGGGCACGGTGACGGTCGAACCGACCCCGCCGCACAAGTAGCCGGCTGGCCGGCGAAACGGCTGCCATCCCTGCCGGCAGCCGGAAAACTGGGCCAGGAAACGCGACAGCCGGGCCATAAAGTGCAGGGGTGAATCCCATCACACCGAACCGAAAGGACACGAAATGACTGTTTCCAATGCCGCCTATCTCAAGGGCTTCTATGACCAGACCCGCGCCATGGGCGCCAAGGTCATTTCCAGTGACTTCACCTTCGAGATTGAAGGCTTTGAAGGCAATTTCCTGCTGTGCAAGCAGGCACCGTGGCCCGAGCTGTCTTCGGCAGGTGAAATCGAAATCCCGACGCCGCTTGGCGCCACGATGTGGCAGCCGCAGCAACTGAAGGTTGCCCAGCAAGGGCAAATCTCCATGTTCGAGACGATTGCCGGCAATATCGACCAGATGCTGGTCAACCTCATCACGCGCGGGGGCACCTACGCCAGCGGCGGCGCCACCTTCAACGCCAAGATTTACGAGGGCACGCCCCAGAAGTTCCTGCGCGCCAAGCGCATCGTCGATGCGTTCATTCAGATGGACGTGCCTGACCGCGACTGGGAGAACCGCTCGCAGCCGCTGACCTTCAGTGGCACGCTGTTCTACCACTACTTCGGCGAAATCATCGCCGGCAACTCGGGCGACTACCGGTAATGGCGAAGCTGGCCGACCTGGCGCAGACCTTCGCCACGCAAGAGCGGCCGGCCGGCAACCTGCTGGACGATGAAACGGTGCTGGCGCAGGCCGTCGCGGCGACCCGGATCTATGCCGGGTTCGCCGCATTGCGCGCGCACGAGGGCGCCGACCCCGTGCCCGACATCGACGGCGACACCAACATCACCACGTCCGAATGGGCGCTGATTCGGCCCCTCTTCATGCTCTACGCGGAGCGGGAGACGGCCTTGCAGCTCGAAGCCTCGCGCGGCATGGGCATCGACCCGTTCGGCCGCTCGGCCAGCGAAATCGCGGCCGAAGTCGCCCAGGCCGAGGCCGACATGCCGCATAGGGCCTTCTGCCAGCCCATCATCACCGTGTAGGGGTGGGCCGTGATTCTCTTCCTCGCCGACGGCAAGCAAATTCGCGGCGACCTCATCAAGTCCGCCGTGCTCCGCTCCGACCTGGCGCCGGTGCCGATGACGCTGGAAGCGGACATTCGGGCTGGTGACGCCAGCCTAGACAAGGCCCTGGCCGAAGGGCAAACCCTCTCCATCAGCAGTGGCGACGCGCTGCACATCGTCAAGTCCGTGCGCGTGGCCGAGCGCAGCGCGCAAGGCGAGCGCGAGATGGCGGGCTACCGCATCACGGCGCTGCTGGATTCTTGCCTTGGTGTTGCCTACGTGCGCAGCCGCGCCATCATCAAGGAAAGCGCGGCCCTGTCGGCGATCTACAAGGCCGCCGGCGCCACGATCAAGGCGGTGGATGCCGATTTCCCCGTGCCGCGCTTTTACTGTCCCGTGGGCGAGACGCCGACCTTCCACATTGCTCGCGTGCTGCAAGAGGAAGGCGGCGTGGTGCGCTGGAAGACGGGCCGACTCCAGTTCGTCCGGCTGCCCGATCTGTTCAAGCAGTCGCCCGTCAAGACGCTGCCCGATAACGCATCCGACGACGTGGATGGGGGCTTTCTGGAGCGCCACGAGGTTCCCTGGTTCTTCTCCCTGGACGCCAACGGCGCTGCCGTGTTCGGCAACCGCGAGAAGCCGCGCACGGTGCGTTACGCCCCATTCAAGGATGCCCAGCGCCTGCGCAACATGACGCGCTGCCTGGTGCATCGGAAGACCGTGCGTATCGACTACGACGGCCGCATCGGCGCGGGCGACCTGATCACCTTTACTGGTGGCGAAAAGCTGGTGGTCGTCACGGCCGCGCACGTCTTCGGCAGCGGCACCGACGACGGCGGCGCCAGCGACACCTATACCCGGCTCTGGCTGGGCGCACTGGAGGAATGATGGAATACGGCCTCATGCCCGGCCGATACCCGGCCATCGTGCGCAGCTACAGCCAGGCTAGGCGGACGTGCCGTGTCGAGATTCCGGGCCTGACTGATGGCGCCGACGTGTTGCCCGAGGCGGAAATCGAATACCCCATCGGGGACAAGTCGCGCGCGGGAGCGAACACCACCGAAATCGAGATGCTGGCCGGCGATACCGTCTGGATTGCCTTCGTGGGCGGCGACCCGCGCTACCCGGTCATCACCGGATACCGGAACCCGCAGGCGGGCAACTCGGCAGACTGGCGGCGCTGGCACCATCGGAACATCGAGTTGCTGGCCGACGGCACCATGCGCCTGGCCGTCGGGCCGTCCGAAATCGTGCTGACCCAGGGTGGCATCGCCATTCGCGGCCCGCGCATCGACCTGAACTGACATGCCCCTGACCTGGACGCCCGACCCGGCTACCGTGCCCTGGCATGACGTGCAGGCCGACGAGGTTTGGACAGAAGGCCCGATCACGGCCGCCGATGCCGAGGCGCTGCTGACGGTGACGGGGTATAGCTGCGAGGTCGTCGGGCTGGAGCCGCTGCCGGGCCTGCTCGTCCAGGCCGACGCCGCCGGCGTCACCGCGTCGGCGCCGAAGGCTCTGGCCGGCGTATTTCCGCCGCTGGACATCGAGTACCAGATCAAGGGCGTCACCGGGCACTGCGCGGCGTTCGCCGACTTGCCAGCCGAGGCCGACGAGGTAATCCGTTTCGTGCCCAACCCGGCCAACACGAAGGATTGGACGCTGCGCGTGACGGCGCACTGCGCTGATGCCCTGACCGGGGCCGCCCAGGACTTCACCGCCGATTTCATCCTGCGCGTCTGGGCCAACTTCGACCCTGGCCGCGACGCACTCAAGGAGGCCGTCAATGCCCGCCGCCGCTAGATTCGGAGACACCTGCACCGGCCACGGATGCTTCCCCGCGCGCGCGAACGATCAGGCGTCCGAGGACGTGTTCATCAATGGCCTGGGCGCGCACCGCCAGGGTGATCACTGGCAGTCCCATTGCTGCGGCCCAACGTGCCATGACTCGGCCCTGGCTGCCGGCTCGGGAACGGTATTCGTGAATGGGAAGCCGCTCGGCCGTATCGGCGATTCGGTTGCGTGCGGGAGCGCCGTCGCCAGCGGCTCGGGCGACGTGTTCGCCGGCGGCTGACCATCGGAAAACCCAGCGCGGAAGTGGGCCTGCCTGGTTCCACAATGCACGCAGTTAGATCGCCCCTGGGAAAGACGCCACCATGAAGAACCTGCTTTTCAGCTTTGAAGACCTGTCGGCCAAGGACAAGGCGGCCAAGCAGGCCGCCCGCTACTTCTCGCGCGCCGGCGCGAACGTCGTCCAGCAGGACGTGCCCACGGCGGTGAAGCGTTCGTCGGGCATTACCTACCGGGAAATGGCACTGACCTTCGCCGACTCGCAGCAGGTCGTGCTGCGTATCAAGCAATCGGGCGACATCTTCCAGGTGCTGCTCAACGGCAAGGTGCTGCCGATCAAGAACCAGGACGACCATGTGAAGGCCATCGCCGAAATCGTGCAGGCGATGGACGCGGGCCGTTCCCGCTTCCAGAAACTGCTGGCCGCCGCCCAGGCGCGCCCGCCGGCAGGCATCCGCACCGCCGCGCCGAAGATGGAACAGGTGCTCACCGAGAAGCGCGACGCCCTGAAGGCCGCCATCGCCGAGGTGCGCAGCCAGATCGAGGCCATCAAGGGCACCGCTGCACCGGCGGCCGCTTGATGACGCCTGCCGAAATCGTCGCGCGCCTGCGTGCCGTGGCCGCCGACATGGAATCCCTGGGCGCGGCGATGGACTACTTCGGTGGCTTCAACGGGCGCATGACGCAACACGGCCGCGAGATGGTGGGGGCGGCCGGAATCGCCCGCGAGTGGGCCGACGAGATAGAGGCCGAAGCTCCGCCCCAATAGGGCGGAAAACGCCCCGATTTCCGCTCCAGGCCGGGCCATACCATGCCCTGCATGAGCGATTCCACCTTTCTCCACATCGAGAATGCCGCGCACGGCGGGGCCTTCGGGAACAACACGATTCCCGAACCCACCGAGGCGCAGTGCATCGCAGGCAACTACAAGGTGGGCCGGGCCAATCTCTACGGCCTGCCCCTCGCCATCGAACAGCCGCGAGGCAGCTATCGCACGGGCATTGACGCCAAGACCGGCAAGCGGTGGGCAAGCCGCATGGCAGCCCACTACGGCTACATCAGCGGCACGAAAGGCGCCGACGACGACGCCGTGGATTGTTTCATCGGCTTCTACCCGCAAAGCGAGACGGCCTACGTCATCAACCAGAACGTGGGCGGCCGCTTCGACGAACACAAGGTAATGCTCGCCTTCCCCGACGAGGACACGGCCCGCCGGGCCTACCAGGACAGCTACGAGCGCGGCTGGAAGGGCCTCGCCAGCCTGGTGCCAGCCTCGATTTCTCAACTCAAGTGGTGGCTCAAGAACGGCGACCTGCGCCGCCCGCTCCGCGCCGACAACCTCCCTCATGAAGGACTGGAAACCATGACCCGAAAAGTTCAGTGGAACAGCGACGCGCTGCCCTATGACAACACCCTCGATCACGTCCTGTACGAAATCCGCTGCGCGGACGCTGGCGAGGGCCTGCTGATGGATGCCGTGACGGCCCAGGAAATCACCGAGGACGCGGAGGGCCTGCTGGCCTTCGACGCGCTGGTGTCGCCCTATGCGAAGCTGGAGCGCAAGATGGAGCTGCTGCGCGGCGTCATGGAGCGCGCCGGGGACAAGGTGAAGCCCGTCGCCATGCAGATCACGGAACCGTTCAAGCAGCGCGGCGTCGCCAACGTGGCGGCCATCTTCGAGCTGTCCGACGGCCAGACCGTCTCCATCTTCTTCCACAACCCGGACGTGACGCCCGGCAAGATGGCGCCCACCGACGAGGTGATTTCGTGGAAGTGGCTGCTCAACAAGAAGGACATCACCATCGTGGTGGCACCCGAGCGCGGCGCCGACCTGAACATCCGTGAGGTGGCGCGGCGCATCATGCGCCTGGCCGAGAAGAATAGCCCCGCCTTCCAGCGGCTCAACGCGAAGCGCGCCGAGCGCATGGGCGCCATCCAGGGCCTGAAGGACGAAATCGCCGGACTGGAGGCCGAACTGGCTGCCGCCCAGCACGAGCTGGAAGTGGCGAAGGTCGATGCCGAGGACGCCCAGAACAAGAAGAACCGCGCCTACGCCGACGCGGTGCAGCAGGTCAGTACCTTGCAGGACGCCTACCTGCGCGCCACCCAGAACGGCGGCACCGACCCCAAGACGGGGCAGACCAAGGAGGCCCTGGCTGCCCAGATCGACAACCAAGCGGTCGAGGTACAGCGCCTGCGCGACATCGCCAACGGAGTGACGCCGGCGGCGCCCGCTACCGAGGATGGGCCGCACTATTCAGAGCAGACCCTGAAGGCCCTGGTCGATTCCTACGGCTGGGAAGACACGGGCAATGACAGCGTGGTCAAGGCGTTCCCTGGCGTTGGCCCGCTGGGCGGCCAGATGGTGCCGGACGGCACGCGGAAGATTTACGCCGGCTACCGTTTCGACGAGCGCAAGCGGTACATCGCGGCGATCTTCGGCGACGACCAGCTTTTCGACATCGACGGCCGCGACCGCGAGCCGGCCGACGTGGCGCGCGAACTGAACGAGCGCGTCGAGGCGTGGGTGGCGGAGCGCCAGGCCGCCAACGGCTATGCGAATCCGGCTCCGGCTGCCGCCCCTGCCGCCGTCGTGCCCGACCTGAGCTACCGCCGCAGCGCCGACGGGCTTTTCACCACGTTCTTGCCCAACACCCCGGAGGGTGAAAAGGCGTGGCGCACCATGAACGCTACCCAGGGCAGCGAGGGCGGCAAGATTCTGGCGGCTCACACCGAGGCCGTCATCCAGCAAATCCGCGACGCCGGCTACACCGTTGCCGAGGACGCCAGCGGCCCGACCACGGACGAGGAAGCCGACGCCCTGGCGGCTGCGCTGGAAGAGCCGCCGCAACCCGACGAACAGGCACTGATCGACGCCTATTTCAAGTCGTGGGGTGAGGAAGCGGCGCAGATCAACGCCGCCGTGGCCGCGATCAACTGGGATGGCATCACTGACACGGCCAGCGCCGCCGCCGAAATGCAGAAGCTGCGCGACGCGGCGAACAGCGACCGCCCCATCGTGAAGGCCCGCGACGCCCTGGAGGCCGTTGGCATCAAGTCCTGGGACGACCGCTTGGCGAGTGTCACTGACAGCCCCGGATTCAAGGCCCAGGGCGACGCGATGGACGCCTATCGCGCGGCCACGGACAAGATTCAGGCCATCGCCAAGGAAAAGCTGATCGAGGCCGGCAAGGCCGAGCTGGCGGCTCTGCCCGAGGGTGCTCCGCTGGCGGACGTAGCGCGCGCCGTGTTCCGCAAGAACGGCATCGACATCGGCCAGCGCGGCGAGGGTTGGGTGGCCCGTGTCGTGCAGCAGATCGAGGCGAAGGACGCCGACGGCCTGCGCGAAATCCTGGCTGGCGTCGGCAGCGACAGCAACAAGGCCAGCATGGAGATTTTCGAGCGCGCCACCGGCGTGAAGTTGGCGAAGACCCAGCGCGAGCGCGGCCGGCAGATCGACGAGTGGGCGGGCATCACCCCGGAGAAGCGCTCCGAGATGGACGCCGCGAAGGATGCGGCTTGGCTGGTGCGCCAGCGCGAGAGCAAGGTCAAGGACGCCTGGGACGCCCTGAAGGCCATGAACGTGCGCAACAACGGCACCGGCATCGTGTCGGACGGCCAGCAGTACCTGTTGGGCCAGGTGGCCGGCGGCTATGACACGGTGGGTTCCTTCAAGCGCGGCGCGGCAACGGTCTATGGCCTGGAAAAGGGCACCGACCTAGTGTTCGTGAACAACCGCACCTTCACCAACTTCCTGAAGGCGGCCATCGCCTTCGGCGGACTGCGCCAGGCACTGGAGCTGGTGGGCGCGGTCGAACCCAAGGCCGCCGAGGCCCAGGGCGACGCCGACAAGATTGCAGCCGTGGATGCGGCTTACCCGTTCGAGAGCGCGACAGACGGCTTCAAGCTGTGGCTGCACGAATCCCTGGACAAGGCTGACTACTCGCCGTTCGTCACCGCGAAGGCGATGGACGAGGCGGTGAAGCGCCACGGCGCGACCGTCGAATGGGACAAGGCCCTGGCCGCCCTGGATGATGTGGGCCATGCCGTGGCCTCGCTGGAGGCCAGCCTGGCGGTGGTCGAGAACAACGCCCCGATCAACCGGGCCGAGGGCGACATCTTGCAGGCCGGCCTCGAAACGGAGACGGCCAAGAGCATCCGTGAAGCTATCGCCACGCTGACCGAGGCCGACTACGCCCCCAGCGAGGAAGACATCGGGGGCACCTTCGAGGCCGAAGCCGTCACGCTGGACAGCACCAACGAGCCGCCCGTCAAGGCGCTGCTGGCGTCGCTGCGTTCGTTCCTGGGGCAGCAGGCCGCGCTGGACGCGGTGCCGTCCCTGGATGGCACCGAGCACGTCGGCACGATCAAGCTGGCCGGCGAGGTCATCGGCCGCATCGACATTGCCGACGACGGCAAGGCGATGGTGTATGTCGGCGCCACCGGCGACGCGCGCGTGGTGTTTCCGTCGGGCACGCGCGCGATGTATTCGGACGACGACGCGGTGCTGATGGTCGATGCGCTGTTCTCCATGCGCGATGCCGCCGCGCCCGCGCCGGCGGTTCCTTACGCCGGCAACGACCCGGAAGCGCCGGGCATCTACAAGCGCGACGCCGGGTATCTGGCCGTGAAGCAGGCTGCCTCGATTCTCGGGGTGGCCGTGCAGGACGCCGAGGTGGATGCAAACCTGGTCATCAACACCAGCATCGCCTATGGCGGCAAGAGCCTGAAGGTCGAGATTTCGCCCCACGGCTGGGTCAATGTCGGGGGCGCGCAGATCATGATTGAACCGAACGTCACCACGGAATCCACCGCTGCCGACGGCAAGGCCATCGCCGAAGCCGTCAAGACCCAGGCCCAGGCCGAGGTGGCCGCAGCCGAAGGCGACCCCGCCGGCGGCCGGCCCGAACCTGGTGCCGGTGGCGTCGACGCCGACCTTGTAGCGGCTGCCCTGGCTGCCGTTCAGTCGCGCACGCTGGCGCGGCTGAACATCAAGGGCGGACTGCCTTACTTCATGTTCCCAGTCGATGGGGACGAGGTAATCCTGTCCGACGAGCTGCGCGCCAAGGTCGAGGCCCAGCTCGGCGAGCCGCTGGTGGAGGCCATTCTTCCCGGCTCGGAAGGTCAAACCACGCTGGTGCCGCAGTCTGCCGCGCCGGCAGCAGTGGCGCCACCCGACGCCCCGCAGGACATTCCCGAGCTGATCGCGGCCGGGTTCCGCCGCGTGTTGAACAACGACTATGTGCGCGCGGTGTCGGCTGGAGACAAGAAACTCCAGTTCAACGTCCGGGTGACGGATGACGGCTTCATCGTGCGCCTCACCGTTGGCTTCAGCGGTGGCATCACGGGCGCGGCTACCGAAATTGGCCGGACGGCCGACGCCGGCGCGGCTGTTGCTCTGGTGGATGCCGAAGCCGCCAAGCGCGGTGCCGGTGAAAGCCAGTCCGACTCGCAGAAGGACGCCGACCGCGCCCTGTTCCAGTCCGTGATAGACGGCACGGTGGCCGACATCCTGGCCCCCGAGCTGGCCGACGACCTGGAGGCCGCCTACACCCGCAACCAGAATGACGCCGAGCTGGTGGCCCTGTTCGAGCAGGCCGTCACCGCCTACCAGGCCGCCATGATGGCCGCCACCTCCAGCCTCGCGTAAGGAAAGCGAAGATCATGCAGAACCGTATCTCCCTCGACGACGTGGCCGCTGGTGGCGCGCTGGCCCGCCTGAAATTGGTGGGCGAACTGGCCCGCATCAAGGCCGGGCTGAAGGACGCGGGCGACGGCCCGCTGGCCGCCGTCAAGCGGCTGAAGCTGGTGGCGCGCGCGAACCAGATTCGCGTTGCGCTGGGCGCTGCCGCGCCGCAGCCGAAGGCGACCCCGCCGGCGGCCGGCCCGAACCTGGTGCCGGTGGCGACGACGCCGACCGAGCCGCAACCCCAGGGCGAGGACGAACCGCAGGCTCCACGCAACCAAACCGCGCAGTATTACGAGTTCGACCCGAACCGCAAACCCGCACAGCGCAAGAAGGACAATGCCGCCGCGATGGCGCTGCTGAAGCGCATCGACGCCGGCGAGGTCGATGCTGCCCGGCTGTCTCCCGAGGAAAAGCTGACGCTGGCGAAGTATTCCGGCACCGGCGGCGCGCTGATCGGGGCCGACGGCAAGAAGGGCAGCGCCTACGAGTATTACACCCCCAAGCCCATCGCAGAGGGTATTTGGGGCTTGATGGCCGAATTGGGCTTTGCCGGCGGAAAGGTGCTCGACCCGTGCGCCGGCGTCGGCATCTTCGGCGCCACCGCGCCGCTGAACGCGGCCATCGACGCCGTGGAGCTGAACGAAACCTCCGGCCGCATCAACGGCCTGGTGAATGCCGGCCCTGGCTACACCGCCACCGTGGCGCCCTTCGAGCGCGTGGCCGCTGCTACGCCCGACGAGCAGTACGACGCCGTTGTCACGAACGTGCCGTTCGGCGGCGTTGCCGACCGGGGCGGAAACCAACTGCTGGACGGACGATACCAGAAGGAGCCGCTGCAAAACTACTTCATCCTGCGCACGCTGGAGAAGCTGAAGCCGGGCGGCCTGGCCGTGTTCATCACGCCGCCGCGCTGCGTCTCCGGCAAGGGCGGCAAGGAGGAAGAGCTGCGCGTCAAGGCCAGCTACATGGCCGAGTTCCTGGGCGCCTACCGCCTGCCGAACTCGGTGTTCGGCACGGCCAGCGCCGACACCATGACCGACGTGATCGCTTTCCGCAAGTATGGCCGGGAGGCGCTGGACAAGATCGCCGAGCTGCGCGAACAGTCGCCCAAGGCCCTGATCGACGCCAACGCGCAGTGGCAGCCCTTCGTCGAGGGGCGCTACTTCGATGGCGAAGGTAAGCGGTTCATCCTGGGCGAGTTCGTGCCCAAAGACCCCAACAAGTTCCGTGACGTTGATCGCGTGACGACTACCCAACCCATCGCCGAAATCGCCCGGATGCTGAAGAAGTTTCCCGGCTCCCGCGTGGATTGGGACATGCTGGGCACGGTCGAAACCACGCCCATCACCTACCGCGACGGCGACACCATCACCCAGGCCGGCCAGACCCTGCAAATGCAGGATGGCCGCTGGGTGCCGATGGCGAGCGGCGAGGACAGCGCCAGCATGGCCGAGCTGGTGGGCAAGCTGACGACGCCCTACGCGGCCTTCGAGGGCCGCATCCAGTGGGCCGACGCCGAGCGGTGCGTCGATTACATGATTGAAACCTCGCAGTCGCTTGACATTCCCGACTGGCTGCGCGGTGCGATGACCGAAATTCGGCACCTGAAGGACGAAGGCGACCGCGCCCAGTTCTGGAATGCCGGCGTGGTCGGTATGGCCGCCGCGCAGGTGCTGCAAGAGCGCCTGGGCGAGGAAACCGGGGTGAACTTCGCCGAGGAATACCCGGCGCTGACCGACGCCATGCAGCGCGTCTCCACCACGGCGAAGAAGCGCCCGGCGGCGCTCGGGGGCAAGCTGCGCGATGGCCTGGTGCTGATCGGCAACCATTACCAGAAGAAGACGGGGCTTTCCGCTGTCTGGCGCGGCGACGTGCAGCAGCAGGCCCCGACGGTCGAAATCACGGCCGACGCCAGTTTCGAGGGCCTGCGCTACAAGACGAAATCCGCCTGGGTGAGCCTGGAGGACGCCAAGGGCATCTACGGCGATGGCTTCGACCCCTACGCAGACCCGACCTGGTGCCTGTCGCCGGACGGCAAGAGCGTCACGCGCGCCGACGACTACTACGTGGGCAACTACGCCGAGTTCCTGCGGCGCGTGGATGCGGACATTGCCAGCGCGGCCAGCGACGACATCCGGGCCAAGCTGTTGCGCCAGAAGCTCGACGCCGGCGCGCGCATCGACAAGGTGGATGTGTCGAAGCTGACCTTCAACCTGTTCAGCCCGCATGTCACCCTGGAGGAAAAGGCCGAGTTCCTGCGCCGGTTCGTGCATCCGTCGGCCGCCGTCATCTACGACGAGCGCACGGGCGAGAAGCGCGTGGACATCGACGTGCCGGGCAGCAACCTGACCGACCGCGAGAAGCTGCTGAACCGCATCGGCGACTACCTGAAGAATGGCACGATCACACTGGGCGGCGTGAAGCTGGGCATGGACGACGCCAAGGCGCTTCAAGAGCTGCGCCGGATGGTGAATACCGCCAACGAGCAGTTCAACGGCTGGGTGCGCGGCAATCGCCCCATCGTCGCGCGTCTGGAGGCGGTGGCGGCCGACCCTGCGAAGCTGCGTTTCCGCCAGGTCGAGGATGAGGCACCCATGCCCATCCCCGGCATGAACGACGGCCTGACGCTGCACGGCTACCAGAACGCCTACGTGCGCAAGACCAGCCGCGAGTTCGGCGGCATCAACGGCTTCGGCGTGGGCCTGGGCAAGACCTTCACGGCGCTGGCGGCCACCCAGTACGCCCAGAGCATCGGCGTCAAGTCCAAGACCTTTTTCGTGGTGCCCAATTCGGTGCTGTCGAACTGGCGCAAGGAAGCTGCCCGCGCCTACGCGAGCACGGACGATTGCCTGTTCGTGGGTCTGCGCGTGGGCAAGGATGGCAAGGCCACCATCAGCGCCACCAACTTCGACGCCGACCTGACGGCCGTGATGGAGAACCGGCACAGCAAGGTGTTCATGACGCTGGAAGCCTTCGAGCGCATCCGTTTGCGCGACGAAACCATCGGCGCCTACGAGGCGTTCATGCGCCAGGCGGACGCCAGTTTCGCCGAGAGCATGGACAAGAAGGAGGACGAGCGGGCCAAGAGCAAGCAGGCCGGCCTGCTGTCCGTGTTGTCCAACAAGCGCGGCGGCGCGCCGTACCTGGAGGACATGGGCGTCGATAGCATCGTTTTCGACGAGGGGCACGTCTTCAAGAACTCCGCCCAGACGGTGGATTTCAAGGGTGCCAAGTTCCTGTCCCTGTCGCCGGCATCCCGGCGCGGCATCGACGCCCAGGCCAAGGCGTGGTTCATCCGGGGCAAGTCCGAGCTGAAAGACGGCGTGATGGTGCTGACCGCCACGCCAATCACCAATAGCCCGCTGGAAATCTACGCGATGCTGTCGCTGGCCGTCGGCCATGAGCGCGTGAATGACGTTTGCCTGGGCATCCGTGGTGCCGACGACTTCATGGAGATGATGTGCGCCAAGGAGAACCAGGACGACGTGACGATGGACGGCGTGGCGCGCGCCACGGACGTGTTCGTCGGCCTGAACAACGTCGGCGTGCTGCGCAAGGCCATCGGCGAGGTGGCGACGATCAAGAGCGCCGAGGACGTGGGCGAGCAGATCGCGGTGCCCGACCGCGAGGAAAAGGCCGCGCCCGTGGTGCTGCCGCCCGACGTGGTGGAGCGCCTGAAGCTCTACAAGAGCGCGTTCCGCTACGCCATCGACGAGATTTCGGAGAAGTCGCCGAACCGTGGCGACCCGGAAGCCTACGCGCAGGTGGCGCAGCACTTCGGCGAGGAACTGAACCTCATCGGGCACCCGTTCAACCTCATCAACAAGATGACGCTGCTGATCGCCGACCCCGAACTCGACCAGCGCGCCACCTTCTACAGCTACCTTCCCACCCAGGCCGACAAGGCCAAGGCGGCCATTGAGCAGTTCAACGCCCGGAAATTCACCGAAGAACGCCCCAGGCCCAGCCCCATGACCGACGAAACGGCCATCGTCGGCCACAAGACGGTCAAGGATTCCGGCGGCAACGAAACCGAGTTGCTGAAGATCGAGGTTCGCGCCAAGGCCATCGACGGCAGCCGCGTGGTGCTCGACACCATCAACCCGGATGTGCAGAGCGCGTTCGAGGCCATCGCGGAGAAGCTGGGCCTTGATCTGGACGTGTCCGTGCCGCCGAAGCTGGCCGCCATGCTCGAAAACTTTCAGCATGAGCAGGCCAGCCCGCGCGGCATCGACGCCGACGGCCAGCGTTCGCCCATCGTCAAGCAGATCGTGTTCTGCGACATCCTGCCGCTGCACAACAAGATCAAGCGCCTGCTGACCCGTCGCGCCGGCGTACCGTCGTCCGCCATCGCCATCATCACGGGCCGCACCAACAACACGCCCGACGAAATCCTGGCCGTGCAGGATGGGTTCAACGGCACCGGCGAGGACAACAAGTACCAGACCGTCATCGCCAACGAGAAGGCCGAGGTGGGCATCAACCTCCAGAAGGGAACCCAGGCCATCCATCATCTGACCATCGGCTGGACGCCGGACAGCCTGGAGCAGCGCAACGGGCGCGGCGTGCGCCAGGGCAACCTGACCGCGCGCGTGAGCGTCTACTACTACGACGCCGACGGCACTTTCGACACCAGCAAGCGGGCGATGGTGAACAAGAAGGCCGATTGGATTGGGCAGGTCATGGACGTGAACGGCTCCGACAGCGTGGCCGTCACCGGCGGCCTGTCCAAGGAGCAGATGGAGGCCCTGATTGACGTGGTGGGCGACGCCGACGCCATGCGCCGGATGCAGGACACCATCGCCGCCAAGGAGGCCGCCGCGCGCGCGTCGAGCAACCGCGACCGGCAGATGATTAACCTGGACACGATTCGCAAGCAAAACGCCTTCCTGAACGACAACCAGACGGCGGCCAGCTTCGTCATCCGCAAGATCATCGGCCTGTGGGGGCTGGAGAAGCAGGCCGAGAAGCTGCGCGACCGCATCAGCAATCCGAAGGCCACGGCAACCGCCGTCGCCAAGAACGAAAGCCTGCTGGCCGAGCTGATGGCGAGCGTCGGCGGCCTGCGCCGGCAGATCGAGCAGTCCGCAACCCTGTTCCGCACGGAATGGCGCGCCGGCGGCTCGACCTCGGAGCCGGCCACCTTGGACAGCTTCTTTGCCGCAGTGCGCGGCGGGAAGAAGCAGAAGGACGACGACATCGAATCCATGCTGTTGGGCCGGTCGTATCCGTCCTTCGGGCTGAACGTCATCGAGGGCGGCCCCATCGGCAACGAATGGCAGGCCGAGGTGGATATGGCCCGGTCGATGATCGACGAGGCCAAGGCCGCGTTCGCGCGTCAAGCCGGGGAGTCCGGCGGCTACCCGGCCGGCGTGGCTGATGCCATCGCGCGCGGCGAGGGAATCATCTACAACGGTAAGCCGCTCATCCACGGAACCTTCGTGCGCGTGCCCGACGGCTTGGCGGTGCTGAAACTGGAAAGCAGCCGTCCTGGCGCCTTCGGCCGCAGCCTTGACGGCACCCCGCTGGCCGCGAACACGGCCGCCGTCATGGCCGGCGAGTGGTTCTACCAGGGCACGGCCGGCTACGACGCCTGCCTGACGGACGCGGCCCAGATCGAGGACACCATCAACGCCTCTGGCACCGTCGAAAACGGCTTCAACTCGGTAGTGCCCGAGGTGGCGCAGCGCCGCAAGGTGGAAGCCCTGGCGGCATACAGCACCCACGATTACCGGCTGCCGCAGCCGCATTTCCCCTTCGCTATCTCGCCGGCGGACGCGGACAAGTCCGAAGTGAAGCGCCGCATCTTCGATGCCCAGAAGGCCATCATCCGGTCGTTCGACGATGGGAAGTTTGTGGTGCCCAGCGACACGCCGGTGACGCGCCGAGCCAGCAACGAGGATTCCACCGCTCGGCATGACGCCCTGCGAGAGTTCGCCACGGCCAACGGCCTGAAGCTGACCGTGGCCGACCTCGACGACTTCGACCTCTGGGTGCAGAAGCAGATCGAGAAGACGGTTTCGCTGGATGACCTGAAGGCGGCGCTGACCGGCAGCACCGAGCCGGAGGTGATCGAACAGGCCACCGCGTTCATGCGCGCGGCCTCGCCGTGGTTCGACTGGCAGGGGAAAGACCCGGCCAGCGACTACCTGCCGTATGGCTTCAAGGCCGCTATCGCCGCCGCCGTGCGCCAGGTTGTGGCCGGTGACGACCGTTCGGCCGGGCCTTCGCCGTCGGACGTGGTGGGCATCCGGGGCAACACCAAGGTCTGGAAGGAAACCATCAAGCGGTGCGCCAACATGGCCGGCTTCGGCAAATACAAGTGGGACGGGGATGCCCTGGCGTGGAACGTGTACCGTTCCGCCTGGGACTACCTCATCGCCAACTACCCTCAAGCCGCCGATCAGCTCGAACTGACCGGCGCGACCCGCTCCCTGTAAGGAAGGAAACATGGCCTACACCGAATACAAGTTCGACAAGGACGCCATCAAGGCCCTGGTTTCGGAGCGCGCGGCTGCGCTGCGTGCCAACCGGGGGTTCTCGAACCTGCTGGCCTTCGGCCTGGGCGTGGTGGCCGAGCGCCTGAGCAAAGACCCGCGCCGCTACCGCGACTATGGCCCGTATTGGTGGGCGCTGAAGGATGCCATGATCGCCGGCGGCTACAACCTGGGCAGCCAGACCGACCCGCTGGTGAAGAAGGCGTACCGGGGCGAAACTGACGTGGAAACCCTCATCATGGCCGACGAATTCCGCACGGCCTACCTGAAGCAGAACATGATCTACACCAACCAGTTTCTGCTGGACGCGGCCAGCCCGGACTTCTGGACGCTGTACGACGCGGACATGGAGTTTCCCGCCTCGTAGCGCGGGCGCCACCCTATAGCGGAAAACCGCCCCAAGGAAGCCATACCGGGAAGCCTACCCTTCCCGTATGGCCGACACTCCCAACATCCCCGCTCCGACCAAGCCAGGTTTCCTGGCCCGATTCGGCTTGTCCCGCAAGCGATGGGCTTCTACGCACGTCGCGCCGGCCAAGGAAATCAACCAGTCCGACACCTACCTGTACGGTGCCGGCACCACGACTGTTGCCTCGCTGCTGGGTTCCGGCAGCCGGGGCGCTCGCTCGCGCCAGATCATCTACGAGAAGTGGATGCGGATGGAGGGCGACCCGATCATCTCCAGCGCGCTCCAGCTTCTGGTGACTTCGGCCCTGGGTGGGCACGAAACCAGCGGCGACCTGGTGTTTGTGGAGAAGACGGCCGAAGCGAAGAAGGACAAGCGCCTGGCGGCCATCGCCGATGAAATCGCCGCCGACTTGGCGCCGCTGTTCGACCGCGTGGCGTTCCAGATGGCCTACACCGGGGCGGCCTACGGGGATTCCTACGCGCGCATTTACACCGACTCGCGTGGCGTGGTCGATCTTCACTCCGACGAGATGGTGCGCCCGCAACTGGTACAGCCCTTCGAGCGCGGCAGCCGCACGGTTGGCTTCGCGGTGTCCATCGGCGAGCGCAACTTCGAGAGGCTGGACGTGTCGCAGCTCGCGCGACTGAAGATGCCGCGTACCCAGTGGATTCCCCAGTTCGGCGTGGTCGAGAAGTCCCTGAAGGTGGCGATCACCGAGAACGACATCGACAGCCTGCCGATCATGCCCAGCATGGTAGGCGGCTCACTGCTCTACAACGCCGAGGAACCCTACGACAACCTGACCGCATCGCTGCTGGGCCTGGTGGGCCAGCGGTGGATGGACTCCATCGACGAGCAGATGGTGGCCGTCAATCTGGAGTCGATGACGCTGGAGCAGCAGGAGCGGTTCGTCGAGTCCGTGAAGGGGATGCTGCTGGCGTCGAAGAGCTACGCCGAGCAGGCCGTCAAGCGCGGGCGCCCGATTATGGAGCGAATCCGCCACATCATCCCGGTTTTCAACGAGAAGCAACTGACCACGGTAGGCCCGTCGAACGGCGGCCAGCCGGGCCGCGCGGCAACCATCAGCATCGAGGATGTGCTGTTGCACGCCCGCTTGCTCTCTGGTGCGCTGGGCGTCGATCTTTCCATGCTGGGCTTCGCCGACCAGCTTTCCGGCGGCCTGGGCGAAGGCGGGTTCTTCCGCGTGTCGGCGCAGGCAGCCGAGCGGGCGCGGGTCATCCGCGTGGCCCTGGCCGAGTTCTTCAACCACGTCATCGACATTCACACCTACCGCCGCTACGGCATCGTGTTCAACGCCAAGGAGCGGCCCTGGGAAATCAACTTCTTCGGGTCGATTTCCGCGCTGGAAGCCGAGAAACAGCGCACGCGCGCCGACTCCATGAATGGCGGCATGTTGCTGGTGCAGGCCATGCAGATGCTGAAGGAGATGGGCGCCAGCAAGGACATCATGACCGAGTTCCTCGCCAAGACGATGCTGCTGGATGAAGACCAGGCGAAGCTGTACGCGGCCATCGTTGATGCCAAGCCGCAGGACGACGGCGGCTTCGGTGGTGGCGGGTTTGGCGGTGGCGGCGGTGGATTCGGCGGCGGTGGTCGAGGCATGGACAGCGTGCTCGACGCGGCCGCGCTCGACGCCGTGGGTAAGATGGAAACCATCACCATCCCCCGGCGCACCGTGGAATGGCTTGGCTTCGGCGGTGGGATGACGCTGCGCGCCGACTTGCAGGCCCTGGCCGAGCGGCACCCTGAGTATTACCACGCTGACCCCGACGCGGTGCTGGCCGACATTCAGTTCGTGCTGGAGCGGCCCGACGACTGGTACATCCACAGCGGCGCGCGCGTGGCGATCTTCAGGGAGCGGGTGGGCAGCGGCTCTATCCCGCTGGTGCGTATCGAGCTGGACGTGGTGGGCGGCGCCCTGGTGGCGCGTTCCGTCTATGAGAGCGGGAAGCGGCAGATCGCCGGGAAGATGAAGGAGAAACAGAAGGTGGTTGCGCGCCTTGCGCCGGGAGCGATGCGCCCCGGAGTGCTGTCCGTCGCCGAGTATCTGCGGATGATGGGCGGCAGGTCATAGCTTCGCGCACTGAGCCAGACACGGAGCAAGCCGTTCATGGCCCGTGCAGTTCCAGGGAACCACATTACCCAACCCTCCGGCTGGGCCGCAAAGCGCACAGAAGGATTTTATAGCGTATGAGCCTCTACAACAACATCGCCGAAAGCCTGTCAAGTAGCGGGCTGCTGGGTTCCATCCGCTCGGGGCTGAACGCGGCCCTTGGCGGCGTGACGGACTCGGCCACCCAGGCCCTGGGCGGCGGCAAGCTGGCCAAGACCGTGGTGGGCATGGGCAAGAGCGCAGCCGTCAATGCCGGCATGAACGCCGTGAACAAGCACATTCCCATCCAGGCGCAGCGCGCGATCAACGTGGGCGCGGGCGCCGTGGGCGACCTCATGAACGGGGATTGGAACTCGGCTGGCCTGCGCGTGCTGGATTCCGGCCTGCTCAACGAGCTGCTGCCCGGCTTCGGTGGCGGCGTCGCCTCGCAGGTGGCGTACTGGGGCGCGGCCACGCCGCTGCTGGGCGGCATCAGCCCGACCGAGGCCAAGCGCATCTACGACCAGGTGCGCGACGAGCGCCTGGCGAAAAAGAACCTCTGGCTGCTAGAAGTGACGAGTCGGCTGGGCGGCGGCGGGATGAACATGCCCGACCGCTTCAACCTGTTCGCTACCGAGGTCGAGTATGCGCCTTTCATCGTCGCCGGCGACAAGCTCCGCGTCGGCGGCGCGGTGATCGACGCCGTGCAGGGGGCGGAGCCGGTCGAGCTGCGCATGACGACACTGGACGATCAGGCCGGCTCCCTGAAAAAGTGGTTCGCCGCGCACCACGGTGCAGCTGCCGCGCGCGATGGCACTGTCGGCGTGCCTGACAGCTTCGCCATCACCATCCGCGTGGTGCATTCGTTCATCACGGAAGAAAGCAACCGGGGCGGGTACGAGGACATCGGCCTGTTCCGCCCGGTGAATCTCGATGTGAGCCTTTCCCGCCGCGAAGACGGCCTTGAAGAGGTGCAGATGACGTTCTCGCAGCTCGACACCTTCATGAGGCCGTGATGGCACTGAAGCATGACGCACAAGGGTTCCTGGTAGGCGACCCCATTGACCTGAGCAAGGCTGTTGCCGACTGGGCAGCCATCCGCGACGACGTGCACGCAATTCGACAGGCCGTGCTCGGCATCGAAAGCGCCATGAACCGCGCTTCGCCCGAGGCGCGCGCCAGCGTGCCCGCGACGCCCGGCCGGGGAGCCGGCCTGGAGGAAGCCGACCCGACGGTCAAGGCGTTCAACGAGGTGGCCCAGCCGATGGCGCGGGACGCACGCCAGGGCGCCGACACCGCGCACGCACCGCAGAACCCGCAGGCCACCCCGGCCCGCCAGGCCCTGACCGGGCAGCCGGCCCAGGCCGCGCGACGCGAGCGCCAGATTCCGGTGCTGCTGCGCGCGCCTGCCGTGCCGCAAACCGGCGGCGCCGGCGGCAATGCCGCCCGCCGCGACACCGAGAGCGCCGCCGCCGTCACCCGCGCCGTGGCCGAGCTGCGCGCCACGCGCCAAGCCGTCACGCGCGCGCCGGCGCAGCCGATGGGCCGCGATAGCCGGGGCCGGTTCGTGCGCGGCGCTGCCGCTGTCCGGCCTGCTGCTGGCGGCGGGCGCGGCGCTGGAACCGGAGGCCCGGCCGATGGAGAGCGCGACGGCCAGGACGAAAGCGCGCTGCGCTCTCTGGGCGACCGCATCGTGGGCGCATTCAAGGAATCGGGAGCCGGCCTGGAGGAAGCCGACCCGACGGTCAAGGCGTTCAACGAGGTGGCCCAGCCGATGGCGCGGGGCTACGAGCTGCTGACCGGCGGCGACAGCCAGAAGAAGCAGGAAGGCTGGCTGCGTCGCATCTACGGTTCGCTGACCGGCTTCAGGAAGGATGAGGGCCTGTTCAACAAGGTGGCCGCCAAGCGGCTGAAGGCCATCGAGGAAAAGCCCGTCGCCGAAGCCGGCGGCGGTGGCGGCCTGTTCGGCGGGCTGCTGGGAATGCTGGGTGGCCTGCTGAAGCGGATTCCCGGCGTCGGCGCGCTGGCTGCCGGCGCGGGCGGGCTGCTCGCGCGCGGCGGTGGGTTGCTGGCCGGGGCCGGCCGGATGGCCGCCGGAGCTGGGCGCGGCTTGCTGGGCCTGGGCCGTGGCGCGCTGCGCCGCATCCCGATCATCGGCGCGTTGCTGGGCGGCATCGGGGCGGCCACCGACATCTACAACTCGGAGACGGACGACACCCTGACCCGGCGCGAAAAAGACCAGCGCACCGGGAAGGCGGTGGGCGGCCTGGCCGGAACGATGGGCGGCATGTTCGCCGGCGCGAAGCTCGGCGCGATGGTGGGGGCCTTCGCCGGCCCGGTGGGCGCGGCCATTGGTGGCGCCATCGGCGGCGCGGCGGGCCTGTTCTTCGGCGACCAGGCCGGCCAGATCATCGGGACGACCGTGGGCGGCTGGGTGTCCGACCTGCGCGACGCCGACATCCCCGGCAAGATCGCGGCGGCCTGGTCGGCCACTACCGAGGCCGTCATGTCGGCGTGGAACGCCACGGTCGAGGGGGTGAAAAAAGGCTGGAATTCTGTCGTGTCCGGCTTCACGGCTGTGGGCGATGGTATCGGCAAAGCCTGGGGCGGCTTCGTCGACGCGGCGAAAGCGGGGTGGGAGTCCTTCACCGGGCTGTTCGCCTCGATTTTCGATGCGCTCAAGTCCATTCCGGTAGTTGGCCCTGCCATTGAAGCCGCGCAAGCGGCGATGGAGAAGGCCGCCGATGCAGTGGGCGGCGTGGTGACGGGCGCGAAGGAGATGGCGGGCGCTGCGGCGACTGCGATCAAGGAAAAGGCGGTCGAACTCGGCACCAAGGCGGTCGAGGGCGTCAAGTCTGGCGTCGAGTACCTGGGCAACAACACGACCGTCGGCAGGGGCATCAAGGCGGCGGGCCAGGGTGCGGCAGCCCTCGCCGAGAAGGCCGCGCCTGCGGCGGAGCGGGCCTACAACGTCACGGCAGCGGCGGCGGGTTCCGCGCTGGAGGCCATCATGCCCAAGGGCTATCGCCACAAGGCGATGTTCGACGGCATCAAGGGTGGCGATGCCCTGACCAAGTACGGCAGCTACACCGACGAGGAAGCCGCCCGGATTCGGGAGCTGAAGACCAGCGGCGCAAACACGTCGGCGAACGTGGCCGGCGGCATGTCGCTGGAGGTGCAGGACAAGATTTCCGCCCAGGCGAAGAAGGCCGGACTCGACCCGGTGATGATGCAGAAGATCGCTGCGATGGAGAGCGGCGGCAATGCCAACGCGATCAGCAGCACCGGGGCCATCGGCATCTACCAATTCACCGGGCAGACGGCATCGGGCGTCGGCATCAAAAACCGCTTCGACGTAGATCAGAACATCGAAGGCGGGATGAAGCTGACCCGGCAGAACCAGGCCGTCTTGGAGAAGTCCGGCCTGCCTGTGACGGCGGAAAACCTCTACATGATGCACCAGCTTGGGCCGAAGGCTGCCCAAGAGGTGATTCGCGGCGCAGCCGAGGGGAAGACCAAGGAGGAACTGTCGGCTAGCACCCAGCAGGCCATGAACCTGAACTACGGCGCGAACAGCAGGACTGCCGCCGACTACATCGCCACCAACAAGAAGGCCCTGGATGACCGCTACGCCAGCGTGACGAAGGACGCCGGCGGCGTGCAGACCTCTGTTGCCAAGGCCGGTAGCCCCAGCCCGGCCGTGGCTGCTGCATCGCCCGCGCAGTCCCCGGCTCCGGCGGCAAAGCCGGGTGCCATGCCAGAGGCGCCCGCCACACCAGCGGTAGCCCAGGCCGTCGCGCCGCCTTCGACGCCCAACTACGCCGGGCCGGCCGCCTCTGCGGTCGTCGCCTCCGTGGCCGTGCCGCCGGCTCCGGTTGCACCGGCACCCGCGCCGGTTGCGGAAGCGCCGCAAGTCACGGTGCCGATGGCATCCAACAACAGTCGCCCGTCGCCCGTCGTGGTGGCAGGCGGCAGCGATGCCGGGCAGGACATGCGTGATCGTGGCATTGCCCACATTGCGACGGGAGGCTTGAGTGGCCGCGCTTGA
The DNA here is from genome assembly GCF_042654765.1 of Comamonas nitrativorans. NCBI lineage: Bacteria > Pseudomonadati > Pseudomonadota > Betaproteobacteria > Burkholderiales > Comamonadaceae > Comamonas > Comamonas nitrativorans. The sequence goes on along the minus strand of NZ_JBHSEW010000001.1, from coordinate 181,126 downwards.
ACTGCATCAATACCGCGCCATGCTGTATCGGCTGACGCTGGACAGCATCGACGAGTGGGACGAAAGCGAGCACCCGCGTGATGATGGAGGCCGTTTCACGGCTGGCGCGCGGGACTGGCGTAGGGCCAGAGATGCGGCGCTGGAGAAGATCAGGCAGGACTACAAGAAGCCAGTTGAGGTTCCGTCGGGCGACGGCGACCCGATCATTGTTTCCTACGCGGGCCTGAAACATGCGCTGAACAAGGGCATCCCGACCGTGGAGAAAACCTTGCTGGCCCTGCACATCCAAGAGGCGATCAAGTCCGCCAGCAAGACGCGCACCTTCCCCGACCGCCTGGGACGCAAAGACCCGGCCAGCACGACCTATTACGAAACCAAGGTGGAGATAGACGGCGAGCCGCACGATGTGACCATCGTGGTGCGCAACCATAGTGACGGCAAGCGCCACTACGATCACGCCACCGTAAAAGGAAAAGCCCACCAGGGCTATTTCGAGAGTGACCAGGGCTTTCGCACCGGGGCACCTACTCGACCGTTTGGCGGGCTTTCGTTAAGTCTAGGCGAAATTGACGAAATGCTCAAGATGAGCTAAGGCTTGCTCCAACGGCCGGCAGCCCCCACCGAGTCCGCACGCTGTTGATGAAGCTGCGGCGGTTCTCATACGGGATGCTCTGGTCGAGAAAGAAGCGCGTGAGCTTGTCAAAATGCGCAAGCGGAATATCAACGCCTTCAAGCTGTCCGACGGGCGTCGCCGTTCTGTCCGGCGCGGGGCGGCGCAACTGCACGACGTTACCCATGCGCCACCTCCCGGCTGAACGCCTCGGCCAGTTTCGCCAATCCCTTCTGGGTGATGTGGCAGTACGGCCGATAGACTTCCTGCCCGGTCTGTTCGTCGGTGTAACGCGCCTCCTTGTAGAGCAGTCGCCCGTTCTGGATGTGCTGCTGGTACGCCACCCAGCTACCGTTTTGCCGGTACATCCAGCCGTTGGCCGACAGCCAGTTGGTCAGCGTCTCGCGCTTGACGCCCAGTACCTTCGACGCCTGGGTGACGGTCAGAGCCTTGTCGTCGGCCGCGATGCGGTCGAGCGCCTGGGCCTTGGGCGCGGCTATCGCCAGCGCCTCGCTGCTGGCCTTGTGCGCCAGCGCCAGCCGGTCGCGTTCCTCGATGGCTTCGGCGGCAAGGCGCAGGGCTTCGGGCAGCGTCTGCGGGATGGCCGGGGCGGCGGGTTGCGCCACCAGCGCGTCGTAGGCCCGGATGACCTTCAGGTGGAACACCGCCGAAATCCACATCGCGTAGGCATAGACCAGTTCCTTGGCGACGTAGGTGCCGCCGCCAGCCCCTTCAATCGAGGCGACGGGCGAACTCTGCAAATTTGCAGAGTTGCCGATTTCTTCAATCAGGGCGCGGGTTTGCGCGTTCCGAAGCCAGAACGCTGGCTGATGCTTGGATTCCGCGCCGCTGGCCCGGTGCAGGTCGTTGAGGCAGTAGCGGCCCTCGGCATCCTGGCGGATGGCGGTGTCGGCGATGGTGAGTGCGTTCATGCGGCACCCCCTTCCTGGGCTTCCGCCGCCTCGATGGCCTCGGCCATCTTGTCGTACTCCGCGCCGATATGGTTGCTCATGTCGGAGCTGACGTAGCGCCCCAGACCCGCCAGGCGCTTGATGTGGATTTCGCCGCCGCCCTTTTCGTGCAGCACTTCGATGGCGTGGAACACGGCTTCGAGCCAGTCCAGCGTTTCATGGCCGATTTCGGCGTACAGGATGGCGTCCTTCGGATGCCGGCCGAGCACGGTCTTGGCGGCCTCGATGGGCGAAGGGCTGGGAAGGGTGATGGTTTGTGCGCGAGCTGCGCGGGTGGTGGTGACGTTCGTCGTCATGGCTTGGCTCCGTTTCGACACGGGTTCGGCTGCCACGAAATGAGGCGGCCGGGAGGGTCGAAACTGTGCCAGCACAGTGCAGCGTATTCCCCGAAGGTCTTGTATTCCGCCGCCCTCCCGGCCATAAACAGGCGCGGGCGCACGCAGTCCGGGCGGACTACGGGCGTAAAAAATCCACGTCTGACGGGCGCGGAGGGTTCCGGCTGGCAAAAGGGTTTCGACACCCCGACGCCGAATTTACCACGGCAAGCACGCGCCGCCAACGTGGGAAGGAATTTACCGGGCGGCGGATGGTGGCGGTAGGCGAACTTTCCGGGTTGTTCGCCTACAGGAGCAGGCCGCGCGAGCGCATGAAGTCGATGGGGTGGCGGTCGGACTTCTTGAGGTTGCACGTCGGGCAGAGCAGTTGCAGGTTGCTCTTGTCGTTGGAGCCGCTGCGCGCCAGCGGCTGGATGTGATCGACGTGGTAGCCGCGCTTGATGCTGGCGTGGCAGCAGGCGCACTTGCCGCGCTGGAGCAGGTACAGGGCGGCGATGTCGTCCTGGGTGTGCGTGCCTTCGGCGGCCCGTTTCCTGGCCCGGCGGTTGGCCTCGTTGGCGCGGCGCTGCTCCGGGTGTTGAGCCTGGTGGGCGGCGGTTGCCGCGCGGCTCTTGTCGGGGTTGGCGGCGCGCCATTTTACCGAGGCGGCGCGGTGCTTCTCGGGGTGAGCCTCGCGGTAGGCTGCGTGGCGCAGCCTGTCCTTTTCCGGGTTGGCCTGCCGCCACGCCCGCTCCGCTGCGTGCTTTCTGTCGGCGTTTTCCACCGCCCAGCGGGCGTTGTATTCCTTGCGCTGTTCGGTAGTGGAAGCGCGGTAGGCCGCCCTGGCGGCCTTGACCTTCTCGGGATTGCGGGCGCGCCATGCGGCGGTTGCGGCATTGCGTTTTTCCGGGTTTTCCCGGTACTTCTGGGCTTGCTCGGCGCGCAGTCGTTCGGCATTGGCCGCGTAGTGGGCAGCCGATGCGGCTTTCCGGCACGCCTTGCAGGCGGGCTTGTAGCCGCGCTGGGCGTCCTTATGGAACTCGGAGAAGGGCTTTTCTTGCCCGCACTTGGAGCAGGTTTTCATGGGCAAATCGTAGCAATGGCCTTCTGGTGCGAAGGCGGAAAATTTCCAGGTTTCGGCCATCACCGGCCCGCCAGAATGGGCTATGGCTACGATCACCGGCAATGAAATTCAGGGCATGGTTCGCCACTGGTTGAACACACCCGTTGGCGCTTACCTCGGCTCGGACTATGGGCAGGACACGAAATCCTTGCTCCAGCGTCCGCACGCCGATGGTGCGCCGGATTCCTTCTTGCGCAAGATGCGCGGCGACGTGCCCGTGCTCCAGGCGCTGCCGGCCGGTTCCCTGAACCTCTACGGCGTGCCATCGGTGCCCGACCGCCTCGACCTGATCGTGGAAGTCGCCGGCCAGACCATCGAAGTGACGGGGGGGCTGACATGCTGACCAAGGCCGACTTTCAGCGGGCCATCCGCGACACGATTGCTTCCTACCCCTCCATCGCCCCCCTGTATCAGGCGGGCGACCCGCGCATCACGCAGCACCTGGACGCGATGGCGACCATGCTGGGGATGCTGTCGGCGCAGATAGAGGCAGCGCACGCCGAGCCGTTCGAGAAGACCCGCGATGCAACTGTGCTGGCCGACGCGGCCATGCGCGGCATCGTGCGCAAGGGAAAGTCCGCGCGCGTGCGCGTTCGGGCCATCAATACCGGCTCCAGCGCCTTCACGGTGGAATCGGCCCGCACGCTGCTGGATTCGTCGGGCCTGCTGTGGCGCGTCGAGACGCCGGCCGCCGTGCCTGCCGGCGGCGAAGCCACGTTCGAGGCCAGCCAGGTGCGCTCCACGACCATCACGCACGTTGTCAGTGGCACGGAGCCGTTCTACGCCATCGAGATTCCGGCGCCCGAGGACGATTCCTACCTGTGTGCCATCGCCGTTAGCGACGTTGATGGCAGTTTCGAGTACCGCGACCGCTACGTGAACACGGCGCCCGATGAGCGCGTGTTCCACGTCGAGGCCGACGACCGCCAGCGCACCTACGTCCGGTTCGGCTTCGATGGCGTGGTGGGTGTGCAGCCCAAGGACGGCGCGGAAATCACCCTGACGGTTTTCTACACCTCTGGCGAGGTCAGCCCGGCCTATGACAGCCCGTTCTCGTTCGAGTACCTGGGTTCGCCGGCCGAGTCCGCCATCGAGATGCGTATGGATGCGCTGCTGATCGCCGGCCAGAACCCCATGCCCATGTCGGTGCTGCGCGACCTGGCGCGCTACCCGTCGGTGTACGACAACAACGCCGTGTTTCTGGCCGAGTTCGACTTCCTGGTGCGCCGCAACTTCCCGACGCTGCAATTCCTGTCCGTCTGGAACGAATCGGCCGAGGAACAGGCACGCGGCCCGGCCTTCGACAACATCAATGCCATCTTCGTGGCTTGCTTGTCCAGCGAGGGCGGCGAGTCCGTGCTGATCGAGGACAACCCGGACGCACCCGTGCCGCCGGCGGTGATCGCCGACGCCGACCTGACTGCCACCCAGCAGTCCATCAAGGCCGCCATCCTGGCTGCCGACGACAGCTACCGGGTGCGCTTCTTCACGCCCGTGCGCTCGAAGATCCGCATGAGCATCAATGCGCGCGTCTCCACGTCCTATGTTGCGTCTGATGTTCGGGAGAAGATGGTCGAGGCACTGATGGCAGAGTTCGGCCCAGCTTCGGCGGCTTCTCGGCGAGGCCGCCAGCGCCCGCTGTACCAGCGCGTCTATGCGCTGCTGCGCAAGAAGGTGGGGGCGCTGTCTGATGGCGAGGCCGATTTGACTGTGAATATCGTTGAGCCGGAGTCGTTGCTGGCGCGGCCGGAAATGTGGCGCTATCTGGATACCGACACCTTGAGCATCAACGTCGAGACGGTCAATATCGTCACGCCGTCCTGGGGGGGGTAGGGCATGGCATCCTTGGATTTCCCGAGCGCCGAGCTTCCCCGGTTGCTGCCGCTTGAGCAAAGCTACGCTGAAAGCGAGGTCGAATCCGACCTGAAGCGGCTATTCCTTGACCTGTTCAATGCCAATATGGCAGCCGACACATTCGATGTGAATGTGCTTGGCGCGGCGCACTTGGGCAGCTTTGACCTGGTGCGCCGCGCGGTGAATGCTGACGGCTTGGTGCTGATGCAGGGCGACCGGGAGGAAGCGGCCACTCGATACCTGTACCGGGCTTGGAAGTCAGGCAATCTGCAAGGCCGTGGCCTGCATTTCCTGCGCACCTACCTTCAGATGCTGTTCCCGAACCTGTGCCAGGTGGATCAGCTTTGGCACGACAAGAACATGCCGTATCCGACGGGCTTGTACTCGTCAAAGCCGCGTTTCTCATGGTGGCTGCATCAGATCGGCGAGCCGGGTTTGAAACTTGACGGCTCATGGGGGGTTGGGCGCCGCATCCAGGACGCTGACGAAGGGAGGGCGGATCGGGAAATCGACACCGACCTGATGTACCTGACCAGTCGTGTGGAAATCGTTCTGGACTTCAGCGTGAACGTGCGCTCCGTGGCGTCGCTCATGCACATCATCCGGTCAGTGATCCCGGCGCGTCTGCTACCGCTCTTCCGGTTCTGGCTGAATTTTGTCCTGCACGTTGAGATTTTCGCGTCGTCCAGCCTGTTGATGCAGAAGAATGCCCGCATGCGCTTCCCCTGGTGCGGGCGCGTTATCGGCGAATCTGATGATGTGCGCTGGAAGCTGGGCCGGGATGGTGAGCTGGTCAAGCTGCCATTGCCTTTCGGTTCCTTCCGACTGGGCGAGGTTCGCGGCGGCAAGTCGGTATGGCGTCTGCGGAATTGCCGTATCGACAGCAGCCTGTTGATGGAAAGCGAATCCAGCGCATCCGTTTACAGGCTGCCGAAGCTGGGCGAGACGGCCCGACGGCTGGATGGCACCTGGCAGCTTGGCGGTCGATCCTTGCATGTCGGCAGCTATGCCAGCATGGACAAGCGCATTGACTTGCCGGCCAGTACCAGCCTGGAGACAACCTACCACGAGCAATATCAGATCAAGTACCCGGCCAACCCCTCGCGGCTTGGCTCAAGGGTGCGCCTTTCCTCGTGGCGCCGGCTTGATGGCCGCTGGGGTGTTGGCGGCCTGTCGTCCCCGCGTCCGTTTGGGTTTCCGCTCGTTCGCGGGGAGCCGTTCCTTGCTGAGTCAGAGTTGGGCATGGCGTCCACGGCAAATGCCTGGGCAATGCCAGAGCGCCTGACGACTCCGGTAGCCACCAAGCTGGCATCGAAACCGCGCAAGCTCAATGGCGGTTGGTTCTTAGGGGCTGAGAGCCGCCTGGGTCGCTTCCGGCTTGATGGTCGGCGCTTGCGCGCCATGAAGATGGTCGAGTGCCCACGCATTGGTGGCTTCAGGGTGATGACAGAGGTTCCTGGGGCCGTGTACGCCACCGGCGAGGCGCGCCGCCTCCGGCTGGATGGCGCTTGGCGCATCGGCGGCCCGGCAGCCCCAGAGTTCAAGCTGGACGTTTTCAAAGTGTCTGCCGCCGACCAGGGGTAGGCGATGGAATGGATTCGGAAAATGCCGCCATACGGGGCAGCTCCGGGCAACCAGAATGGCTGACATCACGACGTTCATAGGGGGACTGGCATGGCCGAAGCCGTGGTAGCCAATATTTATCGCCGTCGCTTGGCCGCTCGCATGGCTGGCGGCGCAAACATCGCACCCATCGCGTTCATGGCGTTCGGGGATGGCGGGCATAACGCGGACTTGACCCCGAAGGCCCCCTCCGCTGCCGCCACCTCGCTCAATCACGAGATTCTGCGCAAGCCGCTGGCCGGCATCACGCAAGAAGACCTTTATTCGGTGACGGGTAAGGGGGTGATTGAGGCGAGCGAGGTGATTGGCGCGGGAATCTCCGAGGCTGCGCTGCTCGACGCCAATGGTCAGCTTGTCGGCCTGAAGACGTTTGCGCCGAAGTTCAAGGAGAACGACGAGCGTTACGAAATCAGCATCAAGCTGCGCTTCTAAGGAGTTTCCAAATGGCATTGAAAAAGTACCCGATTACCAAAATTCCCAACAACGAGCCTGATGCGGTTCCGTCGCTGTGGAACACCCGCTATGAAGAAATCGACGAGAACTTCGACGATTTGGACAAGCGCCTGGCCGCCCGCGAAAGCGAGCTGAATGCAGCTCGCGGTGGGAAGCCCAACCTTGGCGCCCGAATGGACGAGTTGGCGTCCAGCGTCTCCGGCCAATCGGAAGAGGCCGACAACAACAAGATCGCGGTTCTGCTGTTCGCCCTGCAACAGGCGGCGCTGGCAAATTCTGGCGTCCAGGCCCTGAAGGACGTGGCACAGCAGCAGGGCGAGTTCGTCATTACGAATCGCGGCCTGATTCGCGGCTGCCAGGCCAGCAAGTCCACCACGGCCACGCGCAACCTGAACTTCACTGAAGGTGCTTGCTTTGCCCAGGGGCGTGTTTTTGCCGTGTCCGGCACTGAGAACGCAGCAAGCGTGCCGAGCAACCCGTCCAGCGCATCCGTCACCGTCCGCGCGTATCTGTTCCAGAACGGCAATGGTGTGTGGCGGCCGGCTATCACCCCGGTTGGCACCGATGTGCCTGAAGGCGCGATCACGCTTTACCAACTGACGATTCCCGCCGGCAATACCGACGCAACCGACCCGAATCTGGGCAATGTCACGCTGACCAGCGTGCGCCGCTTCGAGCCGCAATTCCCGATTCTCCTGGACAGCCCGCCGACCCAATCTGTGGCTATCAACACGGTGAACGCTTCCGACTACCAGCTCACGTTCGATGTCGTGTCCGCCCAGGGGGCGCCATGTGGCGCTGATGCCGTAGTGGCGCGCAGCCGCGCAACCAACGGCTTTTCTGTGGAGCTGCACAGCGCCGCCGACAACGTGCGCCTGCGCTGGAAGCTCTCTCGACTGAGCAACTAACCTACCTTCCAAGGAGAAAAATCAATGGCACGCATTGAAACCAAGCAGCCCGGCCAGGCTGTAGCCGATTTCTCGGTGAACGGCCACCTCATTACCGTTTCCGGCGTCCAGGTGGACTGCCGGGCCATGCAGCAGGACAGCGAACGCATCGTCGAGGTGCGTCAGTCAGGCGGCAGCGCGCATGTCGGAGGCGACGGCGCATACCTGGCGCACATCACCATTCCCGCCAAGGTCTATATCGAAGTCCCGTCCGAAGAGGGCGAAGAGGGCGAGGAAGGTGAAGGCGGCGGTGTCGAGCGTGTTGCGCAAGAACTCGACCCGAACGCCGTTGCCATCACCCTTTGGCCCCTGGCGAACTGATCGCCCAACGATTACTGATTGGAGAAACCAACATGCCCAGCATTTATGTGAAAGACGAGCTGCGCGCGGCCGTCGAAGCCGCCAGCGGCGGAAAGCAAACCGTGCTCTACACGTCCGGTGGACAGCCGAGCATCATGAACGTCGTGCCGAAGTTCATGATGGAAGACATTGATGTCAGTCTTGGCACCGGCGTCCATCCCGCATTCATCGTCGGCGGCGTCGAGAAAAGCGAGCTGTTCATTGGCGCGTATCAGGGAATCATCAAGAACGGCGAGCTGGTTTCTCTGGCCGGTGTTGACCCCAGCGCCTCCGCCAATCACGACACATTCGTGAGTGCAGCGCGGGCAGCCGGGCCTGGCTTTCACCTCACCACGAACGCGGAGTACGCTGCGCTGGCCCTGTGGTGTCAGAAAAACGGTTTCCAGCCGCGCGGCAACAGCGACTACGGTCGCTCCCACGAAGCCACGCACGAAACGGCCCGCCGTCAGGATGGCGGCACCCCCGGAGCCAGCAGCGGCACCGCCCGCACCTTGACCGGCTCTGGCCCTGCGTCGTGGCGTCACGACAATACGCCGAATGGTATTTCCGACCTGTGCGGGAATATTTGGGAATGGTCGCCTGGAATGCGCCTGATGGATGGCGAAATTCAAGTCATCCCCAACAACGACGCCGCACTGCACACCACGGACTTGGCGCGCACTTCCAGTGCCTGGCGCGCTATCCGTGCAAGCGACGGCGCCCTGGTGGCTCCCGGCACCGCTGGCACCCTCAAGTACGACGCCTCAAGCCCGACCGGCGGCAACATCGTCCTTTCCGACGCCATTACCAACCGTCTTGGCGAGCTGGACGACGACGCGAACTCCGGTAACTCGGCGTCTGTTGCGCTGAAGAGCATGACGGCCAAGGCTGGCCTGAATGTTCCTGCTATCGCCAAGGCGTTGGGCCTGTATCCGGCTGTGCCTGAAACGATGAAAAGTGAAAGCGCCTATATGCGCAACTATGGCGAACGTCTTCCGTTTCGTGGCGGCAGCTGGCACAGCGGCGCGAATGCCCGGGTGTTCGCCGTGAACTTGGGCAGCTCGCGGGGCTACTCCAGCACGCGCATCGGCGGTCGGCCCGCTTTTGTGATCTGAAATCTGCGGTGTGCAATCTGATGGGGTGGGCGGTAGCCCGCCCCATTCAAACAGGAGCTTTGCAATGAATATCACGCATCTTGAGCATGCCGTCGTCACGCTCATCGCCCAGGCGCTATTTGGCCTTGCGTTCGGGAACTGGTTTATCGGCGGTGTGATGGCTTGCTGCTGGTGGATGGGCCGCGAACATGCGCAGGCTGAATATCGCTGGGTTGGCCGGTTCGGCCAAGGTCGCCGCGCGAACATGCCATGGTGGGGCGGATTCGACCCGAAGGCGTGGCATATGGACGGCCTGCTGGATTGGGTTATTCCGATTGTCGTGGCCATTGTGCTGTACGTGGTTTCGCTGGTGATCGGAGCATAGGCTTGTGTCGGAGCTGGTTGAGCAGGTTCAGAAAAACGATCTGTTAATTCGCCAAAAATGCGAAGCGATGATCGCTTATGGATATACGGTGCTGCGCCACTTCCCGAAGGTCGAGCGCCATGTGCTGGGCGCGGAGATTCGCACGACGATGTGGGCGCTATTGCGGCTGATCGTGGTGTGCAATAAGCGCTATCACAAGAAAACGACCCTTCAGGAACTGGACGCAGAGCTTGACCTGCTTCGGTCACAAGTCAGAACCGCAAAGAACCTTGGCTATCTGGACTTCGGCAAGTACGAAAACTGGGCCAAGCTGAACGACGAAATAGGCCGCATGGTAGGCGGCTGGGTCAAATCCATCGCCGGAGACGGCGGCGGTGGGGGTGTGCGTTGAAAACGACGTCTTCCGTATCGTGGCGGCAACTGGAACAACGGCGCGAATGCCGGGGTGTTCGCCGTGAACTTGAACAACTCGCGGGGCAACTCCAACACGAACATCGGCGGTCGGCCCGCTCTTGGGGAAAGTCAGAAGCGCCAGGCTCACGGGCCTGGTGACAGTACACCCCTCAAAAGGACGCATATCCCCCGGCAACAGGAATCCTGAAGCCGAAAGATTAAACAGGCGGCCCTAGACAGTAGCTTTGTAAGCGACCCCTAGCAGCCGCCGCCCTTCGGGGCTGGTTTGTGGTGTTATGGCTAAGACGTACAGCAACATTTATCCAGAGATTTACAGCTTCGAGGCTCTTCACGCGGCCTATATCCGCGCCAGGCGCGGCAAGCGTGACAGAAGGGAAGTTCAGCAATTCGAGCTTGACCTTGAGGGCAACCTGATTCAGCTCCAGAACGAGCTGATCTGGGGCATGTATAAGACGGGACGGTATCGAACCTTCGAGGTGTATGAGCCGAAGCAAAGGACGGTGGCCGCGCTGCCGTTCCGCGACAGAGTGGTTCAGCATGCGATGGTGGCGGCCATTGAGCCGATCTGGGAGCGGCGGTTCATCCATGACAGCTTTGCGTGTCGGCCCGGCAAGGGGACGCATCGCGGCGCCGACCGCGCCCAGCAGATGCTGCGCAAGGTGAAGCGGGAGCACGGCCATGTCTACGTGCTGAAAGCTGACATCGCCAAATACTTTTACTCCATCGACCACGGCATCCTGAAACGCTTGCTGCGCCGTCGCATCCGGTGCAAGCGGACGCTGACGCTACTGGATAGCATCATCGACTCGACGGCGGTGCCGGGCGACCCGAATCCGGTTGGGCTGCCCATTGGGAATCTGACATCGCAGCTTTTTGCAAACCTGTATCTGCATGAGCTGGATGAGTTCGTGAAGCACGGACTGTGCGAAAAATACTACGTGCGCTACATGGACGATTTCATGATTGCCAGCCACGACAAGGAGCACTTGCACCGGCTCCGGGCGAAGATCGAGGCATTTCTGTGGGATACCTTGCGCCTCAAGACGAATGCGAAAACCCAGGTGTTCCCGGTTGGCGAGCGCCGTGGCCGCGCACTGGATTTTCTTGGCTACCGGATATGGACGACACACCGGCGTATCAGAAAAAGCTCAATTTCTCGCATGTCGCGGACGCTCAAGTATCTACGCAAGCGATATGCAGCGGGCAAGGTTGAGCTGTCGAAAATCCGCGAGTCCGTCGTGTCGTGGATTGCCCACGCCAGCCACGCGGAAACCTTCGGCCTGCGCAACAAGTTGCTGGCCAGCGTTTTATTTAGCCGCAGCGAGGGTCGGGAGCCGTGAGCGACGCGCACATGAGGTTGATGACCAAGCTGGAAGAGCTGGACGCATACACGCATACCGTGCTGCACCAGTTCCCCAGGATAGAGCGCCACCTGTTGAGCGCCGAAATGCGGGGAGCCATGAACAAGGTGATGCGCCAGGTGGTTGTGGCTTGGAAGCGCAAGCAGAAGGCAGCAGCGCTTTTCGATCTGGACGTGGAGATAGAGGTGTTTCGCGGCCTCATAAGAAAGGCCCACCGGCTTGGCTATATCAACACCGAACGCCTTGAAGTGTGGATGCGCCACACGAATGAAATAGGGCGGATGGTCGGTGCCTGGATAAAAAACGAGGGAGGGAAGGCCATGCAATAGCGCCTGTACCGTCAAAGAAATGGGCATGGGCTTATTCCGGCGGCAATTGGGGCAACGGCGGCAACGCTGGCCTCTTCCATCTCAACGTCAACAACGGCGCGGAGATCTCCAACCCGATCATCGGTGGTCGTCTCGCAAACGATTCAGCCAGAAGGCGGGCAGCTCATGGGCTGCCGTCCAGCGCTTTTCCTTTGGGGCCTGTGTCCTGACCATGTTGTCAAAGATGAACAGGACGCCACGGTCAGTATCCGGCAAGCCGGAGAACGTGGTGGCGTCTGCACCCACCCCAACAGGATTCTCATGCCGAAGACCATCACCGGCCTATGGTCGCACGTCACTCAATTCGATAACCTTCACCGCTCCTACCTTGAGGCCCGTCGCAGCAAGCGATACCGGCCAGACGTTTTGCAGTTCACCGAGAGCCTGGAAGCCAACCTGTTCGATATTCAGGATGCGCTGACCGGCAAAACCTGGGTGCCCGGCCCGCAGCGCGAATTTGTCGTGCGGGAGCCGAAGCTGCGCGCCATCCAAGCGCCACCGTTCGCTGATCGCGTGGTGCATCACGCCCTGGTGGGCGTCGTAGGCCCGCATTTTGAGCGCCGGTTCATTTCCGATTCATACGCCTGCCGCCAAGGGAAGGGAACCCAGCGCGCGGTCGCGCGTGTGCAGCACTTCCTGCGGGTAGCCAAGCGCAACCATGGCGACGGGATCTACGTCATGCAGGCCGACATCAGCAGGTATTTCGCCAGCATCCGGCATGACGTACTCATGCGTGAGGCCGCGCGCGTCATTTCCGACCCGGACGTGCTCTGGCTGTGGCGGCGCATCGTGGCGGGCTACGGTCACGAGAACGGCGTGGGCTTGCCGGTGGGTGCGCTGACCAGTCAGCTCGGCGCGAACATCGTTCTGAACAGGCTCGATCACGTCGCCAAAGATGATATGGGCCTGCGGCACTACGTCCGTTACATGGACGACTTTATTGCCGTTTTGCCTACCAAGCATGCAGCCCAAGAGGTTATGCAGGTGATGGAGGCGGTGGTAGGTGATCTGGGCTTGCATCTGAATCCGAAGACGGCTGTTCATCCGTGGCAGCGTGGCGTGGACTTCTGCGGATACAGAATCTGGCCGACGCATATCCTGCCGCGCAAGAGAAACATCAAGCGGGCGCGCGCAGACTTCCGGGAGCTGGCAAGCCAGTTCTATCACGGAGAGGTGGAGCTGGAGCACGTTCGCCAGAGGGTGGCGTCGTTCTTGGCGTATGCGAAACACTGCAACGCGCAGCGCACAGTAGAGGGCGTTCTGGGCGACTTGGTGCTTGTGCCTAGCTTGCGTGGTATTGTTGCCGCAAATGCAGGAAATAACAGGCAATTTGTATCAAGATAATATGATGGTACGTGTGCTGGTACGAATCCCGCAGATGGTAATAAAACCTTTATAAATCAAGCCACTACAAAGCGGGAAACAATAGAGTGGGAATGATCCCGCGTCTGGCACGGCCAGGCACTTGATGGCATAAAAATCTGCTAAGCCCGCGTAATTGCGGGCTTTTTTATTTTTTAGTCTGGCACGATCTGGCAACGGCAGGAAGCGCCAAGCACCGTTTGAGCATGGCATTAAAGCTGGTACTATCGACTGACGATGCCATGATGGAAGCCGATACCATGCAGCTCTTTTTTGTATTTTCATGGTATTGAATTTTACTAAGTTGTTGTTCTTTATAGAAAAAGCACTATAAATTTGGCGTTTTTTCAGCATGGTATCGAAAACGAAGAGGGACAAGGTACATGCTGACCGATACCAAGCTGCGCAATCTCAAGCCCAGGGACAAGCTCTACAAGGTGAATGACCGAGAAGGTCTCTATGTGGCCGTGACTCCAGCCGGCTCCATCTCGTTCCGTTACAACTACTCAATCAACGGACGGCAGGAGACCATCACCTTTGGCCGCTATGGCGTCGGTGGCATCACCTTGGCCGAAGCCCGTGAGCAGTTGAATGACGCCAAGAAGATGGTTGCGGCGGGCAAGTCACCGGCCAAGGAGAAGGCCCGAGACAAGGCGCGGGTCAAGGATGCAGAGACGTTCGGTGCCTGGGCGGAAAAGTGGCTGCGCGGCTACCAGATGGCCGACTCCACCCGCGATATGCGCCGTTCAGTCTATGAACGCGAGCTGAAGCCGAAATTCAGCAATCAGAAGCTGGTGGAGATCACCCATGAGGACTTGCGTGCGCTGACCGATGCCATCGTCGAGCGAGGCGCACCGGCCACCGCCGTTCATGTGCGTGAAATCGTGATGCAAGTGTTTCGCTGGGCAACCGAGCGTGGGCAGAAGGTCGAAAACCCGGCGGAGCTGGTGCGGCCAACCAGCATCGCCCGATTCGAGCCACGCGACCGAGCGTTGACGCCTGACGAAATTGCACTGATGTATCAGTACATGGAGCGGGTAGGTACAAGCCCAACAAATCGTGCGGCGGCCAAGCTGTTGTTGCTCACGATGGTGCGCAAGAGCGAGCTGACCAATGCGACCTGGAGTGAGATCAGTTTCAGCGAAGCGTTGTGGACGATTCCAAAGGAGCGGATGAAGCGCCGTAACCCGCACCTGGTATTTCTGTCCCAGCAGGCTCTGGATATTTTCATTGCCCTGAAAACCTTTGCTGGTGGTTCCGACTTCGTTTTGCCATCACGGTACGACTCGGATGCGCCGATGAGCGCTGCCACACTTAACCAGGTGCTGACGCTGACTTACAAGGCGGCGCAGAAAGATGGGAAGTCACTTGCCAAGTTCGGGCCGCATGATTTGCGGCGCACAGCCAGCACGCTGTTGCATGAGGCCGGCTACAACACCGACTGGATCGAGAAGTGCCTGGCGCATGAGCAGAAGGGTGTGAGGGCGGTCTACAACAAGGCGGAATACCGCGAGCAGCGGGCGGCGATGTTGCAGGATTGGGCGAACATGATTGATGAATGGACTGCTGGACGTGCTCGCTGATTTTTCTCTGAATTCAAAGGTCATTGATACATGTTGTCGAGCGCGATTGAGATGAGTTTTCAACTACTGCTTTCGGCCAGAAGCAGTCATTTGATCCTTGGCTTTTTGCAGTCAGTGGCTTGTACGGTCACGTTTTTTTCTTGCGCTGGGTCTAATCCGGCGCTCAAGCCGACCCGCATATTGCGGTGGGCTTAGTTTGGTCGTTAGATTTGATTGGGCCTTGTCATGAGAATTGAAGAAAAATACAAAAAAACTGGGTACTTCTGGTTACCTAATAAGGAGGAAAGTAAAATCCCGGGGATATTGTCAATCGACGATGGAGGGAGGATAGAGCTGGAAATAGTCGGGCACTTCGATGAGGGTATGAACTCTCTGAGCGACGATCATGATTTAAGCCGAATTATTGGCCATGTTGAAAAAGATGGTTTAGTAACACTTGATGACTGCTTCTATACCAAAAAGAATTTTTCTTTTGGCGGTATTTCCAAGTCAAATATTTTAGTGAATAAGGTGTTGGGTGGCGCAGCTTGGGATCAAGATGAAAAATTATCTTTCAATACTTTTTCATTTTCAGTCGATTGCTTGGATGAGTGGGTTGGAATAAGCGGTATTAACGTAGATAGCGACTGGAACACAAGAAAAGCAACGATTAGCTATGAACCACCGGAAAAAATAAGCATAGAACTAAGCAACGGAATGAAGCTTGAGATTTGCTTTGCATATACCCTTCCGGGATTCCCAAACTTGACAGAGGCCAAGATTACTCAGCGAGCTTATTTTCGGCTTGAGTCAGAAGAACTACGTGAGTTGAGCGATTTCACATCCATTGCCTTTAAAATAACGAATCTTATGTGTTTTGCGATGGATGAAATTGTCAGTCTTAAAAATGTTTCAGCAACGACACCCGAGATACTACGTGATGGTGGCGATGATAAAAAATACCCTGTTCCAATTTCAATCTACTATCAAAGCATTCCATTTTCTGAGAAGGCACCCAAAAAAAGCTGGCACGACATGCTTTTCAATTTTGGTGCGATTAAAACCAATGCTCAACAAGTGTTTAATAACTGGCTAAACGCTTACGAATATTTGTCCCCTGCACTGGGGTTATATTTTTCCACTAAAACCGGAGCTCAAAAATATCTTGACGGTAAGTTTTTAGCTTTAGCGCAAGGGCTTGAAACATATCATAGAAGAACCAGCAGTGAAACGTTAATGGGTAAAGAGTCCTATGAAGCCTTAGTTTCAGAAATCCTTAAAGGATGCCCAAAGGAGCATCTTGATTGGCTTAAGGGGAGATTAATGCATGGCAACGAAATTAATCTCGGAAAAAGAATAAAGAAGATAATTGAGCCATTCAAAGATCATCTTGGAACAAGTAAAGAAAGAAGCAAGCTCCTAAGGAAGATAGTGGACACAAGAAACTACTTAACTCACTACAGTGAAAATTTACATGCTGAGTCAGCAAAGGGTAGAGATCTGTGGGTTCTTTGTATGAAGATCGAAGTGATTTTTAACTTACATTTTTTGAAGGTTATTGGCTTTACGGATGAAGAGATTAACAAAGTGGTTAAAAACTGCTATCCACTGAAACGAAAGTTAGAAGAAATCTAACAAATCAAAGCTGCGCTGATGTTTGAGGCGTTAATGGTTGTCCGCTCTGGGTCGTTTTCTGTCTGACAAGGCACCCGGAGCAAATCTTGGTCAGTAAGTTTTAGCCGCTAAAATTTTCCTTGGCGTTCTACTCCTTCAGCTGGAACATTCGGGGCGTCGAGGCCAATGATTTCAGCGCTTTCGATACTGCCTGACGTTCGATGCCCAGTTTTCGCGCTATCTCCGATTGATTGAGTCCGTCCCACTGGAGCATCAGTATTTGCTTTTTTCGGTCTGATAGCTTCGAGTCCACCATCAAGCGAGCTTGGTTGCGCAGCTCTCCTTTGTCGGCTGACTGTACGGTCTGGCTCAACATGAGGTGGTAGAAGTAGCGATCCACCAGCGGGTCGCCAGAGGCAGCTTGCGACGTGGCACGCTTCGCACACTGACGGTTGAGTCGGTCAAGTTCGAGGTTGAATTGCGCGAGAGATCGCTTTGCTTGTCTATAAGCGGGGTTTCGGCTGCCATTCGCCAAGATGGGTCTATGCTTGGCGCAGTATTGGTGACTGAGTTCCAGTTTCTTGTGGTCTTGCAGTTCTATGTCATTGACTTGCTTGTCAGCGACCGTTGCCATGAAGTCGGCGAACTCGGTGAGCTCTCCGCATAGTTCGCAAAAGCCGTGTTTGCGTTGCGCGTTTAGATTGACGCCAGTTGTGGTGGTCGATTTCTTGGGGCGCTTGCACGCACAGTCCCAAACTAGGCCAGTTAGTGATTCGATGGTTGCAACAAAGCGTTGATCCCTTGAGTCCTGCCTGTCTTCTGTCTTGATGAAATGGCGCAGTAACTGCCGTTGCAGGCGAACCATCGTATCAAACCCGACCAATCGAATGGTCTCACTGAAGTCCATTCCTGCCCCGACACCGGAAACGAAGCCCGAATAGCGTGCGGGGAGAGTTTTCATGTATGTGGCTACGGCGGGATCAATGACTTCCTGTATCAATCTCCTGATGGGGTAGCGCCGCGAAGCAGTGGAGTAAGAGCACCAGCGATCCTGAAAGTGTTCGATGGCTTTCGAGATTCCGGCGTCACATCCTTCCCAGATGGTTATGGTCTTTTCTTTTTTCATGGCGTCAACCTCTTTTGGTAATTATAGCGCCGTCGAAATCTGAATTGCTAGGCACCATAAGGCACTCGTTAGCAATTGGAGGCCGGGCCATGCAGGCTGCAACCAGCAAAATACTCATCAATAGGAAAAAACTCCTGGAGATCATTCCGCTCTCGACGCGGACCATCTACAACCTAGAGCAACGAGGGGAGTTTCCGCGACGTATCGCCCTCACATGCAGGAATGTCGCATGGGATTTATCGGAAGTCGAAGAGTGGATCGAAGCGCGTAAAGCGTCAGGCATTCAGGCGGATCGGCCTGGCGACGTGAGGGGTTGATATGGCCCTTGACCTGATGGCGGCCTTCGCCGAACCGCCGCCACCGATTGATTACGTTTTACCAAATATGGTTGCCGGCACGGTTGGCGCACTGGTGTCACCCGGCGGTGCAGGCAAGTCCATGCTGATCCTGCAATTGGCTACGCAGATTGCTGGCGGCCCTGATCTGCTGGAAGTGGGCGAACTACCCACCGGCGCGGTGCTCTACCTGCCAGCCGAAGACCCACCTGTCGCGATCCACCACCGTTTGCACGCCCTTGGCGCACACCTCACAGCCGAACAGCGGCAAGCCGTGGCGGATGGCTTGGTAATCGAGCCGCTGATTGGCAAATGCCCCAACATCATGGCCCGTGATTGGTTCGAAGGTCTCAAACGGGCTGCCGAGGGTCATCGTCTGATGGTTCTGGATACCCTTCGCCGTTTCCATATCGAGGAGGAGAACGCCAGCGGGCCTATGGCACAGGTCATTGGTCGCATGGAGGCCATAGCCGCCGATACTGGTTGCTCCATTGTGTTTCTGCACCACGCTAACAAGGGTGCGTCGATGGCGGGCGCGGGCGATCAACAGCAGGCCAGCCGTGGATCATCGGTGCTGGTCGATAACATCCGCTGGCAGTCGTATCTGTCCGGCATGACGCAGGCCGAGGCCGAGGAATGGGGTGTTGATGAGGGGCAGCGGGGGTTCTTCGTCCGCTATGGCGTCAGCAAAGCAAACTACGGTGCGCCTTTTCAGGAATGTTGGTTCAGACGGCACGAGGGCGGCGTCCTCAAGCCGGCTGTACTTGAACGGCAGAAACGACAGCCGCCCGCGAAATTGAAATCCGTAGCGAGGGGCGGCAATGACAACTGGTAATCAGGTCGCCCCGACCAGCACGGCATTGCAGGCCCGAGTGATGATCTATCAGCCCAGCCAGCGCCCACGGGATCGTGCGGGGCAGTGGATAGAAACCGGTTTCGGTCGATGCCGTGTAACCGGCAGGCTGGGTCAGCGTCATGCCGATATTGTGGAATCCATGTTGTATGTGGCGGAGCGCCGCCGCGAAATATCGGACGGCGGCATCGAGCTGCTGATTGATCCGGCGAAGCTGCGCCGGATGCTATCCGATCACCAGTACAGCCACGACCGTATCAAGAAGCTGCTGACCGACCTGCGGGCTGCCACGGTAGAAATCGTGACGCCGGAAATGGAGCGCAGTGGTGACAGCATCATTGGCGGCCTGATTGACCACGTTAGGCCATCACCCATGACCCGCCGTGATCCGCTGACCGGCGGTGAGCGCCATTTGTGGCGTGTCCGGCTGGGAGTCGCCCTGGTGATGCTGCTGGAAAGGGATTTGTCTTTGTACTACCCGCCTGCCCCTATTGCTCGGCTGCAACACGGGATCAGCCAGGCGCTTGCGCGGCATGTGCTCACCCACAGACATGACCCGGCAGGAGGCTGGCATCTGGACACCTTGATTCGTGCCGTAGGAGGCGAGGCCGTCAACAGCATGACACTGCGAAATTATCGGCGAAGGCTGAAGGACGATGCCGCTGGGTTGATCGAAATCGGCATCGAAATAGATGCCGCAGATAGGGTAAAGCGTGTCACAGCGGCCCAATAGCGTGCCACACCGGCCCGAAGACGTGTCACAGCGGCCCGAAGACGTGTCACAGCGGCCCGGAAGCGTGCCACAGCGGCCCGATTTTTTGCTGTTTTGGCAGGATGTTCAGGATATTTCAGGATATCCAGGCGGTGTAACCGCCCGCTTGAGGCGGTCGCTTGCACCTTGTCGATCAAGTCCTGACGGACTTGCTCAATCGGCCAGAGGCCGATGGTTGAACGCCAGGAGGGGAAGGGAGGCAGCTGCGAGTCATCGAGCTTTACCGACTACGGCCAGGCCGCCCCTCAAGTGTCAACATCAACGGAGTGCGGCGGCCACAAGATCACCGGCCCGCGCTAACAGAAGCGCATCGTGCCCCATTGAAGGGTCGGCTGGAAGTCACTTACTACTGAATGCCGGCGGCATCGAGGATGCTTTGTTGACACTTGAGGGGCGGTGGCATGGCTTTTCCCTTGGTGTTCAACTTGGCTTTTTTCGAGTGCGAGGAAAGTGCAAGGAAAGTATTGGTTTCGCACGCTGGGAAGCGGTAGGAAATCGGTTGGAGATTCCGTTTTTATCGCGATTCTATGCCGATTTTTCACGATTACAGCGCGATTCTGCCGATTGTGCAGCGATTGCGGAGCAATCGCAGATAAATAGCGACGGAATAGCGATGAATTCCAACCTGCATACGTGCAGAAAACGCGGCTGTGACGCGGGCAGGATGTGTGAAGTAGGCCCACCCGCAAGCGGGTTGTCCTTCTTCACTTTCCCTTATTCGCACCTGGCGGTGCTCAACGGGAATCCTGCTCTGCGAGGCTGTTTCGACCGGTAGGCCGGAGGATGAATGGACGACGAAAAGAAAATCACGCGCAAAAACAGCCCGCCCATCAAGGTGTACTGCCTGCCCGAAGAGCGGGCCGAAATCGAGGCGAACGCCAGGATGGCAGGGATCAGCGTTGCGCGTTACCTGCGCGACGTGGGCCAGGGCTACCAGATCAAGGGTGTCATGGATTACGAGTACGTGCGCGAGCTGGTGCGGGTCAATGGCGACTTGGGCAGGCTGGGCGGCTTGCTCAAGCTATGGCTGACCGACGACCCGCGCACGGCCCGTTTCGGTGATGCCACGATTCTTGCCCTGCTGGGCCGCATCGAGGCTACCCAGGCGGAAATGAGCCGGCTGATGAAATCCGTGGTGCAGCCGAGGGCCGAGCCTTGAAAATTTTAGCCGCTAAAAAATCGGAGGCTGGCTGATGATCGCCAAGCATGTACCCATGCGTTCGCTAGGCAAGTCCGACTTTGCCGGCCTGGTGAACTACGTCACTGACGCGCAAAACAAGGATCATCGGCTGGGTCTGGTGCAGATCACCAACTGCGATGCTGGGTCGGTGCGGGACGCCATCACCGAGATTCTGGCGACCCAGCACACGAACACGCGGGCCAAGAGCGACAAGACCTATCACCTGATCGTCAGCTTCCGTGCTGGCGAGCAGCCCGATGCTGACACCTTGCGGGCGGTTGAGGAACGCATCTGCGCCGGACTTGGCTACGGCGAACACCAGCGTATCAGCGCCGTGCATAACGACACCGATAACCTGCACATCCACATTGCCATCAACAAGATTCACCCGACCAGGCACACGATACACGAGCCGTACTATCCGCACCTGGCGCTGGCCGACTTGTGCGAGACGCTGGAGCGGGACTATGGCCTGGAAGCGGATAATCACCGACCGCAGCAGCGCGGGGCGGCATCGAGGGCCGCCGACATGGAGCGCCATGCAGGCGTTGAAAGCCTGGTGGGTTGGATCAAGCGCGAATGCCTGGACGACATCAAGGCGGCGCAGTCCTGGACGGAGCTGCACCAGGTCATGCGTGATAACGGTCTGGAGATTACGCCAAGGGGTAACGGGCTGGTGATCCGGGCCGATGACGGAATGATGGTCAAGCCCAGCACCCTGGCCCGCGATCTGTCCAAGCCTGCCTTGGAAAAGCGGCTGGGAGCCTTTGAGGCATCACCGGATCAGCAGGAGAAGCCGCCCAGGCGGCAGTATCAAAAGAAGCCAGTACGGTCACGCGCTGACACCACCGAGCTTTATGCCAGGTACAAGGATGAGCAGAAGAATTTGACCTCCACCAGGGCCGAGGCATTGGCCGCAGCGAAGCGGCGTAAGGAGCGGGCCGTGGTCGCTGCCAAACAGAAGGCCGCCACAAAGCGGGCAGCAATCAAGCTGGCCGGTGGCGGTCGGATGGCCAAAAAACTGCTGTATTCACAAACCAGTGTGACGCTACGCGCCGAGCTGGACGGGATATACAAGGAATACACCAAAGAGCGTGAACGGCTGCACCAGGGCCACCAGCGCCGCCAGTGGGCCGATTGGCTCAAGCAAGAGGCTACCCAGGGCAACAGCGAGGCGCTGGCTGCCCTGCGGGCCAGAGAGGCCGCCCAGGGATTGAAGGGCAACACGGTCAAAGGGCAAGGTCAGGCGAAGCCCGGCCATGCGCCGGTGATCGACAACATCACCAAGACGGGCACGATCATTTACCGGGCCGGTGCCAGTGCCGTGAGGGATGACGGTGACCGGCTACAAGTCTCGACCGGCATCGACCGCGCCGGCGTTCAGGAAGCCTTGAGGCTGGCCGCAGAGCGGTACGGCAGCCGCATCACCGTTAACGGTACAACCGAGTTCAAGGCCCAGGCGATCCGGGCCGCCGTGGATGGCAAGCTGCCCATTACGTTTGCTGATCCAGCCCTGGAAAAGCGCCGCCTGGCACTGCTGCAAGACAATTTCAGCGTGACCAGCAAGCCCGGTGTTCCAGGTGTCGGCAAGATTCCGCCGATGGTGGCCAGGGCGGGCCGTTTGCGCTCCTTGTCTCAAGCCGAAGCGTTGCAGATCGAGGGAGCAGCGGCAGCGGTTACACCGCAGAAACCCGCGCCTACCCCAGCGCCCGTGCCGGGCGAGCTGGAACGGCGTAAAGCTAAGCTGCAAGCGGAATTGAACGCCAAGAAGGAAAAAGCAAAGCAGCGCAAAGGGCGGGGCCGTTAGTGCTTTTGCATTTCGCTGTTTTTGCTATCATTGGTAGCGGGCACACCAAAAGGTAAGAGAATGGCAAATTTGAACATTCGCAATTTACCCGATGAGGTGCACCAGGCGCTGAAAGTTCGAGCGGCGCTGAACAACCGGAGCACCGAGGCGGAAATACGCGAGATATTGACCGCAGCAGTTCAACCGCTGGATTTGGATAAAATGGGCCGAGCCGTTGGCCTGGAAAAACCAGCAAAGAAGTAACGTAACAAAGCAGTAATTTCGTGCAGGGTTGCACGACACACACCGAACTCAACAAAAAATTGCAAGGGCGTGACGGTGTCGACCCGGGCGGGTACCTAGACAGATTTTGGCGAACTGTCTCGTGATGGCCCAACCCCACAGCAGCGCAGCAGTAACGGCGTTGTGGGGCAGATTAGCCGCAATAGCTAACTCATCACATCGAGAGGTACTCGACCATGAAACGTGTCCGCCTTTTAGCGGCTAAATCAGCCCTGTCCGTTGCGCTCGCAACCGGCTTTATCACCACTACCATCACCCCTGTTCAGGCCGGTATCCCCGTCATCGACGGCGGCAACCTGACCCAGAACATCATGACTGCCATCGAGTCTGTAGCGCAGACGCTCAAGCAGATTGAGCAGTACCAGACCCAATTGCAGCAGTACGAAAACCAGCTACAGAACACGATGGCCCCGGCCGCGTATATCTGGGATCAGGCGCAGACCACGATTAACCGACTGATTGCCGCGCAAAACACGCTGGCCTATTACGAAAACCAGCTAGGCAGCCTGGATCGTTACCTGGCCAAGTTTCAGGACGTGACCTATTACCGCAGCTCGCCGTGCTTCAACGGCAGCGGCGGATGCACGGATGCAGAGCGCGCCGCAATGGCTGAAAACCGCCGCCTGGCGTCAGAGTCGCAAAAGAAGGCCAACGATGCCTTGTTTCAGACCGTGGCCGACCAGCAAAAGGCTTTGAAGGATGACGCCCGTACCCTGGAACGGCTGCAAGGCGCGGCCCAGGGTGCAACTGGTCAGCTACAGGCCATCGGCTACGCCAACCAGCTTGCCAGCCAGCAGGCCAACCAGCTCTTGCAGATTCGCACCATGTTGACCGCCCAACACAATGCAGAGGCGGCCCGGATTGCGGCAGAACTCGATGCCGAGGCACGAGGTGATGCCAGGGCCGAGCAAATGCGTACCTGGACGTTTCGCCCGAGTCCGGCAGACAACTACTAGAGAGATGGTGCGATGAAAAAAATCTTATTTACTGCGGCTGTTGCGGTGCTGTTGTTGGCTGGATGTGAACAGGAAAGGATGCCTGAACCAAACGCGGCGACGTGCGCCCCTGATGCATTCCAAGCAGCACTGAATGAAATGCGCAGCGAAGCGAACCGAGCGGCTTTTACCGAGGAATGCAGAGCATTCCAGAAGGCCAAGCAGATGCGCCAGTGGGAGTTCAAGCCCAGCCCTAAAGATGATTATTGAGGTGGTCGCCATGAGGAAGAAAATTGCTTTAGGCGGCTGGATGATGGTCGCCACAGTGGTGCTGGCTGAACCTGCAATGGCGCAGGAGCTTAGTAGCAGCGGCGTTATGAATGATGTGCTCAAGCGTTTTCATGATGCTGCTGCAACGTGGGGGCCGGCTATTCAGTCCGCTGCATCGCGTTTGTTCTGGACGCTGGTGGTGATTTCGATGGTCTGGACGTTCGGCATGATGGCTTTGCGCAAGGCCGACATTGGCGAGTTCTTCGCAGAGTTCGTCCGATTCACGATCTTCACCGGCTTTTTCTGGTGGCTGCTGACGAATGCGAACCAGGGTATGAATATCGCCGGTACGATTGTTCAGTCATTGCAAACCCTCGGCGCACAGGCGGGGGGACTTTCCAGTAGTAATCTTGGGCCTTCCAGTGTCCTTGATCTTGGCTTCGAGTTATACAACCGCACAGTACAGGCTACATCGGAGCTGGGATGGCGGCAGATGGCAACTGCCCTAGTTATGGAGCTAATGGCCCTGGCAGTTCTGTTTGTCTTGGCATTGATCGCAGTCAACCTGTTGCTGTTGCTCGCATCGGCCTGGATTCTGTTGTACGCCGGCGTGTTCTTCCTTGGCTTTGGTGGATCGCGTTGGACTTCCGACATGGCGATCAACTACTACAAGACCGTGCTCGGCTTGGCTGCACAGCTCATGGCAATGGTGCTACTTGTTGCGATCGGCAAAGAGTTCATCAATCACTACTACACACAGATTAGCGAGAACATGGCATCCCAGGAACTGGCTGTGATGTTGGTTATATCGGTCATCTTGCTTTTCTTGGTCAACAAGGTTCCGCCCATGATTTCGGGTCTTGTGTCCGGTGGAGGCATTGGCGCTGCCGGCGGTATTGGCAACTTCGGCGCTGGGGCAGCAGTTGGGGCGGCTATGACTGCGGCTGGTATGGCTACTGGCGGCGCGGCAATGGCTGGTAAAGCAATGATGGGCGCTGCTACCGGGGCGGCGGGCGGCGCATCCGCCATCCAGGCAGCATTCCAGAAAGCATCAGCAAGTATAGGTGCCGGTGGAGATATGTCCAGTATGGGGTCAGTGATCAACAGTGGCGGTAGCGGTGGTGGTGAAGCGGGTACTGCTGGCAGTAGCCCATTTGCCCAAGCTGCTGGCTTTGGTGATAGCAGCAGTGGTTCAAGTGGTGGCGGTTTTGCCAGGGCCACGAAGCTGGCCACAGGCACGGCCTCCGAGCTGGCCAAGGGTGTCGGTTCTCAAATGAAGCAGGGGTTCCAGGAGCGAATGAGCGAAACCACAGGTGGGAAGCTGGCTGCTTCGATACGCGAAAGCATGGAGCCGAAAGAAGCAGGCCAATCCGGTCAGTTCGATGGCAACAGCTTGGGCGGCGATTCTGGTACCGATAGCAACGAAGGCAGGAGTTAGCACAATGACGACACCACTTTACATGGCCGCATTGGCGGCTCTGGATGAAACGCCAAGGGAAGAAGCTGGCCAAGCGTTTGTTTCGCCACTGGGCGATCAATCGAAGGTGGTTGATGCAGAGGCAGAAACGGCGGCTTTTGTGGCACGGCCAGACCCTATGCGAGAGATCGAAGCCAAGCCAGTCCGCATCGAGGGCAAGACGCGCAGTAACCAGCGGTCGGCATTCGCAGAGGCGGCGGGGCTGTACCTGTAGGCGCACCGGGCTGGCCACAACCAGCCCGGCACTTTCAATCAACACCTATCAGAGAGGTGAGTCATGACAACGCAACATATTATCGAACCAGGACATGTCGTGCATCAGGCGGCATCTATCCTTGCTTCCTTGGAGTACATCGACCAAGCGGAAGCGCGGAGCCTTGGGCCGTTGGCCGAAGCCGTCGCTAACGCTTTCATGGTGGTGTACTACCAGGCTGAAACGGGCCGG
Organism: Comamonas nitrativorans; assembly: GCF_042654765.1. Lineage (NCBI taxonomy): Bacteria > Pseudomonadati > Pseudomonadota > Betaproteobacteria > Burkholderiales > Comamonadaceae > Comamonas > Comamonas nitrativorans. The sequence goes on along the minus strand of NZ_JBHSEW010000001.1, from coordinate 155,250 downwards.
GCAACCAGGGCAGATTTTCAGGAGGCTATGAGCACCTTACGACAAGCGTGCTGCTGAGTAATTCAGCATATGACAAAAGGGCGGCAGGCGGTCGCCCTTTTCAATCCTCGTCGTTTGGCCATTCCCAGCCCACAGATGAAGCATCGACCCATTCGCGTTCCTCAGGGGGAAGGGGGTAGGCACCAGAAGTTTCGGCCTCGGCCAACAGTTCATCTAAGTTGTAACGTCGCTTCGATACCGTAGGTTTTCGCTTGGCAAGCGATGTCGTCAATTCTTTTCTCATCTCATCTACCGTTCAGATGGCCAGATTTCATTGTGTCATGTAACAATAATATTTTCTTGGAGTTAAGCTATGAATCCTGATGAGCCTACTTTTCTCGACGATGAAGGCCCAAGTGCCGACCTGCCAGTGTTCATCTCTACTACCAATGCTCGGGAGCTGTATGGGCTGCGAGAAGGGGAAGCTGTAATCGAGGCCATGGCTCGGTATCACAGCGAAAAATTGGAGGGGCAGACTCTATTGCCGCATCTAGAGAAATAAAAAATCAGAAGAGGAGGGATGAAAATGAGTATAGAGCAGGTTAAGAGCGAAATTCGCCGCTTCCTCGGCGATAAAGATAGACTGGCTCTTTGCTTAAGAGGTAGGTGGGGCGTTGGAAAAACTCATACTTGGGAAACGCTCCTTGCTGAAGAATTTAAAAATAATAATGCGTACCCATCCAGATACGCTTATGTGTCGCTTTTTGGACTCGAAAGCTTGGGGGATGTTCGGCGTTCTCTTTTCGAGAATACAGTGGAGTCTGCTGCCTTTAAGACGGTGAAGCCATTCGAGGCGACTACTAGCAGTGTGTCAGAACGTTTGTCCCATTTTGCATCAAAGTGGCGAGCTGGGGCAGGCATAATCCGAGGAATACCAGTCATCGCAGACTATAGTGGTTTGGCGGAGAAGGCAGGATTTCTGGATGTGCGAGATCAGATAGTGTGTTTTGACGATCTTGAAAGAATGAGCGAGCATCTTGCGCTCAAAGATGTGCTAGGCCTGATCTCTCTTCTTAAAGAAAAAAAACGATGTAAAGTCGTATTGTTACTGAATAGTGAGGCACTAGAAGGGCAGGATGCGGATGATTTTAAAGAGCAGCTAGAAAAGATCATTGACATCAACCTTATGTTCTCGCCTACAGCACAAGAGGCGGCTGAAATAGCAATTCGAGATAATGCAGCTCTACATTCCAAATGGGTTGGGGAGTATGCGGCCAAATTAGGGATTTCGAATATCCGTACGATATTTAAATTGCTTCGAATAGCGGATAGGCTTGAAGAGATACTCAATGGTTATGACGAACGTATTCTAAGGCAGTCAATCCATAGTGCTTGTCTCTACGGGTTTGCCTTGTATCAACCTGGAGACGCACCTCCAATTGAATATATTACAGAAGAGCGGTCTTACGCTTTCTTCTCTGGAGACAAAGATGAACGAACGCCAGAGGAAATTCAGTGGTCTGAGTTGCTCAGGGCATATGAGTATCGTAATGCGGATGCATTTGATATCGCTATTTTTGATGGTATTCGTAGCGGGCTTTATGATGTTGTGAGAATCAAGAGAGAGGCTGATGTCCTATTTCAGCAACTTTCTTTGAGTGATCAGGATGCTGCTTTCAGTAAGGTATGGGATATTTATCATGAGTCATTCGATGACAATACTGTCGAGTTTGCCACAAAATTAAAAAAAGCTATCTTAGAATACGCAGCAGCTATTAGTCCACGTAACCTTTCCGCGTCGATAGGGACGTTGAAGAGCCTTGGTTATGGGGAGGATGTTGATACGTTAATTCAAGGTTATATAGAAAAAAGAAACGACGGTAAGGAGTTTTGGTCGGGAGACCCTTTCATGCCTACGTTTCATGTGGAAGACCCAGATGTGGCGGCAGCGTTTGCCAAGAAGGCCGCTGAGTTCAGTGACGATCTAAAATTAAAAAATGTTTTAGCTGATATTGTCCGTAATGGTGGATGGAACCCAGGGGCACTTGAATTCATCGACAAGCATAGTGCGGATGATTTCTATGAAATTCTTAAATTTACAAAAGGCGAGGAGCTACGCCTTGTGGTTTATGGTCTGACCTATTTCCGTAGAATAAGTAATGCTGATGAGACGATGCGGAGCATAACTGAGAAGGCCATATCTGCTCTTCAGAGAATAGGGCGTGAGAGTGAGATCAATCGTCTTCGTGTCGAGAAGTTTGGCATTACTCTTTGATCTTGAATAATTAAGCGCCTAACTTTGCTTGGCGGTGCTTGATGTCGGATCGAAACTTCGATCATATGGATCGCATGATGACATGGTATATTTCATGGTTTTTGTGATTTTTGATTTTTTAACTATCTGTTTTTAAAGTAAAATTTTCAACTATTGATAATCGAGTGGGAGTGATTTCCCTCTGGAGATGACCCAGCCAAGGGCAATCATCTAAAAAAATAGCTTGTACCGCTGATTTGGACTGGATTTCAGATGGTTTCATACCTGAAATTCAATCCATACCAGCGGTACAAGCTTTTTAAATAATAGCGGTGGCGGATTCGTTTACTTCATCGTGATGGTGGTGTTCACCCCGTCGCTGCTGCTGCCGTGGTCTTCGTACCAGCGGGCCGTGACGGTTTTGGTCTGTGTCCAGAACTGCACGGCCTGTTTGCCGTTGGGCCCCAGGTCGCCCAGCTTGGAGGCCCGCGAGCCGGTGAAGCTGAAGTAGGCCACGGGCACGGGGATGGGCACGTTGATGCCCACCTGCCCGACGTTGATGTCGTGCTGGTACTTGCGGGCCGCCCAGCCGCTGCTGGTGAAGATGGAGGTGCCGTTGCCGTTGGGGTTGCGGTTGATGAAGGCGATGGCTTCTTCCAGCGTATCGACGCAGACCACGTTGAGTACGGGGCCGAAGATTTCCTGCTGGTAGATGTCCATCTGGTCGGTCACGTCGGCAAACACCGTGGGGCCGACGAAGTTGCCCTTTTCATAGCCGGGCACCGTGCAGTCGCGGCCATCGAGCAGCAGCCTGGCGCCTTGCGCCACGCCGGAGTCGATCAGGCCGACCACGCGCTGTTTGGCGCGGGGATTGACCAGGGGGCCGAGGTCGGCGCTGCGGTCGGTGCCGGGGCCGACCTTCATGGCCTTGGACTTGGCGACCACATCGGGCAGCCAGTCGCGTGCCGCGCCGACGAACACGGCGACCGAGTTGGCCATGCAGCGCTGGCCTGCCGCGCCGAAGGCCGAACCCAGCAGGTTGTTCAGCGCATGTTCCTTGGGGGCGTCGGGCATCACCACGCAGTGGTTCTTGGCGCCCATCATGGACTGCACGCGCTTGCCTGCCTCGCTGGCGCGGCGGTAGATGTGGGTGCCCACATGCGTGGAGCCGATGAACGAGAGCGCCTTGATGTCCGGGTGGTCGCACAGCATGTCGGCCACTTCCGGCCCGCCGTGGATGACGTTGAGGACACCGGGTGGTACGCCCGCCTCGTGCGCCAGTTCGACCAGGCGCATGGTGGAGCTGGGGTCTTGCTCCGACGGTTTCAGCACGAAGGTGTTGCCGCAGGCAATGGCCATCGGGAACATGAAGCACGGCAGCATGACCGGGAAGTTGAATGCGGTGATGCCTGCGCCCACGCCCAGGGGTTGCAGCAGGTTGTAGACGTCCACGCCGGTGGCGGCGTTCTCGGCAATCTCGCCCAGTTGCAGGGTGGTGATGGAGCAGGCGTGTTCCACCACTTCCAGGCCCCGGCCCACTTCGCCTTCGGCATCCGGCAGGGTCTTGCCGTGTTCGCGGGTGATGAGCTGGGCCAGCTCGGCGCTGTTCTCGCGGATGAGCTGCTGCAGTTTCAGCATGATGCGCATCCGTGCGCCCAGCGAGGTGCTGCGCCAGGTCTGGAAGGCGGCGTGGGCGTTGGCCACGGCCAGTTCGACTTCTTCGCGGGTGGCAAAGGGCACGCGGGCCACGACTTCCTGCGTGGCGGGGTTGGTCACGTCACGCCATTCGGTGCTTTGGGAGGGGTAGGGCTTGCCGCCGATGAAGTGGTGGATGGTGGTGGGGGTGGTACTCATGATGGCTCCGGGGTTCACTGCTTGACCAGCGGGCAGGCCGACTGGGCCAGGGGCTTGAAGGCGGTGTCGGCGGGGATGGTGCTGACGGTTTTGTAGTAATCCCACGCGCCCCTGGATTCATTGGGCGCCTTGACCTGGAACAGGTACATGTCGTGGATCACGCGGCCATCGGGGCGGATGCTGGCGTTGCGCATGATCGGGTCGTCGATGGGCAGCTCGCGCATTTTCTGGGCGATGACTTTGGAGTCGTCCGTCTTGGCGGCGGCCACCGACTTCAGGTAGTGCAGCGTGCTGGAATACACCCCGGCCTGCACCATCGTCGGCTTGTAGCCCTTGTGCAGCTTCTCGAAGCGGGCGGCGAAGGCGCGGGTCTGGTCGTCCATGTCCCAGTAGAAGCCTTCGGAGAACATCAGGCCCTGCGCCTGGCGCAGACCCAGCGAATGCACGTCGGTCAGGAACATGAGCAGCGAGGCGACTTTGGTGCCTTTGTCGCCGGTAATGCCAAATTCCCGCGCTGCCTTGATGGCGTTCACCGTGTCCTGCGCCCCGTTGGCCAGGCCGATCACCTGGGCCTTGGAGTTTTGCGCCTGCAGGATGAAGGAGGAAAAATCGCTGGCGTTGAGCGGGTGGCGCACGCTGCCCACCACGGTGCCGCCGTTGGCCTTGACCATTTCGGAGGCATCCTTTTCCAGCGAATGGCCGAAGGCGTAGTCCACGGTGACGAAGTACCAGCTCTTGTCGCCATTCTTGGTCAACGCCGCCGCCGCGCCGGAGGCCGAGGAGTAAGTGTCGAACATCCAGTGAAAGCCGTTTTCCGCGCAGTCCTCGTCGGTCAGGCGCGTGGTGGCCGGGCCGCTGTACATGGCAATGCCGCCTTTTTCGCGCACCAGCTTCTGCACGGCCAGGGCGGCGGCAGAGTTGGTGATGTCCACGATGGCATCCACCCCGTCGCGATCCAGCCATTCGCGGGCGCGGGTGGCGGCAATGTCGGCCTTGTTCTGGTGGTCGGCGCTGACCACCTCGATCTTCATGCCTTTGCATTCGGCCTTCAGGCAATCGTCGATGGCCATTTTTGCGGCCACCACCGAACCGGCGCCGCCCATGCCGGAATAGGGGCCGGCCATGTCGGTCAGCACGCCGATCTTGACGGTGTCGTTGGAAATCTGGGCCTGTGCGGCTGTGCCGCAGGCGAGGGCGGCCAGCGTGGCCAGGGCGAGGGAATGCCGGGTGAATCGCATGGGGTGTCTCCTTGTTTTATGGGGTGGCGCGGGCGGTTCGGTGCCGCGCCAAGAAACACTCTACTGGAGCAGTAATGCAAATGGATCAGGTATTTAGGCATACACTGCTTGCAAAATTGCACCACCATGCCAGCAGATCACATCAATTGGGACAATTTGCGCCTGTTTCTTGCCGTTGTCCGCGCCGAGTCCGCGCAGGAGGCGGCGCGGCGTCTGGGGCTGGATCACTCCACCGTCACGCGGCGCCTGCACCGGCTGGAAAAAGAGCTGGACGCCCAGCTGTTCCAGCGCACGCCGGCCGGCCATGTGCTGACCACCGCCGGGCACCGGCTGCTGGAGCATGTCGAGCGCATGGAAAGCAGCATGGTGCTGGTGGGCGAGGACATCGGCGGCGACAGCCATACGCTGACCGGCAACGTGCGCCTGGGGGCGACCGAGGGCTTCGGCAGCTTTTTCCTGGCACCGCATCTGAGCCATTTTTGCGAGCGGCACCCGGCCATCCAGGTGGAGCTGCTGATCGTGCCGCGCTTCATCAACCTTTCGCAGCGCGAGGCCGATCTGGCCGTGAACATCGAACGCCCGCAGGGCAGCGGACAGGTGTGCAGCCGCCTGACCGACTACCGCCTGCGCCTGTATGCCAGCCGCAGCTACCTGGAGCGGCATCCGCCCATCCGCCATTTGGCGGACTTGAGCGCCCACCGCTTCTTCGGTTATGTGGAAGAGCTGGTGTTCAGTCCGGCCCTGCGCTATCTGGTCACTATTGCGCCCGATGCCCCCACGCCGCTGCGCAGCACCAGCGTGGTGGCCCAGTACCACGCGGTGCGTGAAGGGCGCGGGTTGGCGGTGCTGCCCTGCTTCATGGCGGCGCAGAGTGCAGAGCTGGTGCCGGTGCTGACCGACGAGATCGACCTGCTGCGCACCTTCTGGATTGCCGCGCCCGGCGACCGGCGCGAACTGGCCCGGGTGCGGGCGCTGTGGGAGTTTGTGCGCGAGGCGGTGCAGTGCAACCAGCCGTTGCTGATGGGGCAGTCGCAGGAGTGGTGCGCCATCCGGTAGCTGTCGTGTGCCAGCCATGAAAAAAGCCGCCAGCCCTGAAAAGGTGCTGGCGGCTTTGCGGTACGGGTTTACAGGTTCTCAGTCCTGCGTGCCTTCGCTTTCGTTGGCTTCGTTGTCCTGGCGCTGGAGGGCGGCATCGACCACCAGCTTGTCTTCCACGGTGGCGAACTTGCTGTATTTGCCCAGGATGCCGACCAGCTGGCCATAGGCGCGGGGGTTGCCGGCCAGGCACTCGCGCTGCTCCAGGAAGTCGGCCTCGCCGGTGAAGTTGCCGATCAGGCCGCCCGCTTCGGTGACGAGCAGGCTGCCCGCCGCTACGTCCCAGATGGACAGGCCGGTTTCAAAGAAGCCATCGCAGAAACCGGCGGCCACGTAGGCCAGATCGAGCGCCGCAGCACCGGGGCGGCGCACCCCGGCGGTGCGCTGGGTGATTTCGCCAAACATGCGCATGTAGGCGCGGAAGTTGTCGCCGGGGCGGAAGGGGAAGCCGGTGGAAACCAGGCAGTCCTTCAACTGGGTGCGTTTGGAGACGCGGATGCGCCGCTCGTTCAGGAACGCCCCCCGGCCCCGGGTGGCGGTGAACAGGTCGTTGCGCGTGGGGTCGTAGACCACGGCGTGTTCGATCTTGCCCTTGAAGGACAGGGCGATGCTGACGCAATAGACGGGAAAGCCGTGGATGAAGTTGGTGGTGCCGTCCAGCGGGTCGATGATCCAGACGTAGTCGGAATTTTTCGCCCCATGCTCCTGCCCCGATTCTTCGGCCAGGATGCCGTGGCCGGGGTAGGCGGTCAGCAGGGTGGAGATGATGGCGTCTTCGGCGGCGCGATCGACTTCGGTGACGAAGTCATTGACCTGTTTTTGCGCCACGCGCACGGATTCGATGTCCAGGGCGGCGCGGTTGATGATGGCGCCGGCGGCGCGGGCGGCCTTGATGGCCACGTTGAGCATGGGGTGCAGTGAGGACGACATAAATTGTGCAAAAGGCAGCCAGCACCTGCGCAGGAAAAGCACAAGGCGTGATTCATATCGTGCAAATTGGCACCGCTGGCCGCGGGTGAAGAACGTATCCACCGCCATCCGGCGATGCGGACGGCGACAATAGGGGCAAGATTTTAACGGCCTTGCACAAAACCGTGCAGGGCGCTTGCCATGAAAACCCGTTTTGTTTTGATTGAAACCAGCCACGCCGGCAATGTAGGGGCTGCGGCGCGGGCCATGAAGACCATGGGCTTTGACGACCTGGTGCTGGTGCGCCCGCGCTGGGCCAACGTGCTGCGGCGCGAGGAAACCATCCAGCGGGCCAGCGGCGCCCTGGACGTGCTGGCCAACGCCAGGGTGGTCGATAGTCTGGACGAGGCGCTGGAGGGCATCAGCCACCTGTGCGCCACGGCGATGACGCCGCGCGACTTCGGCCCGCCGACGCGCACGCCGCGCGAGCATTTCGAAGGCCTGGTGCAGTCCTGGCAGAAAAACGGGCTGCCCACGCCGCAAGGGCAGGAGGCAGCCGCACCGGGCGAGGCGGGCATTGGCCTGCTGTTCGGCTGCGAGCGCTTTGGCATGGCCAACGAGGATGTGTACCGCTGCGACGTGGCGCTGCGCATTCCCAGCCATCCGCAGTTCGGCTCGCTCAACCTGGGGGCGGCGATTCAGTTGATTGCTTACGAATGGCGTCAGGCGCTGGGCGGGTTTGTTGCGGAACCCCCTGCGCCTGCGCCGCAGCGGGCCGATGCCGGGCAAGTGGCCGGGATGCTGGCGCACTGGCAGCAGGCGCTGGAGCATGTCGGGTTTCTCGACCCGGCGGCGCCGAAGAAACTCATGCCGCGCCTGAACCAGTTGTTCAACCGTGCGCAGTTGAACCAGGAAGAAATCCACATCCTGCGCGGCATTGCCAAGGCGATGCTGCACAGTACGCCGCCCAGGCACTAAACTTTCGGGTTTCCCCCTAACCGCCCATTGAACGGCCTTGATCGATGCTTTCACGCCTGCGTTCCGACATCCAGTGCATTCTTGAACGTGACCCGGCTGCACGCGGCGTGTGGGAGGTGATCACCTGCTACCCCGGCCTGCACGCCATCTGGTGGCACCGGCCCGCCCATTGGTGCTGGAACCACGGCCTGAAATGGCTGGGGCGCTTCACCTCGCACATCGGGCGCTGGCTGACGGGCATCGAGATCCATCCCGGCGCGGTGATTGGCGAACGCGTCTTCATCGATCACGGCATGGGCGTGGTGATCGGCGAGACGGCGGTGGTGGGCGACGGCTGCACCATCTACCACGGCGTCACCCTGGGCGGCACCTCGCTCTACAAGGGAGCCAAGCGCCATCCGACTTTGGGGCGGGACGTGGTGGTCTCGGCCGGTGCCAAGGTATTGGGCGGCTTCGAGGTGGGCGACGGCGCCAAGATCGGCTCCAACGCCGTGGTACTCAAGCCCGTACCGGCCGGCGCGACGGCGGTGGGGATACCGGCACGCATCATTGCTGCGCACAAGGACGAAAGCGCTGACGCCGCCCACTTGCAGCAGCACGAAAATGCCGGCCCGCAAACCCAGGCCAAGGCGGCCGCCGATGCTGCCGCCAAAGTGGCCGCAACCGCTGCGGCGGCCACGCCCAGCTTCAGCGCCTACGGCATTACGCAGGACGACGACCCCGTCAGCCAGGCCATGCGCAGCCTGGCCGAAGGCACGGCCACGCATGAGCAGCAGCTGCAACTGCTGTGGCAGGCGCTGGAAAAACTCTCGGCCAAACTCAACACCGACTGCCTGCCGTGCGAGAGCGAACGCGCCAGCCACTTTGAAAAAGACCGCATCGACCAGATTCTGGGCAAATAGGTGACACCGGGCGGCGGGCCGATGCGCTAGGCTCGGCGCCAGTTTTTTTGAGGAAGGAATTTGGCATGGACGTTTCCCAAGCCCTGCGCCAGCGCCGTTCGGTGCGGGCCTTTACCCCCCAGGTGCCCGGCGCGGCGCTGGTGCAGCAGTTGATGGAGGATGCCGCGCTGGCTGCCTCGGGCGGCAATATGCAGCCCTGGCGCGTGGCGGCCCTGGCCGGGGCGCCGCTGCAGGCGCTGCTGGCCGAAGTGGCCCGCACGCCGGCGCAGGAGGATGCGGCCCTGCTGTCCTACCCGCCCGACTTGTGGGAGCCGTACCGCATGCGCCGCTTTGCCAATGGCGAGGATTTGTACCGCACCCTGGGCATCCCGCGCGAGGACAAGCCCGCCCGCCTGCGCCAGCTGGCGAAAAACGCCGAGCTGTTCGGCGCACCGGTCGGCGTGTTCGTCTTCATCGATGCCCGCATGGGCTACCCGCAGTGGATGGACGTGGGGATTTATCTGCAATCCTTCATGCTGCGGGCGGTGGAAGAAGGGCTGGCCACCTGCGCCCAGGGGTTCTGGCGGCGCTACAGCCCCCTGGTGCAGCAGCACCTGGGGATGCCGCAGGATTACCGCCTGGCTTGCGGCCTGGCCCTGGGCTACGAGGACGTCAGCGCCCCGATCAACACGCTGCGCACTTCGCGCGAGCCCTTTGCCGAATGGGGCGGATTGCAAGGGTTCGAGTAAAAAAATAGCTGCTTCCGCTGATAACAAAAGGGTTTCAGATAGTTTTGTATCTGAAACCCTTTTGTTATCAGCGGAAACAGCTATGAAAAAAGCCTGCCGGTTTGAAGCGGCAGGCTTTGCAGAATCGCGGCACCGCCGTGGCGGTGCCGTGGGCGGTCGAACCCTGTCGATCAGCGCTGGTTGGCCGGCTTGACGTCGCGGGTGGCGGCGCCGGTGAACAACTGGCGCGGACGGCCGATCTTGTACTCGGGGTCGGCCATCTGCTCGTTGAGCTGGGCGATCCAGCCCACGGTGCGGGCCAGGGCGAAGATGCCGGTGAACAGCTTGACGGGAATGCCGATGGCGCGTTGCACGATGCCGGAGTAGAAGTCCACGTTCGGGTAGAGCTTGCGCTGCACGAAGTAGTCGTCTTCCAGGGCGATCTGCTCGACCTTCTTGGCCAGGGCGAACAGGGGGTCGTTTTCCAGGCCCAGGGCGGCCAGCACTTCGTTGCAGGTTTCCTGCATCAGGGTGGCGCGGGGGTCGTAGTTCTTGTAGACGCGGTGGCCAAAGCCCATCAGGCGCACGCCCGAGTTCTTGTCCTTGACCTGCTCCATGAACTCGCCCACCTTGGCCAGGCCGCCGTTGGCCTGGATGTCTTCCAGCATGTTCAGGCAGGCTTCGTTGGCGCCGCCGTGGGCCGGGCCCCACAGGCAGGCCACGCCGGCGGCGATGGCGGCAAACGGGTTGGTGCCCGAGGAGCCGCACAGGCGCACGGTGGAGGTGGATGCGTTCTGCTCGTGGTCGGCGTGCAGGATGAAGATGCGGTCCAGCGCGCGTTCGATCACCGGGTTCACCTGGTAATCGGTGCAGGGAGTGCCGAACATCATGCGCAGGAAGTTGCCGGCGTAGGACAGTTCGTTGCGCGGGTACATGAACGGCTCGCCCTTGCCGTACTTGTAGGCCATGGCCACCAGCGTGGGCATCTTGGAGATCAGGCGGATGGCGGCGATGTGGCGATGCTCGGGGTTGGTGACGTCGGTGCTGTCATGGTAGAAGGCCGACATCGCGCCCACCAGGCCGGTCAGCACGGCCATGGGGTGGGCATCGCGGCGGAAACCGCGCAGGAAGAATTGCATCTGCTCATGCACCATGGTGTGGTCCAGCACGAGCTTGTGGAAGTCGGTGCGCTGGCCTTCGTTGGGCAGCTCGCCGTTGAGCAGCAGGTAGCAGGTGTCCAGGTAGTCGCAGTTCTGGGCCAGTTGCTCGATGGGGTAGCCACGGTACAGCAGCTCGCCCTTGTCGCCGTCGATGTAGGTGATGGCCGACTGGCAGGCTGCGGTCGACAAGAAACCGGGGTCATAGGTGAACATGCCCGACTGGCCGTAGAGCTTGCGGATGTCGATCACATCCGGGCCAACGGTGCCCTGGTAAATGGGCAGTTCGACGCTGGGGGCGCCGTTGCTGAACGAGAGGGTCGCTTTGTTGTCAGCGAGTTTCATTTCCAACTTCCTTTTCATTGGTGCCACAGCCAGCGTGGCAGGCTAAAGGGGATACCGGTTACAGGGGCTTGCGCACCATCTCCAGTACTGCTTTCACTTCAGGGGTATCCAGATCGCCCTGTGGCTCCTTGCGCCGCAGGAACAGATCCATCAAATCGTTGTCCGCCAGGTCCATCAAGGCCGTCAGGCCAGCAGCGTGCCGCTGGGTCAGCCGGGTGCCGTAAGTGGTAAAAAACTGCTCGATGAACAAATCGTTCTCGACCAGCCCGCGCCGGCTACGCCAGCGCAGGAGGTCGCGTTCACGCGGTTCAAGCAGCGTATCTCCTGCAGCAGCCATGGCTTAAATCGTGCGGCGGGCGACCAATTCCTTGATCTTGCCGATGGCCTTGGCGGGCTTGAGTCCTTTCGGACAGACATCCACACAGTTCATGATGGTGTGGCAGCGGAACAGGCGGTAGGGGTCTTCCAGGTTGTCCAGACGCTCGCTCGTGGCGGTGTCGCGGCTGTCGGCGATGAAGCGGTAGGCTTGTAGCAAACCGGCCGGGCCGACGAACTTGTCCGGGTTCCACCAGAAGCTGGGGCAGGCCGTCGAGCAGCTGGCGCACAGAATGCACTCGTACAGGCCGTTCAGCTCCTCGCGCTCTTCGGGCGATTGCAGGCGCTCCTTGTCTTCCGAGGCGTAGATGTCGCTTTGCAGGTAGGGCTTGATCGAGTGGTACTGCTTGAAGAACTGCGTCATGTCCACGATCAGGTCACGGATCACGGGCAGGCCGGGCAGGGGTTTCAGCACGATGTCGCCCGAGAGGGTCTTCATGTTTGTCAGGCACGCCAGACCGTTCTTGCCGTTGATGTTCATCGCGTCCGAACCGCACACGCCTTCGCGGCAGGAGCGGCGGAAGGAGATGGTGGGGTCGAGTTTCTTCAGCTTGACCAGCGCGTCCAGCAACATGCGCTCGTGGCCGTCCAGCTCCACCTCCAGGGTCTGCATGTAGGGCTTGGCGTCTTTATCGGGGTCGTAACGGTAGATTTTGAAAGTGCGTTTCATGGTGATCTTCTCGAAAATGCGGTGGGCTTAGAACGTGCGGACCTTGGGCGGAATGCTGTCCACCGTCAGCGGCTTCATGTTCACCGGCTTGTAGGTCAGGCTGTTGGTGGCGCTGTCCCACAGGGTGTGCTTGAGCCATTCCTTGTCGTTACGACCCAGCGGGCATTCGGGGTGGTCGGCCGGGTGTTCGTAGTCGTACACGGTGTGGGCGCCACGGCATTCCTTGCGGGCGGCGGCGGAAACCATGGTCGCCTGGGCCACTTCGATCAGGTTGTCCACTTCCAGCGCTTCCATGCGGGCGGTGTTCCAGACCTTGGAGGTGTCCTTCAGTCCCAGGGCGGCGACGCGGGTGCGGATTTCGGCGATGTTGATCACGCCCTCGTCCATCATCTTCTGCGTGCGGAACACGCCGGCGTGCGTCTGCATGGTCTGGCGGATGTCGTTGGCCAGGTCCTGGGCGTAGATGCCGTCCTTGGCGTTGTCCAGCTGGTTCAGGCGCTCCAGCGTGCGGTCGCTGCCGTTGGCGGGCACTTCCTTGTGTTCGCCAAAGTCCTTGACGAAGCTGACGATGTGCTTGCCGGCCGACTTGCCGAACACCAGCAGGTCGAGCAGCGAGTTGGTGCCCAGGCGGTTGGCCCCGTGTACCGACACCGCAGCGCATTCGCCCACGGCGTACAGGCCATTGACCACGTTGTTCTTCTCGCCGTCCCAGGTGACGACCTGACCGTGGATGTTGGTGGGGATGCCGCCCATCTGGTAGTGGATGGTGGGCACGACGGGAATCGGTTCCTTGGTGATGTCCACGTTGGCAAAGTTGTGGCCGATTTCCTCCACCGAGGGCAGGCGCTTGCGGATGGTGTCGGCGCCCAGGTGGTCCAGCTTCATCAGGATGTAGTCCTTGTTCGGACCACAGCCCCGGCCTTCCTTGATCTCCTGGTCCATCGAGCGGGACACGAAGTCACGCGGTGCCAGGTCTTTCAGCGTGGGGGCATAGCGCTCCATGAAGCGTTCGCCTTCGCTATTCAAAAGGATAGCGCCTTCGCCACGGCAGCCTTCGGTCAGCAGCACGCCCGCGCCGGCCACGCCGGTGGGGTGGAATTGCCAGAACTCCAGGTCTTGCAGCGGGATGCCGGCACGCGCGGCCATGCCCAGGCCGTCGCCGGTGTTGATGAAGGCGTTGGTCGATGCCGCGAAGATGCGGCCCGCGCCGCCGGTGGCCAGCAGCACGGCCTTGGCGTGCAGCTCGTACAGGTCGCCGGTTTCCAGTTCCAGGGCAGTCACGCCGACCACGTCGCCCCGGGTGTTGCGGATCAGATCCAGCGCCATCCACTCGACGAAGAAGTTGGTCTTGGTCTCGACGTTCTTCTGGTACAGCGTGTGCAGCATGGCGTGGCCGGTACGGTCGGCCGCAGCGCAGGCGCGTTGCACGGGTTTTTCGCCGTAGTTGGCGGTGTGGCCGCCGAAGGGGCGTTGGTAGATGGTGCCGTCCGGGTTGCGGTCGAAGGGCATGCCGAAGTGTTCCAGCTCGATCACCACCTTGGGTGCTTCGCGGCACATGAACTCGACGGCATCCTGGTCGGAGAGCCAGTCGCCGCCCTTGATGGTGTCGTAGAAGTGGTAGTGCCAGTTGTCCTCGCTCATGTTGCCCAGCGAGGCGGATACGCCGCCCTGCGCCGCCACGGTGTGCGAGCGGGTGGGGAAGACTTTGGACAGGGCGGCCACGGACAGACCGGCACGCGACAGCTCCAGTGCGGCACGCAGGCCCGAGCCGCCGGCGCCGACGATGACGACGTCAAATTTGCGCTTGGTGATATTTGCTTTGGAGTAGCTCATTCTTAACTTTCAAATAGTGCGTAACAGCAACAAGCGACTTACACGCGCCACAAAACTTCAAATCCCCAGGCGCCGCAGCCCACCAGCCAGACGATGGTCAGCACTTGCAGGGTAAAACGCAGGCCGGCGGCAGGCACGTAGTCCATCCACACGTTGCGCACGCCCACCCAGGCGTGCCAGAGCACCGAAACGATGACGCCGGCGGTGATGAACTTCATCCACTGCGGGGCAAAAATACCGGCCCACAGCTCGTAGCTGATGGCACCTTTGGAGAACAGCAACTGGGCCAGAACCACCATGGTGAAGGCCACGATCAGCACGGCGGTAGCGCGTTGCACCAGCCAGTCGCGCACGCCATAGTGGGCGCCGGTCACAACACGTTTGGTGCCGTAGTTCACGGAAGACATAGCTTTTCCTTTATCAAAGACGATGGATTAGTACAGGCCGAACAGCTTGGCACCCAGGATCACGGTCAGGCCCAGGCTGACCACCAGAGTGACGATGGCCGAGGAGGCGCCCCATTCCTTGGTGATGCGCTCGTGGTTCATGTCGATCATGAGGTGGCGCACGCCAGCGCACAGGTGGTGCAGGTAGCTCCAGATCAGGCCCAGTGCGGCCAGCTTGACGAACCAGCCGGGGACGAAGCCCAGCCCTTCGTTGAAGGCGCCCTTGAAGGTGGCAAAGGAAATTTCCGAAGACAGCGAGGTGTCGAACATCCAGAACACGAAGGGCAGCAGCACGAACATGAGCATGCCGCTGACACGGTGCAGGATGGAGACTTTGCCCGCCCAGGGAAGGCGGTAGGTGCGTACGTCTTTGAAGATGTTGATGTTGCGGAACTCGGGCCGCGGTTTTGCTTGGTCGGTCATGGTTGTCAGGCTTTCGATGATGTAACTGCGTGGTAATCGCAAAAAGACAAACGGGGGGCATTTTAGGGCAAGCCCCATGGCACGGGGCTTACAACGGCTAACTTAGTGCATTGCGGTAGTGGTGGCTATCGGTCAGATAAAGGCCACGGCGCAGCTCCATGGGCTTGTCGTTGTAGGTGTAGGTGACCCGTTCCACACTCAATAGCGGAGTGGTGGCCGTGGTTTTAAGCCATTGGGCCTGTTGCGTGTCGGGCAGGACGGCGCGGATTTTTTCTTCGGCGCGAACCATGCGCACGCCGTATTCCATTTCGAACATGGCATAGGTCGGGCCGGGGTAGTGCGCCATCTGCTGCGCGGTCAGTCCCTTGAAGACCTGGCTGGGCAGCCAGATGTCTTCCAGAATGGTCGGCGTGCCGCCGAACGAGAGTACCCGGCGGACGTGGATGACGCTGTCGCCGGTGCGCAGGCCCAGGATGCGGGCAATGTCGGCGCTGGCCCGCATCCGCCGGCATTCCATGATGTTGCGCTGCGCCCGGCCCTCGTCCTGTTGCTGGCCCACGTCCGGGTGCAGTTGCAGGAAGCGGTATTGCACCTGCTCTTCGTTGTGCGTGGTGACGAAGGTGCCCTTGCCCTGGCGGCGGGTGACCAGGTTTTCTGCGGCCAGCTCGTCGATGGCCTTGCGCACCGTGCCCTGGCTGACCTTGAAGCGGGCGGCCAGCTCCATTTCGCTGGGAATGAGTTCGCCGGGCTTCCACTCCCCGGCTTGCAGGCTTTGCAGGATCAGCCCCTTGATTTGCTGGTAAAGCGGGCTGAAGGCAGGTGTCTGCACGACCGCACTGTCGCTGCGCAGGGGGGGGCTGGGGTCGGTCAGGAGGGCGGTATTGGGGGGCATGGCTAAAACCGGTGCCGGCGAACAATGCACGCCGGCGGCATGTTCAAGGCATAGTGTTACAGTGGCCTATCATATCTTATATAAGACATAAGACAAGTTGCAAAAGCACTCCTGATAGCAGGTTCTTGGCCTGGGTCAAGGGCCGGGACTGGTATCCGAGCTTATGGCGCTGCTGCCGGAGTGCCGGCCTGGACGATGGTGTCTGCCAGCGTCTGCAGGCAGGTTTCGCGCTCCGTTGCGGTCACGTCAAAAAATTCCAGGACACCGGCGCCGCGCAAGGCGGCGAAGACGGTGGCGGCAACGCCTTGCGCGGCGGGATGGTGGCGTTCGATTTCCGGGAAGATGTGCAGAAACTGCACGTAAAACGCGTTGTCCACCAGCAGGCGCTGCTGGTTGATGTGGGTGAACAGGGTGGGGGAGGATTTGCAGCCGAGGAACAGGCTCCAGGCGGCCTGGTAGTGCGGTGTGCCGAAAATGTTCTGCCAGGCCCGCTGGACAAAATCCTGGGCCCGCTCGGGCAGCGGCAGGCTGTGGTCGGGCCAGGCGCTGCCCTGGGCGCTCAGGGGGGCCATGACTTCCTGCACCAGGCGCTCCATCAGGGCATCGCGGGTTTTGAAATGGTGCTGCAGTGCACCCAGCGAAACCTGCGCCCGGTGGGCAATGGCCTGCAGCGTGGCGCCCTTGAAACCTTCTTCGTGCAGCAACTGCAAGGCGGCATCGATCAGTTTGCGCTGGGTGTTTTTCACGCGCAGGGTTTGCGGGATGCGTCGGCGGCGTGATGCGGGTGTGCTGTCCATTGCGGCGGGGCGGGGAGGAAAAAGAGGCGATATATAGCATGTACTTTAGAACGTGTTCACGATCTCCGCGCGGGTGTGCAGTCGCGGCCTCGGGCGCTCTGCGTCGTTGCAAATCCTCGCCATAGCACTGCTATGGCTGCGGTTTGCGCCTTGCAGCCCATCCCGATCCGCTTCCCGCACCCCTTCGCGCCGAGATCGTGAACACGTTCTTACAGACTTCGATGGAAAAGTCCATAGGTGAAATTTTTAATTAAATAAAACTTTATTGTTTTTTATAGTTGATCCCCATCAAGTATTTGTCTGCAAGGAATGCACCACATGGCCGAATCTGTTGCCAACCCGATGGGGTTGATGGGGTTTGAATTTGTCGAATTTGCCTCGCCCCGTGGCGGGGTGCTGGAGCCGCTGTTCGAGAAAATGGGCTTCACCGAGGTGGCCCGCCACCGCTCCAAGGACGTGTCCCTGTACCGGCAGGGGGACATCAATTTCATCGTCAACCGCGAACCCCGCAGCGTGGCGGGCTACTTCGCTGCCGAACACGGCCCCAGTGCCTGTGGGCTGGCCTTTCGCGTGCAGGACGCGCACCGCGCCTACCAGCGTGCCCTGGAGCTGGGGGCGCAGCCGGTGGACATCCCCACCGGGCCGATGGAGCTGCGCCTGCCGGCGATCAAGGGCATTGGCGGGGCGCCGCTGTACCTGATCGATCGGTTCGAGGATGGCAAGTCCATCTACGACATCGACTTCAAATGGCTGCCCGGGGTGGAACGCCACCCGCCCGGCTTCGGTTTTTCGGTGGTCGATCACCTGACGCACAACGTTTACCGGGGGCGCATGGCGCACTGGGCCGGATTTTATGAAAAGCTGTTCAATTTCCGGGAGATCCGCTACTTCGACATTCAGGGCGAATACACCGGTCTGACCTCCAAGGCCATGACGGCCCCGGATGGCCTGATTCGCATTCCGCTCAATGAAGAAGCCAAGCAGGGCGGCGGCCAGATCGAGGAATTTCTCATGCAGTTCAACGGCGAAGGCATCCAGCACATCGCCTTGCTGTGCGACAACCTGGTTGCCGCCATCGACCAATTGCAGCTGGCCGGTATCCCGCTGCTGACGGCCCCCAACGACGTGTATTACGGCAATCTGGAAAAACGCCTGCCCGGCCATGGGCAGAACGTTGCCGACCTGCAGGCGCGGGGCATTCTGCTGGACGGTACGACCGAAGGCGGCCAGCCTCGGTTGCTGTTGCAGATCTTTTCCGAGCCTTTGCTCGGGCCGGTCTTCTTCGAGTTTATCGAGCGCCAGGGCAATTACCGCGAAGGCTTTGGCGAGGGCAATTTCAAAGCCCTGTTTGAATCGCTGGAACGCGACCAGGTGCGTCGGGGCGCGATTGCCACGGAGTAAGGAGAACACCATGAAACTCAGCACCGCAGAACTGCCTGCCGCACTGGCACAGGTGCCGCAGTGGCAGTACCGGGCCGAGCGCGGCGGGGTGATCGTGCGCCAGTTCGGCTTTCAGGATTTTGCCCAGGCCATCGGCTTCATGGCCCAGGTGGCGCTGGTGGCCGAGCGCAGCAACCACCACCCGGAATGGAGCAACGTCTACAACCGCGTCGACGTGCTGCTGACCACGCACGACGTGCAGGGTCTGTCGCTGCGCGACATCGCCCTGGCGCAGGTTATGGACCGGGTCGCAGCCGCGCTGGCGCTGCAAGAGGGCGCGGCATGAGCGGCGCCGAAAAGCACGGCCTGGCAGCGGCCAGCTACCAGCCCCAGCGCCCGGACTGGACGATCGACCAGGGCTGGGCGCAGTACACCGCAGAAGAACACGCCACCTGGAAAACCTTGTTCGAGCGGCAAAGCCGCCTGCTGCCCGGGCGGGCCTGCGACGCTTTTCTGGAAGGGCTGCAGGCGTTGTCGATGGCGGCCGACCGGATTCCCGATTTCGAGCAGCTTTCCGAAGTGCTGATGCGCCGCACCGGCTGGCAGGTGGTGGCCGTGCCGGGGCTGGTGCCCGACGACGTGTTCTTCGAGCATCTGGCCAACCGGCGCTTTCCGGCCGGGCAGTTCATCCGGCAAGCCCACCAGCTCGATTACCTGCAGGAACCGGACGTGTTCCACGACGTGTTTGGCCATGTGCCCATGCTCATGCACCCCGTCATGGCCGATTTCATGCAGGCCTACGGGCAGGGCGGCTTGCGGGCCAAGGCCCAGGGCGTGCTGGAACAACTGGCCCGGGTGTATTGGTACACGGTGGAGTTCGGCCTGGTGCAGCAAAGCGACGGGCTGCGCATCTATGGCGCCGGCATCGTTTCCTCGGCGACCGAATCGGTGTTTGCCCTGGAGGATGCCTCGCCGCACCGGGTGCGGTTCGATCTGGAGCGGGTGCTGCGCACCCAGTACCGGATCGACGATTTTCAGGAGAGCTACTTCGTTCTGCCCGATCTGGCCGACCTGCTGCATCTGGCGACGATCGATTTCGATCCGTACTACGAACGGGTGCGAACGGCGTCCAGCCATCGGCCCGGTGTTATCGTCGCGGGCGATCAGGTGCTGACCCGGGGAACCGGGCAATACCATCGCAAGGCAAAGGAACGAGAGACATGAGCAGTACGACGCAGAAAACCGTTTTGATCACTGGCGCCACTGGCCAACTGGGTTGGGCAGTGGCCAATTTTTTGCATGACCAGGGCTGGCGCTTGCTGCTGCTGGCCCGCAACGGCCAGGCCATGCAGCTGGCCTTCGGGCATTTGCCCGACGTGGTGCTGATCGAGGCCGACCTGACGCAACGCCAGTCCCTGATCGAGCGCGTGCAGCAGGCGCTGGCCCAGGAAGGGCGGCTGGATGCCGTTTGCCACCTGGCGGGCGGCTTTCACATGGGCGAGGCGGTGGACGCCACGCCGCTGCCGGCCTGGGAGTTCATGCTCAACCTCAACACCACCAGCCTGCTGCATCTGGCGGCGGCGGTGGTACCCAGGCTGAAACAGCAGGGCCACGGGAGCATCGTCACCGTGGGGGCGGCCGTGGCGGCCAAAGGGCTGGCGAACATGGGTGCTTACTGCGCCTCCAAGAGTGCCCTGCTGCGCCTGACCGAGGCCATGTCCGCCGAGCTGAAAAGCTACGGCATCAACGTCAATAGCGTCCTGCCGTCGGTGCTGGATACGCCGGACAACCGTGCGGCCATGCCCGATGCCAACCCGGCCACCTGGGTGCAGCCCAAGGCCCTGGCCGAGGTGATCGGCTTCCTGCTCTCCGATGCGGCGCGGGCGGTGCATGGGGCGGCCATTCCGGTCACCGGACGGATGTGATCGCCCGAAATAGCACGCTTGCGTCAGGGCCGTGTCAGACTTGCCGATTCTTGTATTGATATCTTATATAAGACATAAGACAAATTGACCGGAGAGGCGAATCGGCGTTAAACTTCGGGCCTGTCGGTGGTGCTTGTAACCGTTTGGTATCTGTAACAAGCAGCCACCACACTGTTTACCACCCACTCGGAGTTCTCATCCATGAGCAAAGCACCTGTTCGTGTCGCCGTCACCGGCGCTGCTGGTCAAATCGGTTACGCCCTGCTGTTCCGTATCGCTTCCGGCGAAATGCTGGGCAAGGATCAGCCCGTCATCCTGCAACTGCTGGAAATTCCCGATGAAAAGGCCCAGAACGCGTTGAAGGGCGTGATCATGGAGCTGGAAGACTGCGCCTTCCCCCTGCTGGCCGGCATCGAAGCCCACGCCGACCCCATGACCGCCTTCAAGGACACCGACTACGCTCTGCTGGTCGGCGCCCGTCCCCGTGGCCCCGGCATGGAGCGTGCCGACCTGCTGGCCGCCAACGCCCAGATCTTCACCGCCCAGGGCAAGGCCCTGAACGCCGTCGCCTCGCGCAACGTCAAGGTGCTGGTGGTCGGCAACCCCGCCAACACCAATGCCTACATCGCCATGAAGTCGGCCCCCGACCTGCCGGCCAAGAACTTCACCGCCATGCTGCGCCTGGACCACAACCGCGCTGCCTCGCAGCTGGCCGCCAAGACCGGCACCAAGGTGGGCGACATCCGCAAGCTCACCGTGTGGGGCAACCACTCGCCCACCATGTACGCCGACTACCGTTTCGCCACCGTCAATGGCGAAAGCATCAAGGACAAGATCAACGACCAGGTGTGGAACAAGGACGTGTTTCTGCCCACCGTGGGCAAGCGCGGCGCGGCCATCATCGCGGCACGCGGCCTGTCCTCGGCGGCTTCGGCTGCCAACGCCGCCATCGACCACATGCGCGACTGGGCCCTGGGCTCGGGCGGCGAGTGGGTGACGATGGGCGTGCCCTCCAACGGTGAATACGGCATCCCCGCCGGCATCGTGTTCGGCTTCCCCGTGACCACGGCCAACGGCGAATACAAGATCGTCGAAGGCCTGGAAATCGATGCCTTCTCGCAAGAGTGCATCGACAAGACCCTGGCCGAACTGCAAGGCGAACAGGACGGCGTGAAGCACCTGCTGTAATAAAAAGGAGCTGTTTCCGCTGATGAATAAAGGATTTCAAGGATAAAACACCTTGAAATCCTTAGATGTCAAGCGGAAGCAGCTATTTTTTTAAAGCAAGAGACATGCTGTAGCGGTTGGCAGAAACGTCCAGCCGCTACACCATTTTTCTTCTTCGTGATCCTCGCATCTTCTTGACCGCATGACCGTTTCCGCCCACCCCCAGGACATCCTGCCCGGCGCCCAGGCTGCCGCCAGCGCCTTGCCGGTGTGCGACCACTTCAGCGGCCAGATCGAACGGATGCGCAAAAGCCTGCAACTGCAGGCTGAGATGACTGCCGAGCTGGGCCGCTGCGTCTTCGACGTCACCCTGGACTGCGAGGACGGCGCCGCCGTCGGCCAGGAAGCGGCGCACGCCGATCAGGTGGCCGCCCTGGTGCGCGAACACGCCCAGGAACACCCGCAGGCCCGCATGGCCGTGCGCGTGCATGCGCTGGAACACCCCGCCTTCGTCGATGACGTGGCCCGCATCGTCGGCCAGGTGGGCGACCGGCTCACCCACGTCATGCTGCCCAAGGTGGAAAACGCCGAACAGGTGGCGCTGGCCGCCCGCGCCATCGACCGCGCCTACGGCCCGAACCTGCCGCTGCACGTGCTGATCGAATCGCCCGCTGCCGTGCAGCAGGCGTTTGCCATTGCCGCCCATCCGCGCGTGCAAAGCATCAGCTTCGGGCTGATGGACTTTGTCTCGGCCCATGGCGGCGCGATACCTGCCAGCGCCATGGGCGTGTCCGGCCAGTTCACGCATCCCCTGGTGCTGCGGGCCAAGCTGGAAATCGCCGCCGCCTGCCACGCCCACGGCAAGGTGCCGTCGCATTGCGTGGTCACCGAATACCGGGACACCCAGGCGCTGGCCGGGGCCGCCCGCCAGGCCAGCCAGGAACTGGGCTACACCCGCATGTGGAGCATCCACCCGGCGCAGATCCGCCCCATCGTTGCCGCCTTTGCCCCCGATGCCGCCCTGGTCGAGACGGCCGCCGCCATCCTGCTGGCCGCCGATGCCGCCCAGTGGGGGCCGACCAGCTACCAGGGCGTGCTGCACGACCGGGCCAGCTACCGCTACTACTGGCAGGTATTGCAACGCGCAGCGCAAACGGGCCTGACTTTGCCGGACAATGTGCGCCGCTGGTTTGCCGATGCGGCGCAACCGGCGCAGCCCCATTGTTAAGAGAGAAAGATTCGCTGGAGTTCGTATGAAACACCTGGTTGCCTCCACCCTGATGCTGGTGCCCCTGCTGGCCCTGGCTGCCCCCACGGCCCCTGCGGCAGCGAAAAAAGCGCCTGCCGCTGCCGCCAAGGCACCGGCGAAGAAGACCGTCGCCAAGGCGCCGGCCAAAGCCCCGGTGAAGAAGGCTGCGGTGGCAACGACCTCGGTGGCCGCCGCCGCTGCGGCCGCCATGATGGCCGAGCAGCCCCTGGGCGAGGACGCCCTGGCCATTGCCGAGCTGGTGCATACCGGCACCATCGGCTGCGAGCTGGGCAAGCATGTGAATGTCGAGCGCGTGGCCGACAAGCCCGGCTACTTCAAGGTTTCCGGCAACGGGTTCAACTTCCACATGAGTCCCGTGCCCACCACCACCGGGGCCGTGCGCCTGGAAGACACCCGCGCCGGTGCCGTGTGGTTGCAGATTGCCAACAAATCGATGCTGATGAACCAGAAGATCGGCCAGCGTCTGGCCGACGAGTGCATGAGCACCGCCCAGCTGCAAGTGGCCGAGGCGCTCAAGAAAAACCCCCTGCCCAACCTGCTGGAAGGCCGGGCAGGCCAGTAAGTTTTCACTTTTATCCTTTTCATACAACTACTTTTGGAGAGAGCAAGCATGTTGCAAGCCTACCGTGAACACGCGGCCGAACGCGCCAAGTTGGGCATCCCCCCCCTGGCGCTGGACGCCAAACAGGTTGCCGAGCTGATCGAGCTGATCAAGAACCCGCCCGCCGGTGAAGAAGCCTTCCTGCTGGACTTGCTCACCCACCGCGTGCCGCCCGGCGTGGACGATGCCGCCAAGGTCAAGGCCTCCTTCCTGGCCGCCGTCGCCCACGGCGACATCCAGGTCGGCCTGATCTCCAAGGCCAAGGCCACCGAGTTGCTGGGCACCATGGTCGGCGGCTACAACGTGCATCCGCTGATCGAGCTGCTGGACGATGCCGAAGTCGCCCAGGTCGCTGCCGACGCGCTGAAAAAGACGCTGTTGATGTTCGACTACTTCAACGACGTGGCCGACAAGGCCAAGGCCGGCAATGCCAAGGCCAAGGAAGTGATGCAGTCCTGGGCCGATGCCGAATGGTTCACCAGCCGTCCCAAGGTGCCGGAAAAGATCACCGTCACCGTGTTCAAGGTGCCCGGCGAAACCAATACCGACGACCTGTCGCCCGCGCCGGACGCCACCACGCGCCCCGACATCCCCATGCACTACCTGGCGATGCTGAAGAACACCCGCCCCGACGCGGCCTTCAAGCCCGAGCAGGACGGCGTGCGCGGCCCGATGCAGTTCATCGAGGACCTGAAGAAAAAAGGCCACATCGTTGCCTACGTGGGCGACGTGGTGGGCACCGGCTCCAGCCGCAAATCGGCCACCAACTCGGTCATCTGGGCCACGGGCGAAGACATTCCCTTCGTGCCCAACAAGCGCTTTGGCGGCGTCACCCTGGGCGGCAAGATTGCCCCCATCTTCTTCAACACCCAGGAAGATTCCGGCTCCCTGCCTATCGAGGTGGACGTCTCCAAGATGGAGATGGGCGACGTGATCGACATCTTCCCCTACGCCGGCAAAGTGGAAAAAGCCGGTGAAAAGATCGCCGACTTCGAACTGAAAAGCCAGGTGCTGCTGGACGAAGTGCAGGCCGGTGGCCGTATCAACCTGATCATTGGCCGCGCCCTGACCGCCAAGGCCCGCGAAGCCCTGGGCCTGAGCGCATCGACCGCCTTCCGCCTGCCGCAAGCCCCTGCCGAATCCAAGGCCGGCTTCACCCTGGCGCAGAAGATGGTGGGCCGCGCCTGCGGTCTGCCCGAAGGCCAGGGCATCCGCCCCGGCACCTACTGCGAACCCAAGATGACCACCGTCGGTTCGCAGGACACCACCGGCCCCATGACCCGCGACGAGCTGAAAGACCTGGCCTGCCTGGGCTTCAGCGCCGACATGGTGATGCAGTCCTTCTGCCACACCGCCGCCTACCCGAAACCTGTGGACGTGCGCACCCACCGCGAGCTGCCCGCCTTCATCAGCAACCGTGGCGGCGTGGCCCTGCGCCCGGGCGACGGCGTGATCCACTCCTGGCTCAACCGCCTGCTGCTGCCCGACACCGTGGGCACGGGCGGTGACTCGCACACGCGCTTCCCCATCGGCATCAGCTTCCCGGCCGGTTCCGGTCTGGTGGCCTTCGGCGCTGCCACCGGCGTGATGCCGCTGGACATGCCCGAATCCGTGCTGGTGCGCTTCAAGGGTGAACTGCAACCCGGCGTGACCCTGCGCGATCTGGTGCATGCCATTCCGCTGTACGCCATCAAGGCCGGTCTGCTGACCGTGGCCAAGGCCGGCAAGAAGAACATCTTCTCCGGCAAGATTCTGGAAATCGAAGGTCTGCCCGACCTGAAGGTGGAACAGGCCTTCGAGCTGTCCGATGCTTCTGCCGAGCGTTCGGCTGCCGGCTGCACCATCAAGCTCAACCCCGAGCCGATCAAGGAATACCTGACCAGCAACATCGTGCTGATGCAGAACATGATTGCCGACGGCTACCAGGACGCCAAGACCCTGCAACGCCGTATCGAGAAGGTGCAGGCCTGGCTGGCCAACCCCGAGCTGCTGGAAGCCGACAAGGATGCCGAATACGCCGCCGTGATCGAGATCGATCTGGCCGACATCAAGGAACCCATCGTCTGCTGCCCGAACGACCCGGACGACGCCAAGTTCCTGTCCGAAGTGGCCGGCACCAAGATCGACGAAGCCTTCATCGGTTCGTGCATGACCAACATCGGCCACTTCCGCGCCGCCGCCAAGCTGCTGGGCGGCCAGCGCGACATCCCGGCCAAGCTGTGGGTGGCCCCGCCCACCAAGATGGACGAAAGCGAGCTGATCAAGGAAGGC
Organism: Comamonas nitrativorans; assembly: GCF_042654765.1. NCBI lineage: Bacteria > Pseudomonadati > Pseudomonadota > Betaproteobacteria > Burkholderiales > Comamonadaceae > Comamonas > Comamonas nitrativorans. Next base: position 129,782 of record NZ_JBHSEW010000001.1, on the reverse strand, counting down.
CACTATGCCGCCTTCGGCACTGCCGGTGCGCGTACCGAGCTGCCCGGCTGCTCGCTGTGCATGGGCAACCAGGCACAGGTGCATGAAGGTGCGACGGTGATCTCCACCTCCACCCGCAACTTCCCCAACCGCCTGGGCCGCAACACCAACGTGTTCCTGGGCTCGGCCGAGCTGACCGCCATCGCCGCCCGCCTGGGCAAGCTGCCCACCCCGGCAGAGTACCTGGCCGAGATGGGCGTGATCGACGCCGACAAGGACAGCGTCTACCGCTACATGAACTTCAACCAGATTGACGAGTACGTGGAGAACGCCAAGAAAGCTGCCGTTGCCTGATAAGCCACGGTTGCGCTAGGTTGCGGTAACGCAGAAACCCCGCCAGACAGTGCGTCTGGCGGGGTTTTCTTCATTTCAGCGCGGATTTGAATGTTTCGATAGCTTGTACCGCTGGTGTTTTCTTGATTTCAGGTATTAAAGTATCTGAAATCGTTTATTTATCAGCGGAACAAGCTATTGAAAACAATTATTTGGCGGCGGCTGCCTTGGCTTGTTCGATCCAGTCGTCAAAGGTGGCCTGATGGGCCTTGATCCAGCCGTCGACGTGGCGCTGCACGTCGGCATCCCGGTTCTCGCCCTGGCTCATCAGGTGGTTCTGCGCGTTGATGTCGGCCAGGGGCAGGCGCATGATTTCAAACAGCTTGGCCGCTGCCGGGTTGGCGTCCGTCCACGCCTTGTTGGCGACGATCTGCTGTTTGTTCACGACAAAGCCGTAGTTCTTGCCGTTGGGCAGCGTGGTGTCCAGCCCCTTTTGCTCGCCGGGCAGGGCGGAAAACGGCACTTCCAGCCAGACCACGTCCTTGCCCGGCTGCAGCTCGTTGCTGACCCAGTAGGGCGTCCAGGTGTAGTAGAGGACGGGTTTGCCGGCCTTGAAGCGGGCCAGGGTGTCGGCAATCAGGGCGGCGTAGTTGCCCTGCTGGTGGGTGATGGTGGCACGCAACTGGTAGGCGTCCAGGTGGTGTTCGACCACGGCTTCGCAGCCCCAGCCCGGGGTGCAGCCGGCCAGGTCGGCCTTGCCATCGCCGTCGGTGTCGAACAGGGCCGCCAGCCTGGGGTCTTGCAGCTGGGCGATGTTGGTGATCTGGTACTGGTCGGCGGTCTTCTTGTCGATCAGATAGCCCTGCGCGGCGTTGCTGATGTATTCGCCCGCGCGGTAGAGCTTGGCGTCGCCGCCCGCGTTTTTATAGAAGTCGGCGTGCAGCGGGTTCCAGTGCGAGGCGATGAAGGTGGCGTCGCCCGAGGCAATCGACATGTAGGCGGTGGGGTAGTCCACGTCTTTATAGGGCTGTACGGTGTAGCCCAGTTTTTCCAGCGCCCGCATGACCAGCAGGTGCTGGAAGTTTTCTTCCGGAACCGGATTTTTCACGGGTTTGACCGTGATGCCCTTGCCCGGCAGGGTATCTGCGGCAGGGGCGGCGTGGACGCTGCTGCCGGTGGTGGCCATGAAGGCCAGGCCGCAACCGATGGCCAGTGTTTTGCACCACTGACCCAGCTTGCGGCCTTGGGGATGTGAGATGGGGGTATGGAAAATGGTCATGCGCGGGGAGTCTCCTTGAAAGCATGATGAAAAAAAACGCCACTTTCTTGGGAGAAAGTGGCGTCGGGAATCAGGGCATCAGTCTTTTTTGCCCAGCAGCTTGGCGACGCAATGCTCCAGCAGCTTGCCGGCAGCTTCGCGCCCGCCCAGGCCGAAGGCCAGGGCAAAGGCCACTGCCACGGCGCCCAGGGTCAGGCCGAAGGCCAGCTGCACGATTTCGTTGGCAATGCCCATGGCCCGCAGCCCCATGGCGGTGACCAGCCCCAGGATGGCGAAGCGGGCCACATTGGCGGCAAACGCGCTGCCTTCCTTGCCTGTGCGGGCAATCGCCCCGGCGGCCACGCTGGAGAGCCAGAAGCCCACCACCAGAATGGCGCTGCCCAGCAGGATGTCGCCGCCAAAGGTGATGAAGGTGGTCACCACGTCGCTGACCTGGACAAAGCCCAACTGGCCCGCCGCTTCCACCGTGGCGAACAGCAGGGCAAAGAACAACACCAGCCTGCCCGCCAGTTGCGAGGGGCGCAGGGCGCCGCTCAGGGCCTGGCCCAGGCCGAGCTTTTCGGGCAGGGTGTCCACGCCGGCGCTTTCCAGCAGGCGGGTGAGCAGGCCGGCGGCAAAGCGGGCCACATACCAGGTCAGCAGCACGATGATGCAGGCGGCCAGGATGTGCGGGGTGGCGCCCAGCACCTGCTCCAGCACCTGGGTGGCGGGGCGGGAGATGGCCTCGATCTTCAGCGCATCCAGCGCGGCAATCAGCGAGGGCACCAGTACCAGGATGAACACCAGCGTGCCGCCCAGGCGCGGCAACTGGATGCTGGAATCCAGGCCCAGGCAGCCGTTGATGCGTTGTGCGCCAGCGGCAGCCAGCAGGTTGCTGACCAGCGCCCGCAGCACCCGGGCCACCACGAAACCGGCCAGGGCAATCATCGACGCGCCCAGGAGGTTGGGCAGGTAGCCCAGCAGCTGGCCCAGCAGATTGCGCACGGGGTCCAGCACCCCGTCCAGGCGCAGCGCGGCCAGGATGGCGGGCAGGAAGAACAGAATCACCAGCCAGAACAGCACGTTGCCGGCGTTGCGGCTCATGGGGGCCATGCCGGCCTCGTGCGACAGGCGCTCGTCCAGGGTGGTGGCGGCCAGGGCCTTGGTGACCAGCGCCCGCAGCAGGACGGCCAGCAGCCAGGCGGCCAGGGCCAGCACGGCGCCGGCAGCCAGATGGGGGATGTAGCCGACCACGTCCTGCACCATTTGCGCCAGCGGGGCCGAGAGCAGTGTCAGGTCGAGCGAGTTGAGGGTGGCCACCAGCGTGGCCAGCAGGATCAGCCAGAAGGCGCCGGTGGCGGCGGCTTCTTCGGCACCGAGGACGGTCTTGGTGTTTTGGGCGATGCGCTCGTTCAGGTGCAGCAGCTTCAGGCCCCGGCGCACGCTGGCACGCACGACCACGGCCAGCAGCCAGCCCAGCACCAGAATCGCCAAAGCGCCCAGCACCTGGGGAATCTGGGCGCCCAGCGCCTGTTGCAGGGCGTCGGAAAAGGTTTGGAAGTTCATGGGTCAGTCTCCGAAGTCCTGCCGGGGCAGGCCGCCCCGGCAGGTGGGTATGGTTCTTTTTATAAGTGCCAACTTACTTGGCAGCGGCCTTGGCCTGTTCGATCCAACCGTCGAAGGTGGCCTGGTGGGCCTTGATCCAGCCATTGGCGTGGCGCTCGATGTCTGCGGCTTTGTTTTGGCCCTGGCTCATCAGGTAGTTTTGCGCGTTGATGTCGCCCACGGGCACCGACATCACTTCAAACAGCTTGGCGGCGGCGGGGTTCTTCGCGGCCCACGCCTTGTTGGCGACGATGTGCTGGCTGTTCACCACAAAGCCGTAATTCTTGCCGTTGGGCAGCTTGGTGTCGGTGCCTTTCTGGTCGCCGGGCAGGGAGGAGAAGGGCACTTCCAGCCACACCACGTCCTGGCCGGGCTTGAGTTCGTTGCTCACCCAGTAGGGCGTCCAGGTGTAATAGAAGATCGACTTGCCCGCCTTGTAGCGGGTGATGGTGTCGGCAATCAGCGCGGAGTAGGTGCCCTGCTGGTGCGTTACCGTGTCGCGCAGTTTGTAAGCGTCCAGGTGGTGTTCGATCATGGCCTCGCAGCCCCAGCCGGGGTTGCAGCCGGTCAGGTCGGCCTTGCCGTCGCCATCGTTGTCGAACAGCTTGGCAATCGCCGGGTCCTTGAGTTGCCCCAGGTTGGTGATCTTGTGCGCGTCGGCGGTTTTCTTGTCGATCAGGTAGCCCTGGGCGTTGTTGGCAATGAAAACGCCCTGGCGGTAGAGCTTGGCGTCGCCGCCCGCGTTCTTGTAGTAGTCGGCGTGCAGCTGGTTCCAGTGGTCGGCCATGAAGGTCGCGTCGCCATTGGCGATGGCAACGTGGGCCGTCGGGTACTCCACTTCCTGGATCGGCTGCACGGTGTAGCCGAGTTTTTCCAGCCCTTTCATGACCAGCAGGGTCTGGAAGGTTTCCTCGGCAATCGAGCTTTTCAGCGGCAGCACCGGCACGCCTTTGCCGGGCAGGTCGGCGGCGTGGGCAGCCAAACCGGCCAGGGCCAGCGTGGCGGCGATCAGGGTGGGGCGGAAGGTATTTTTCATAGCGGTCTCCTGGTGAAAAAAGGGGAAGCGCCGTCAGCGGATGCAGGCAGCAGGTGCTGACGGCTATGGAAAAAGGTGCTGCTTGCGCAGACAGATAAAAGTTTTTGACTATGAACAGTCATGAAACCGTTATCTGTTCAGCGGTAGCAACTATCGTTTACGAGGCTTTCTTGCCCCGGCCCAGCAGCAGGCCCAGCGGCCCTTGCTGCCACCAGCGCTGGCTGCCCCGGCGCGGCTCGCCCATGGCCTGGGTGATGCGGTCCAGCACGATGGCCAGCAGCACGATGCCCAGGCCGCCCACGGTGGCCAGCCCCATGTCCAGGCGGCCAATGCCGCGCAGTACCATCTGGCCCAGGCCGCCCACGGCGATCATGGAAGCGATGACCACCATCGACAGCGACAGCATCAGCGCCTGGTTGATGCCCGCCATGATGCTGGGCATGGCCAGCGGCAGCTGCACCTTCCACAGCAATTGCCAGGGCGAGGCGCCATAGGCGCGGCTGGCCTCGATCAGGTCGGGGCGCACCTGGCGGATGCCCAGGTTGGTCAGGCGCACCAGCGGCGGCAGGGCAAAGACGATGGTCACGATCACCCCTGGCACGTTGCCGATGCCGAACAGCATCACCACCGGCACCAGGTAGACGAAGGCGGGCGTGGTCTGCATGGCGTCCAGCAGCGGGCGCAGCAGGCGCTGGGCGCGGTCGCTGCTGGCCAGCAAGATGCCCAGCGGCAGGCCCAGGAGGATGCAGAACACCAGCGAGGTCAGCACCAGCGCCAGCGTCACCATTGCCTCGGGCCAGATGCCCAGCAGCGCCACGATGGCCAGGGAAATGGCCGTGCCGATGGCCAGGGCGCGGCTGGCAAACTGCCAGGCGACCAGGGCCAGCAGCACGGTCAGCACCGGCCAGGGCATGGCCAGCAGGGTCTGTTCCACGCCGGTCAGCGTGGCGTCGATGGGTACGCGGACGGCCTGGAAGAAGGGGCGGAAGTTGCTCACCACCCAGTCCAGGCCCTGATTGATCCAGCCCTGGATCGGCAGGCCGTCGTGCAGCAGCTGGTGCCACAGGTCGGTGGGCGCGGCCTGGGTCGCATCGGCGGGGGCGGCGCTGCCGGTCAGCCAGTCGCTGCTGGTGGTGCCGTTGGCTGCATCGCTGCTGCTCCAGGGGTCGGTGGCTGCGGTATCGGCGGTATTGGCGGGGACGCTGGCGGCGCTCCAGGGATCGTTGGCGGCGGCGGCGGGGGTGGTGGTATCACTCATGGGCAGCTCCTGGTGTGGGGGCGGGGCGGTCGTTGTATTCGCGGATCACCCCGGGCAGATCGGCCTGGCCGCTGGAAAACTCCGGGTTCAGCTGGATCGGCGGGCGCTCGTCCTGCGGCGGCGGCAGCGGCGGCGTGTCGCGGTCGAGAAAGCGCAGCAGCGTGGTGCGGCTGATCACGCCCTGGTAGCGCTCCTGCTCGTCGATGACCGGCAGGGCAAAGGGCAGTGCGGCCGCCAGACCGTACAGATCGGCCACCGGCGTTTCGGCCCTGATCGGCGTGACATCGGGCAGAAAGGCGTGCTGCAGCCCCAGCGGGCCTGTGCGGCTGCGCAGGGCATCGCGCAGCGACTGCGAGGAGACGACGCCGAGAAAGCGTTTTTTCGGCGACAGCACGTAGGCGTATTCGTAGTCCAGGTCTTCGAGCAGGCGCAGCGTGGCGCGGCAGCCCCGGTCGTCGTGTTCGGAGGCCACGGTCATCGCCTGGCGGGCAATGTCCCCGGCCTTGAACACCATGGCCGCGTCCACGCCCTGGACGAAGCTGCGCACGTAGTCGTCGGCCGGCTCGCGCAGGATTTCGTCGGGCGTCCCGACCTGCACCACCTGGCCGTCCTTCATGATGGCGATGCGGTCGCCGATGCGCATGGCCTCGTCCAGATCGTGCGAGATGAAGACGATGGTGCGCCGCTTGATCTGCTGCAGGCGCAGCAGCTCGGACTGCATTTCGGTGCGGATGATGGGGTCGAGGGCGGAAAATGCCTCGTCCATCAGCAGGATCGACGGGTCGGCCGCCAGGGCGCGGGCCAGGCCCACGCGCTGCTGCATCCCGCCGGACAGTTCGTCGGGGTAGCTGGCGCCCCAGCCGCCCAGGCCCACCTGCTCCAGCGCCGCCTGCGCGGCCTGCTGGCGCTGGGCCTGATCGACCCCTGCCAGTTCCAGGCCGAAGGCGGTGTTGTCCAGCACCGTCATGTGCGGCATCAGCGCAAATGACTGGAACACCATCGAGATGTCCTTGCGGCGCAGCTTGCGCAGGGCCTTGTCGGGCAGCTGGTTGATGTCCTGGCCATCGACCAGGATGCGTCCGGCCGTCGGTTCGATCAGGCGGTTGAGCATCCGCACCAGGGTGGATTTGCCCGAGCCTGAGAGGCCCATGACGACGAAGATTTCTCCGGCCCGAATGTCGAAGTGCGCGTCGAACACGCCGATCGACTGGCCGGTTTTTTCCAGAATGTCCTGCTTGGAATGGCCTTGCTGCACCAGCTCCAGCGCTTGCTGGGGGTGGTCGCCGAAGACCTTGAAGACATGCTCGATGTGGATGGATTTAGCCACTGGTTGTCCTCTCTTTTTTTCGAGGGTTGAACACAGTGCAGCGGGCTGCCGGGCAGCCTGCCCACACAAGAAACCGGTTTTTGAGCGACCAGCACACCGCACGGCAGCAGCGGCCATGCGTGAAGAACTAAAAAAAGCAGTCGGAAGAACTGCCAGGGCGAGTCCGTATGGTGTTGTGGCGAACACGCAAGGACTACGGCTGGGAGTGGGTGGAAGCAACCAACGGCAAAGACCGCCGGAAACTTTCCACCGGCCAAACTGCCCGTTGGGCGGTTTGGGGAAAAGTCCGTGCACCAGAGCCAAAAACTGGCCTGTGGCAGCGTCGCGGCGCAAGGGGGCTGCGGCAGCTGCCGGGTCGTTCCTGCCCCTCATGGGGCGGGATTACCTGCATGGCAGGTTGTTAAGAGGGGGTTAAGTGTAACTATTTACTATGTAAAAGTCAATTATTCTGCAGATTTTTATGAAAAAGTGGCTTTTTTACGGGTTTTCCCCGGAAAAATGAGGCGGCAAAACCGCCGGTTCCGTCAGTAGTCTGTAAGTCCCTAAGACGACAGTAGACATCGCTTAGTTGCCTTGGCCGGTGCCGTGCATTGGGAGTTGGCCGGGGCGGTAGGAACGAAAAAAATCTTCAAGGAGACAGCGCATGTCAGCAAATGCAATCGAGTCCGTTTTGGTTGAAAACCGTGTTTTCCCGCCCTCTGAGGCTGTGCAGAAAGCCGCCCGTATCTCCGGCATGGCCGCCTACCAGGCGCTGTGTGCCGAAGCTGAAAAGGATTACGAAGGTTTCTGGGCCCGCCTGGCCCGTGAAAACGTGGTCTGGAGCAAGCCCTTCACCCAGATCCTCGACGAAAGCAATGCCCCGTTCTACAAGTGGTTTGCCGACGGCGAGCTGAACGCCAGCGCCAACAGCCTGGACCGCCACATCGGCACCCCCACCGAAAACAAGACCGCCATCATTTTCGAAGCCGACGACGGTCAGGTCACCAAGGTCACCTACCGCGAACTGCTGGACCGCGTCAGCCAGTTCGCCAACGGCCTGCAAGCCCGGGGCGTGAAAAAAGGCGACCGCGTGCTGCTGTACATGCCCATGACCATCGAGGGCGTGGTGGCCATGCAGGCCTGTGCCCGCCTGGGCGCGACGCACAGCGTGGTGTTCGGCGGTTTCTCGGCCAAGGCCGTGCAGGAGCGCATTGCCGACGTCGGCGCCGTGGCCGTCATCACCGCCAACTACCAGATGCGCGGCGGCAAGGAACTGCCCCTGAAAGCCATCGTCGACGAAGCCATTGCCATGGGCGGCTGCGAATGCGTGCGCAACGTTTTCGTGTACGAGCGCACCGCTTCGGCCTACGCCAAGGAAGCTGGCCGCGACGTGACCTTTGCCGAGCTGCTGGACGGTCAATCCACCGACTGCCCGCCCGTGCCCGTGGATGCCGAACACCCCTTGTTCGTGCTTTACACCAGCGGCTCGACCGGCAAGCCCAAGGGCGTGCAGCATTCCACCGGCGGCTACATGCTGTGGGCCCGCCAAACCATGCGGTGGTCGTTCGACCTGCAGGACAGCGACGTTTTCTGGTGTACCGCCGACATCGGCTGGATTACCGGCCACACCTATGTGGCCTACGGCCCGCTGGCTGCCGGCGCGACGCAGATCATCTTTGAAGGCGTGCCCACCTACCCCAATGCGGGCCGCTTCTGGCAGATGGTCGAGCGCCACAAATGCACCATCTTCTACACCGCGCCGACGGCCATCCGTTCGCTCATCAAGGCGTCGGAAGCCGACGCCGCCGTGCATCCCGATGCTTCCGACCTGAGCAGCCTGCGCCTTCTGGGTTCGGTCGGCGAGCCGATCAACCCCGAAGCCTGGATGTGGTACTACAAGAACGTTGGCAAGGAGCGTTGCCCCATCGTGGATACCTTCTGGCAGACCGAAAACGGCGGCCACATGATCACGCCGCTGCCTGGCGCCACGCCGCTGGTGCCCGGCTCCTGCACGCTGCCGCTGCCCGGCATTACCGCCGCCATCGTGGACGAGGCGGGGCACGACCTGCCCAACGGCGCAGGCGGGATGCTGGTGGTCAAGCGCCCCTGGCCGTCCATGATCCGCACCATCTGGGGCGACCCGGAGCGTTTCAAGAAGAGCTACTTCCCCGAAGAGCTGGGCGGCAAGACCTATCTGGCCGGCGACGGCGCCGTGCGCAGCGAGGACCGGGGCTACTTCCGCATCACGGGCCGTATCGACGACGTGCTGAACGTCTCCGGCCACCGCATGGGCACTATGGAGATCGAATCGGCCCTGGTGGCCAAGACCGATCTGGTGGCCGAGGCCGCCGTGGTGGGCCGCCCCGACGACCTGACCGGCGAAGCCATCTGCGCCTTCGTGGTCTTGAAGCGCCCCGTGCCGACCGGCGACGAAGCCAAGGCCATCGCCAAGGAGCTGCGCGACTGGGTGGCCAAGGAAATCGGCCCCATTGCCAAGCCCAAGGACATCCGCTTCGGCGAGAACCTGCCCAAGACCCGCTCCGGCAAGATCATGCGCCGCCTGCTGCGTTCGCTGGCCAAGGGCGAGGCCATCACCCAGGACACCAGCACGCTGGAGAACCCTGCCATCCTCGACCAGCTGGCCAATACCAACTGATACCCACTGATGAAAGCTGCCGCAGCCGCCCCCCGAAAGGGGGGCTGTGGTGGCCGGGCAAAAAGCCGCCTGCTTGACCCCAGGTGGCTTTTTTTCGCCCGTCGCACGGCAAAATAGCGCCTGCTTGTAATTAAAGATCACGATTGGAGAAAGACGCATGAAAGCACGCACCGCCCTTTTGGTATTGATTGTGGCCCTGCTGGGATACCTGGCCTTTTTCAACTTCGCCAGCCTGGCGCAGGACGTGCCCATGTCCCTGGGGTTTACCGAAATCCATGGCCCCCTGGGGCTGGTGATGTTGGCCCTGTCGGCCCTGATGGCGGCGATCTTCCTGGCCTACGTGATCGCCATGCAGGCCACCTGGCTGCTGGAAGTGCGCTCGCACAACAAGGCGCTGCAAGCCCAGCGCGAGCTGGCGGAAAAGGCCGAGGTGTCGCGCTTTACCGACCTGCGCGGCGCCCTGGACGACAAGCAGCAGCAACTGGAAAAGCGCCTGATGGAGCGCATGGATGCGCTGGAAAGCCACCTGAAGGCCCGCGCCCAGGAAAGCGACAACGTCCATGCGGCCTACATCGGCCAGCTGGAAGAGCAATTGCGCGGCAAGAAGCCGGAGCAGGAATAAACAAGCGCCAGCCGCCGGGGGGCATTCCATTTCCAGATCAAGCGTGAACGCGAAGGCGAAGCGCAGACAGTACAGGCGTACGGCAAGCGAAGCCGACAAAGTGCACGTTTGATCTGGAAATGGAATCAGACCGCGCCGGGCGGCAGCAGCGCCTTCTTGCGGTAAAAGGTGTTGCGTGAAATCCCCAAGGCCTTGGCGGCGGCCGAGACATTGCCCTGGTGCGCCTGCAGGGCCTGGGCCATGCGCTGCAAGGTGAAATCGCCGAGGTTCTCTGCTTTGTTTTCAGGTGCTGCTGGCGCTTCATCGGCAAGGATTTGCGCATAGTCTTCCAGAAAATCATCGGGCAGGTCTGCGCAAGTCACTATCCCTTCTTCTGCCGCCAGCACGCTGGCCGTGCGCAGGACGTTGTGCAACTGGCGCACGTTGCCGGGCCACGGGTAGCGGGCCAGCTTCTCCAGCACATCGGGGGCCAGCTGGCAGGCCGCGCCTTCCGGCTGCACCACTTGCAGCACCTTGGCGATCACGGCCAGCAGGTCGCTGCGTTCGCGCAGGGCGGGCAGGCGCACGACCAGGCCGTTCAGGCGGTAGTACAGGTCTTCGCGGAACAGGCCCTGGGCGATGCGGGCCTTCAGGTCCTGGTGCGTGGCGCAGACCACGGCGATGTCGATCGGGATGTCCTTTTCGCTGCCCAGCGGGGTGATGCACCGTTCCTGCAGCACGCGCAGCAGACGGGCCTGCAGGGGCAGGGGCATGTCGCCGATTTCATCGAGGAACAGCGTGCCGCCGTGGGCCTGGGCGATTTTGCCGATCGCCCCTTTCTTGCGGGCGCCGGTAAAGGCGCCATCGGCGTAGCCAAAGAGTTCGGCCTCGATCAGCGATTCAGGGATGCTGGCGCAGTTCACGGCGATGAAGGGCTGGTCGGCACGGGCGGAGTCCTGGTGCCAGGCGTGGGCCAGCAGGTCTTTGCCGGTGCCGGTTTCGCCCAGCAGCATGACGGGGATGTCCTTGTCCAGCACCTTGCGCAGCCGGGCGATGGCGTGCGCCAGCTGCACGTCGCCCGTGTCCAGGTATTGCAGGTGCGACAGGCGCTGCGTGGCCGACGGCTTGGCCGCGGCGGTGGGGGCGCTGGGGCGTTGCGGCAGATGGATACGGCAGCCCACGCGCACCCCGCTGTGCAGCATCAGGTGCTGGGTCTGCGCATTCCATGCCGTGGCCAGCGGCTGGTTGAACAGGGCGGCAAAGTCGGGCGCCGGCTGGGGCAGGGTGGGCAGCCCGAGCTGGAATTGCGCACTGCGGTTGAGACTGAGCAGCGGCCCGTCGGGCGCGAAGATGGCGATGCCCTCGACCAGGGTGCCCAGGAACTCGGGCCGGGCATGAAAGTGGATGCGGATGGCCTGCGGGAATTGCGCGGTGAGCATCTGGTTTTCCAGCATCTGCACCGACATGCGCACCAGCGCCAGCGTGTGCGGATGGTGGCGGTGGTGTTCGCTGGTCACGTCCAGGGCGCCCATCAGCTCGCCGTGGGGGCCAAAAATCGGGGCGCAGGAGCAGGCCAGGCTGTGGTTGGCGTGCATGAAATGCTGCGCCCCTTGCACGGTGATCGCCTGGCGCTCTTGCAGGGCCGTGCCGATGGCGTTGGTGCCCTGGGCCTGTTCCGACCAGTCCATGCCGGGAATCAGGGCGACCTGATCGGCCTTGGGCAGAAAGTCGCTGTCGCCCAGGCTGTGCAGCACCAGGCCGCTGGCCGAGGTCAGTACCAGCATGCTGCCGGTGTTGGCGATCTGGGCGTAGAGATGCTCCATCACCGGGGTGGCGTGCCGGGACAGGAAGCGGTGCTGGTCGAGTGCATCGCGCAGGGCGCCCTGGCCCAGCCGCTGGTAGTGGGGCGCATCGCGCAGCGCCAGGCCGTAGCGCCGCGAACGTTCATGCGCCAGCGTGAGGAGGTGCGCGTGGTCGGCAGAAGCTTGGGCCGTGGTGTGCAAGGGCATGCAGATTTCCCCAGAAAAAGAAGCAGGTTGGCGCCGGAGGTTCAACCGGCCCAGTGTGCCTGCCAGGGTGTGCGGGAGCAAGCTGGATATCCCCAGGATTCATTATTTTTATAGCTTATTCCGGTTGATATATATCAATTTCAATATGTTTTATATCTAACTTCATTGAATATGAATCGGGGAAAGCTCCTTTTTTTAAAGGATAAAAAAATCCCGGCGCAGGCCTGCGCCGGGATTTCCGGGGGGATGGGGCAGGAGCGGGCTTATGCCGCCATGTCCAGCACCACCCGGCCATCGATCTGGCCTTGCAGCATCCGCTCGAAAACATGGTTGATGTTTTCCAGCTTTTCCGTCGAGACGGTGGCGGCGACTTTTCCGGTGCCGGCAAAGTCCAGCGCTTCCTGCAGATCCAGGCGGGTGCCCACGATGGAGCCGCGCACCGTGATGCCGTTGAGCACCATGTCGAAAATCGGCAACGGGAAGTTGCCGGGCGGCAGCCCGTTCAGGGCAATGGTGCCGCCACGGCGCGTCATGCCCAGCGCCTGCTCGAATGCCTTGGGTGAAACGGCGGTGACCAGCACGCCGTGGGCGCCGCCGATTTCACGCCGCAGGTAGGCTGCCGGGTCGGTATTTTTGGCGTTCACCGTCACCTCTGCGCCCAGGCGGCGGGCCAGGGCCAGCTTGCTGTCGTCGATATCGACGGCGGCAACGTTCAGCCCCATGGCCCGTGCGTACTGGACGGCCATGTGGCCCAGGCCGCCGATGCCCGAGATCACCACCCAATCGCCCGGCTTGGTGTCGGTCACCTTCAGCCCTTTGTAGACGGTGACGCCTGCGCACAGCACCGGGGCGATGTCGATGAAGCCGATGTTGTCGGGCAGGCGGCCCACGTAGTCGGCTTCGGCCACGGTGTAGCGGGCAAAGCCGCCATTGACCGAATAGCCGGTGTTCTGCTGGGTTTCGCACAAGGTCTCCCAGCCGCCCAGGCAATGGGGGCAATGCCCGCAGGCCGAATACAGCCACGGAATCCCGACGCGGTCGCCCTCCTTGACGTGGCGCACCCCGGTGCCCACGCCGACCACATGGCCCACGCCCTCGTGGCCCGGGATGAAGGGCGGGTTGGGCTTGACCGGCCAGTCTCCGTGGGCGGCGTGCAGGTCGGTGTGGCACACGCCGGAGGCCTCGATGCGCACCAGCACCTGGCCTGGCCCCGGGCGGGGGACGGTGACTTCCTCGATGACCAGCGGTTTGCCGAATTCGCGCACGACGGCGGCTTTCATGGTGGTTTCCATCGGTATGGCTCCTTTTCAAGATTGCAGGAAAATTGGTTTTTCCAGGTGCTAGCGCCGCACGCTGGCACCGACTTCCACGTTTAGAAAAAGCCCAGCGCCTGCGGGTTGTAGCTGACCAGCAGGTTCTTGGTCTGCTGGTAATTGGACAGGGCCAGTTTGTGCGTCTCGCGGCCGATGCCGGATTTCTTGTAGCCGCCGAAGGCCGCGTGTGCGGGGTAGAGGTGGTAGCAGTTCGTCCATACGCGCCCGGCCTGGATGGCGCGGCCCATGTGGTAAGCCACGCTGCCGTTGCGGCTCCAGACGCCCGCGCCCAGGCCGTACTCGGTGTCGTTGGCGATGCGCACGGCATCCTGCACGTCCTTGAACGTGGTGACCGAGGCCACGGGGCCGAAGATTTCTTCCTGGAACACGCGCATGTGGTTTTGGCCGTACAGCAGCGTGGGCTTGATGAAGAAGCCGTCGTCGATCGTGCCGCCGGCCCGCAGGCGTTCGCCGCCGGTCAGGCACTGGGCGCCTTCCTGGCGGCCAATTTCGACGTAGCCCAGGATGCGGTCAAGCTGGGCCTGCGACACCTGCGCCCCGACCATGGTGGCCTTGTCCAGCGGGTGGCCCTGCTTCATGGCCTCGACACGGGCCACGGCGCGTTCCATGAAGCGCTCGTAGATCGACTCCTGCACCAGGATGCGCGAGGGGCAGGTACACACTTCGCCCTGATTCAGGGCGAACATGGCGAAGCCTTCCAGCGCCTTGTCGAGGAACTCGTCGTCGGCATCCAGCACGTCGGCAAAGAAGATGTTCGGGCTTTTGCCGCCCAGCTCCACGGTGGAGGGGATGAGGTTGTCGGCAGCGGCGTGCAGGATGCGCTGGCCCACGGGGGTGGAGCCGGTGAAGGCGATCTTGGCAATGCGCTTGCTGGTGGCCAGCGCCTCGCCCGCTTCCTTGCCGTAGCCATTGACGATGTTCAGCACGCCGGGCGGCAGCAGGTCGGCGATCAGCTCCATCAGCACCATGATCGAGGCAGGGGTTTGCTCGGCCGGCTTCATCACCACCGAGCAGCCTGCGGCCAGGGCGGGCGCCAGCTTCCAGCAGGCCATCAGCAGGGGGAAGTTCCAGGGGATGATCTGGCCGACCACGCCCATCGGCTCGTTGAAGTGGTAGGCCACGGTGTTGGCGTCAATCTCGGAGATCGTACCTTCCTGGGCGCGGATGCAGCCGGCAAAGTAGCGGAAGTGGTCGATGCCCAGCGGCAGGTCGGCGGCCAGGGTTTCGCGCAGCGGCTTGCCGTTGTCGATGGTTTCGGCAATGGCCAGCCGCTCCAGGTTCTGCTCCATGCGGTCGGCAATCTTCAGCAGGATGCTAGAGCGTTCGGCCACCGAGGTCTTGCCCCATTTTTCCTGCGCGGCGTGGGCCGCATCCAGTGCCAGGTTCACGTCGGCAGCGTCGGACTGCGCCACCTTGCAGAACGGCTTGCCGGTGATGGGAGAGATGTTGTCAAAATAGCGCCCGGCCACGGGTGCCACCCACTGGCCGCCGATGAAGTTGTCGTACTTCTGGCGGTAGGGGAAGGAAAGGTCGAGGTTGAAGCGCTTGAATTCAAACATGTCCATGGGGTGTCTCCTTGTAGGGTTGATAGCAGCCGTTGCGTGGCTGCCTACCTATAAGCACATTGCGTGCCAACGTCGTCCGGCCCGGGGAGCGGGGGGTGTGCCGCAGGGGCTGGGGGGCCGGCGCTGTTGCACACTGGGACAATGCGGTGTCACACGGTTGTCACATAGCGCTTCTACAGTGCCGTGCAGTGAAGTTTTATTCCACCCACAAGGAGCTTCTGCACCATGAAAACCACCATCGCACAACGCGTTCTGACCATCCTGGCGGTGACGGCCGCCGCCTGGGGCACTCCCGCTTTCGCCCAGCAAGAGGCCACCGGCGCGGGTGCCAGCTTTCCGGCGCCGCTGTACGCCAAATGGGCGGCCGACTACCACCGGGCCACGGGCGTGAAGATCAATTACCAATCCGTCGGGTCGAGTGCCGGTCTGAAGCAGATCGAAGCCAAGACGGTGGATTTCGGCGCCTCGGACGAGCCGCTGAAAGACGCAGACCTGCAGGCCAAGGGCCTGGTGCAGTTCCCCACGGTGATCGGCGGCATCGTGCCGGTGGTGAATATCAAGGGCATTCAGCCCGGCCAGCTCAAGCTCAACGGCCAGGTGCTGGGCGATATCTACCTGGGCAAGATCACGCTGTGGAACGACCCGGCCATCGCCGCGCTGAACCCCGGCCTGGCCCTGCCGGCGGAAAAAATCAGCCCGGTGCGCCGCGCGGACGGTTCGGGCACCACCTTTGGCTTTACCAACTACCTGTCGAAGGTGAACCCGGAGTGGAAGGAAAAAGTCGGTGAAGGCAAGGCCGTGAACTGGCCCACCGGCGCGGGCGGCAAGGGCAACGAGGGCGTGGCCGCGTTCGTGGGCCGTCTGGCCAACTCCATCGGCTACGTGGAGTACGCCTACGTCAAGCAGAACAAGCTGACCTATGCCCAGTTGCAGAATCAGGACGGCACGTTCGTCCAGCCCAGCGAGGAATCCTTCAAGGCTGCTGCTGCCGGGGCCAACTGGAGCCAGAGCTTCTACCAGATTCTGACCAACCAGCCTGGCCAGGCCGCCTGGCCCATCACCAGCGCCACCTTCATCCTGATGCACAAGGCGCAGGACAAGCCGGCGCAGGCGCAAACCACGCTGAAGTTCTTCGAGTGGGCCTACAAGCAAGGCGACCAGACCGCCAGCGGTCTGGACTATGTGCCCATGCCGGATAACGTGAAAAACGTGATCTACCAATCGTGGAATGCTATTGAAACGCAAGCGAAATAATCATGAGTAACACCTGGGGCGACCGTGCCTTCAGCGCCCTGGCGCGGGGGGCGGCGCTGCTTACCTTGGGCCTGCTGCTGGCCATCTTGCTGACCTTGCTGGTGGGGGCCTGGCCTGCCATCCGCGAATATGGCCTGGCATTTCTGGTCCGCAGCGTCTGGGACCCCGTGCAGGACGATTACGGCGGCCTGGTGATGATTTACGGCACCCTGGCCACCTCGGCCCTGGCGCTGCTCATTGCCGTGCCGGTGAGTTTCGGCATCGCCTTGTTCCTGACCGAACTGTCGCCCGCCTGGCTCAAACGCCCGCTGGGGACGGCGGTGGAACTGCTGGCCGCAGTGCCCTCCATCGTCTACGGCATGTGGGGCTTGATGGTGCTGGGGCCACTGCTGGCGCGGTATGTGCAGCAGCCGTTGCAGGAACTGCTGACCGGCGTGCCGTACCTGGAAGCGCTGGTGTCCGGCCCGCCGGTGGGCATCGGCATTTTTGCGGCGGGGCTGATCCTGGCCATCATGGTGATCCCGTTCATCGCCTCGGTGATGCGCGATGTGTTCGAGGTCACGCCGACCCTGCTGAAAGAATCCGCCTACGGCCTGGGGGCCACCACCTGGGAGGTGGTATGGAAGGTGGTGCTGCCGTACACCAAGACCGGCGTGCTGGGCGGCGTCATGCTGGGCCTGGGCCGCGCCCTGGGCGAGACCATGGCGGTGACCTTTGTGATCGGCAATATGAACCAACTCAACTCTTTGTCGGTGTTCGAAGCGGCCAACAGCATTACCTCGGCCCTGGCCAACGAGTTTGCCGAGGCCGGTGCCGGGCTGCACCAGGCATCGCTCATCTACCTGGGGCTGGTGCTGTTCTTCATTACCTTTGTGGTGCTGGCCTTGTCCAAATTGCTGATGTTGCGTTTGCAGCGCCAGGAAGGGGGGCGGACATGAGCGGCCACCTTCCTCATGCGCAGCAGCGCTATGCGCGGCGCAAGCGCATCAACCAGCTGGCCATCGGCCTGTCGCTGGCGGCCATGCTGTTCGGCGTCTTCTGGCTGGTGTGGATTCTGTGGGAAACCATCCGCCTGGGGCTGGGTGGCCTGAGCCTGGCGCTGTTCACCGACATGACGCCGCCGCCCAACGAGGCGGGGGGGCTGGCGAACGCCATCTTCGGCTCGTTCGTGATGGTGGCGCTGGCCACCCTGGTGGGCACGCCCATCGGGGTGCTGGCCGGGGTGTACCTGGCCGAATATGGCCGCCAGGGCACGCTGGCCAGCACCACGCGGTTCGTGAACGATATTTTGCTGTCGGCCCCTTCCATCGTGATCGGTCTGTTCGTCTACACCGTGGTGGTGGCGCCGATGCGCAGTTTTTCCGGCTGGGCCGGGGTGGTGGCGCTGGCCCTGATCGTGATTCCCGTGGTCATCCGCACGACCGAGAACATGCTCGTCCTGGTGCCCGCCAGCCTGCGCGAAGCGGCTTATGCCCTGGGCACGCCCAAGCACAAGGTCATCGGCTTGGTCACGCTGCGGGCCGCCCGCGCCGGGGTGATGACGGGCGTGCTGCTGGCCGTGGCCCGGATTGCGGGCGAGACGGCGCCCCTGCTGTTCACCGCGCTGAACAACCAGTTCTGGAACGGCGACCTGGGCAAACCCATGGCCAGCCTGCCGGTGACGATCTTCAAATTTGCCATGAGCCCCTATGAAAACTGGCAGCAGCTGGCCTGGGCGGCGGTGTTCCTCATCACCCTGGCGGTGCTGGGCCTGAACATCCTGGCGCGTTGGCTGACCCGCCAGAAATAAAGAAATAGGTATCTGCTTTCTATGATGACTACCCCTGTGACCACCCCCCTGCCAGCGGCCCAGCCGGTCAAGCTGGCCGTGCGGGACTTGAATTTTTATTACGGCAAATTCCATGCGCTGAAAAACATCCACCTGGACATTCCGGAAAAGCAGGTGACGGCCTTCATCGGCCCCTCGGGCTGCGGCAAATCGACCCTGCTGCGCACCTTCAACCGCATGTTCGAGCTGTACCCGGAGCAACGCGCCGAGGGGCAAATTCTGCTCGACGGCCAGAACCTGCTGCAATCCCGGCAGGACGTGGCGCTGATCCGGGCCAAGGTGGGCATGGTGTTCCAGAAGCCGACGCCGTTTCCCATGTCGATCTACGACAACATCGCCTTTGGCGTGAAGCTGTTCGAGAACCTCAGCCCCGCCGAGATGGACGACCGCGTGGAATGGGCGCTGCAAAAGGCGGCGCTGTGGAAAGAGGTCAAGGACAAGCTGGGCCAGAGCGGCGCGGGCCTGTCCGGCGGGCAGCAGCAGCGCCTGTGTATTGCCCGGGGCATCGCCATCAAGCCCGAGGTGCTGCTGCTGGACGAGCCCTGCTCGGCCCTCGACCCCATCTCCACCGCCAAGATCGAGGAGCTGATTGCCGAGCTGAAGGACGACTACACCGTCGTCATCGTCACGCACAACATGCAGCAGGCGGCGCGGTGCAGCGACTACACGGCCTATATGTACCTGGGCGAGTTGATGGAATTTGGCGCGACCGAGCAGATGTTCCTCAAACCCCAGCGTAAAGAGACCGAGGACTACATCACGGGCCGTTTCGGGTAAAGAAAGCATTGCCATGACTGAAAAACATCTCTCCAGCCAGTTCGATGCCGAACTCAACCGCGTCTCTGCCCGCGTCATGGAACTGGGCGGGCTGGTCGAAGCACAGCTGCGCACCGCCGTGCAGGCGCTGACCAGCTTCAGCACCGAGGCCGTCGATCAGGTGGTTGCCACCGAAAAGCGCGTGAATGCGCTGGAGATGGAGATCGACCACGACCTGTCCACCATCATCGCGCGGCGCCAGCCGACGGCGCGGGACCTGCGCCTGCTGATCGCCTTCTCCAAGGCCACGGCCAACCTGGAGCGCATGGGCGACGAGGCGCACAAAATGGCCCGCATGGTGCAGTCGATCATCGACAGCGGCACGGCGCGGGTCTTGCCCTCCGGCGACTTGCGCGTGGCGGCGGAAATGGCCTCCGACCTGCTGCGCAAGACGCTGGACGCCTTTGCGCGGCTGGACACCGGCGCGGCGCTGGCCATCCTGAAAGAGGACGACCGGATCGATGCCGAGTTCGACCGCTTCGTGCGCACCCTCATCACCTACATGATGGAAGACCCGCGCAAGATTTCCGCCAGCCTGGACTTGCTGTTTCTGGCCAAGGCCATCGAACGCATCGGCGACCACAGCAAGAACGTGGCCGAACAGGTGATCTACCTGGTCGAGGGCAAGGACGTGCGCCACCAGAGCGTGGAGCAGATCGTGTCCATCCTGCAAAACCCCGCCCGCCCATGAAGAAGCTGCCCCAGGTACTGATCGTGGAGGACGAGCCTGCGATCGCCGAACTCATCGCCATCAACCTGCGCCACCACGGCTTCACCCCCGTGTGCGCCGAGGACGGCCCCAGCGCCCAGAAGGCGCTGGACGCGTGCGTGCCCGAACTGATCTTGCTGGACTGGATGCTGCCCGGTGGCCGCAGCGGGCTGGAGCTGGCCCGGCACTGGCGCAGCCAGCCGCGCACCAGGCAGGTGCCGATCCTGATGCTGACGGCCCGCAGCGACGAGCCGGACAAGATCGCCGGCCTGGACGCCGGGGCGGACGACTACATCACCAAGCCGTTTTCCATCCAGGAGCTGCTGGCCCGCATCCGCGCCGTGCTGCGCCGCCGCGACCCGCTCAGTGTCGGGCAGGTGCTGCAGGTGGGCGAGTTGCGCATGGATGGCGCCACCCACCAGGTCAGCTACCAGGGCGAGGCGCTCAAGCTCGGGCCGATGGAATTCAAGCTGCTGCGCCATTTCTTGCAGCACCCCGAGCGCGTGCACAGCCGCAGCCAGTTGCTCGACCAGGTCTGGGGCGATGCCGTGTATGTGGAAGAGCGCACCGTCGATGTCCACGTCAAGCGCCTGCGCCAGGCGCTGGGCCAGGCCGGGGCCATGGTGCATACCGTGCGCGGGGCGGGCTACCGCCTGAGCGCCAACCCCGCATGAACGCGCTGTGGCAACGCTGGCTGGCCCTGGTGCTGGCCCAGGCGGCATTGGCCGCCGTGGGCGCCTGGCTGGCCGGGTGGGGCGGGGCCCTGGCCGCCGCCCTGCTGGGCAGTTGGCTGTGGCTGCTGTGGGACAACTGGCAGGCCGGCCAACTGTGGCGCTGGCTGCAAACGGGCCGCCTGGCCGCCGTGCCGCGCCTGCATGGCCTGTGGGGGGGCTTGAGCGCATCGGCCCGGCGCTGGCTGCGGGCCAAGGAGCAAACCGCCCAGACCGCCCGCCAGCGCGTGCAGGGCATGTTGCACGCCTTGCAGGCCAGCCCCAACGGCCTGATTCTGCTGGACGCCCACGGCCAGATCGAATGGTGCAACCGCATGGCCGAAGGCCACTTCGGCCTGCAGGCCGAGCGCGATCTGGGCCAGGCGCTGGGCCATCTGGTGCGCGACCCGGCCTTGCTCACCTACTGGCACGAGGGCGATTTTTCCCAACCCCTGACCCTGGACGGCAGCCAGGGCGCCCGCCTGTCGGTGCAGCTCTACCCTTACGGCGACGGCCAGCACCTGCTGCTGGCGCGGGACGTGACTGCGCTGGAGCAGGCCGAGGCCATGCGCCGCGAGTTCGTCGCCAACGTCTCGCACGAAATCCGCACGCCGCTCACCGTGCTGGTCGGCTTTGTCGAAACCCTGCAAACCCTGGAGCTGGAGGCCGAGCAGCGCCAGCGCTACCTGCACCTCATGGGCCAGCAGGCGCAGCGCATGCACCATCTGGTGCAGGACTTGCTGACCCTCTCGCGCCTGGAAGGCAGTCCCTTGCCGGGCTACGATCAGTCCGTGGGGGTGGCGGCCATCCTGCAACAGTGCGAGGTGGAAGCCCGCGCCCTGTCGGCCCTGTTGTGCCAGCAGGGCCAACAGGGAGAGGCGGCGCACCGGCTGGAATTTCCGGCCCCCGACGCCCCCGGCATGGATGGGGAACTGCTGGGCGTGCAGGTCGAACTGGTCAGCGCCTTCTCCAACCTCATCACCAATGCCTTGCGCTACACCCCCGCAGGCGGGCAGGTGCAGGTGCGCTGGCTGCCCCAGCCCGACGGCAGCGCCCGGCTGCAGGTGCGCGACACCGGCCCCGGCATCGCCCCCGAGCACCTGGCGCGGCTGACCGAACGCTTTTACCGCATCGACCGCAGCCGCTCGCGCGAAACCGGCGGCACCGGCCTGGGGCTGGCCATCGTCAAGCACGCCCTGCAGCGCCACGGGGCGCAACTGCATATCGAAAGCCAACTGGGCCAGGGCAGCACGTTCACCGTGCATTTCCCGGCACGGCGGATTCGCCCCGATCTTTCCTAGACTACAAAAATCATTGCTGTTTCCGATGATGAGTAAATGATTTCAGATATAAAAAACATAGAAATCGTTTATTCATCAGCGGAAACAGCTATTTATTTAGGATTGTCGCGCCCTCGAAAGGTCATACAGTTGTCACACGGCGTCGGCAGACTGGCAGGCTTGTAACCACTGCTGCTGACCTTTATGACGACGCAAACGCTTTCCCTGGACGTTGTTGCTCCTGCTCCCGCAACCGTTACCGCTACCGGTGGGCCCCCTGCGCCAGTGTTCCTGGCGGTGGAGGCCAACGCCATCGTGCTGGCTGGGCCCGACCCGCAGGCCCAAGCGCCTGAAGCCATCCCCCTGGCCACAGCCCTGGCGCACGCCGCCCCCGCGCCGAAAGTGCCCAGCGGGCCGCCGCTGCCGTTGCTGGACCGCGATCTGAGCATCCTGGCCTTCAACGAACGGGTGTTGAGCTGGGCCGAGCGCAAGGACGTGCCCCTGCTCGAACGCCTGCGCTACCTGTGCATCGTCTCGTCCAACCTGGACGAATGGTTCGAGGTGCGCTGTGCCCCGCACGTCTCGGCGGCCAAGGCCGGGGACGAGCGCGGCACGTACACGGCGGCCAGCTTTGCCGCGCTGATGGCGCAGGCGCAGGCGTTGGTGGCACACCAGTACCAGCTTTACAACCAGGCGCTGATTCCGGCCTTCCATGCCCACGGCATCCGCCTGATCTCGCACGGCGAGCGCAACGCCGCCCAGCGCCGCTGGGTTCACGAATACTTTCTGCGCGAGGTGCAGCCCCTGCTGGTGCCGGTGGGCCTCGACCCGTCTCACCCCTTCCCCCAGGTGGCGAACAAGGCGCTGAACTTCATCGTGCGCCTGGATGGCGTGGATGCCTTTGGCCGTGCGAACGAGGTGGCCATCGTCAAGGTGCCGCGTGCGCTGCCGCGCCTGATTGCCCTGCCGCAGAAGATTGCGGGCAAGGAGCGGCTGTTCGTCAGCATCTCCAGCATCGTGCGGGCGCATTTGGCCGAATTGTTTCCGGGCCGCGAGGTGGCCGAGTTCTCGCAGTTTCGCGTGACGCGCAACTCCGATCTGGCAGTGGATGAGGAGGACGTCATCAACCTGCGTACCGCCCTGCGCCAGGGGCTGCACCATCGCCACTACGGGCAGGCGGTGCGGCTGGAGGTGTCGGCTTCCTGCTCGCCCGTGCTGGCCAGTTTGCTGCTGGAACAGCACGGGCTGCCGCCGCAGGCGCTGTTCCGCGTCAAGGGGCCGGTCAATCTGGTGCGCCAGATGCAGCTGGTGAGCCTGGTGGATGACCCGGCCCTGCTGTTTTCCCCCTGGAAGCCGGCCTGGCCCCGGCAACTGGTGGCGGGGCGCTCGGTCATGGCGCAGATGCGCAAGGGCGACGTGCTGATCCACCAGCCCTTCGAGGACTTCGACGCCGTGCTGGAGCTGCTGCGCGAGGCGGTGAACGACCCGCAGGTGCTGGCCATCAAGCAGACCATCTACCGCACCGGTGCCGACTCGGAAATCATGCGCCTGCTGGCCGAGGCCGTCAGCCGGGGCAAGGAAGTGCTGGCCGTGCTGGAGCTGAAGGCCCGCTTCGACGAAGAGGCCAACATCAACTGGGCCGAACAGCTCGAATCGCTGGGCGTGCAGGTCGTCTACGGCGTGGTCGGCCTGAAAACCCACGCCAAGATGCTGCTCATCACCCGCCGCGACAAGCGCACCGGGCAACTGCAGCGCTACGGCCACCTGTCCACCGGCAACTACAACGCCCGCAGCGCCCGGCTCTACACCGACCTGAGCCACCTGACTTGCGATGCCGCCATGACCGAGGACATGGACGCGGTGTTCCGCCACCTCTCCAGCCACAACCGCCTGCCGACGCTCCAGCACCTGGTGATGGCCCCCTTCCACCTGCACAGCCAGATGCTGGAGCGCATCGGCCAGGCCGCCAGCGCAGCCGCCAAGGGCAAGGATGCCCGCATCGTGCTGAAGATGAACGCGCTGACCGACGAGGCGCTGATCGCCGCCCTGGTCGAGGCCGGCCGCCAGGGCGTGCAGATCGACCTGATCGTGCGCGGCGCCTGCATGCTGCCCGCGCAGGTGCCGGGCAGGACGCAGAACATCCGCGTGCGCTCCGTCATCGGACGCTTTCTGGAGCATTCGCGAGTCTTTTACTTCGCCTGGGGGACGCACGAAGTGCTGTACCTGTCCAGCGCCGACTGGATGAGCCGCAACATGCTGCGCCGCGTAGAACTGGCCTGGCCGGTACACAACCGCGTGCTGCGCCAGCGCATCGTCGACGAATGCCTGGCCGCCTACCTGCACGATGACCGCGATGCCTGGACGCTGGGCAGCGACGGGGTTTATGCGCGTCCCATGCGGCCCGGGGAGGGGCTGGGGGCGCAGCGGCAGTTGATGGGGAATTACGGTGGAGGGAAGGGGTGAGTGGTGTTTTTCACTGTGTTTTTGTCGGTTTTTTGAGTTTTAAAAACAATAAAAAAACGCCTTTGCAGGGCAACCCGCAAGCACAACAAGAACACCGTTGCAACAGCCGTCACCCCCAAAACAACCATCACAAGCCGTAAGCCATATCCACCACTACCCCCCACGGCGTCTTCCCCCAGGCCTGCCCCTCCAGCGCCAGCAAACGGGCCGATTGCGGATAGGCGCTGGCCCAGCCGTCAGGGGCGTGCAGCCGGCAGTCCGTGCCGTTGCGGGTCAGGGTGATGCCGGTCAGTTGCGGGTCGCGCCGGGCGTGGCAGAGCTGGATGGCCAGGCGCAGCGCCAGCAGCGGCAGGGCCAGGGCAGGGTCGGCAATGGCATCGCCCAGCTTGCGCAGCTTGCCCTGGTGGCCCAGCACCAGCTGGCCGATGCGCTGGCGCAGGCCGTCGTCCCAGGTGGCGTGGGCGCAGTGCCGCAGGATGTAGGCGCCGTGGTGGTGGTAGTCGTTCAAGGCCACGCGCATACCCACCTCATGCAGCAGGGCGGCGATGCGCAGGGCCTGGGTGGTGATGGCAGCGTCTGCCGCATCTGCCTCGGCGGGACGCAGGCTGTTCCACAGGGTGGTGGCGACGCGGCAGACGCGCTCGGCCTGGGCCGTGTCCACGCCAAAATCCTGTTGCAGGGCGAGGATTTCGGCAGCCTCCTTGTCGGCGGGCGGTTCGTGTTCCAGCAGGTCGTGCAGCACGCCCTGGCGCAGTGCGCCCTGGGCCACTTCCAGCTCGGCAATGTCCAGCAGTTCCACCACGGCCAGCATGACGCTGATGCCCCCGGCCAGCACCGGGCGGCGCTCTTCCTTGAGTGCCGGCAGGCGCAACTGGTCGATATGGCCCGCCTGCAGCAGCAGTGCTTGCAGGTGGCGCAGCTTCTGCGGGGTGATGACGCGGCCGTCCAGCCCCAGGGCGGTGAGGATTTCGTCAATCGCATGGGCCGTGCCGGACGAGGCGTAGGCGCAATCCCACGCCGTGCCCGGGTAGGCCGTGCAGGCCGCAGCCAGCGTGCTTTGCGCGGCGGCGATGGCGGCGGCAAAGCTTGCCTTGTCCAGTACGCCATCGGCAAAGAAATGGCTGCTCCACGACACGCTGCCCAGCGCGAACGAGGCGCATTGCAGCGCCTGGCTGTGCTGGCCAAGGGTGATTTCGGTCGAGCGCCCGCCAATGTCGATGACCAGCCGGCGCTGCTGGCTGGGCGCCAGGGCGCTGGCCACGCCCCGGTAGATCAGGCGGGCTTCTTCCTCGCCCGGGATGATGGCGATGGGAAAGCCCAGCAGCTCGCTGCCGCGCTCGATGAACTCCGCACGGTTGCGTGCCTCGCGCAAGGTTTGCGTGGCCACGGCGCAGACCTGGGCCGGGGCGAAGCCGGTCAGCCGTTCGCCGAACCGCGCCAGGCAGGCCCAGCCGCGCTCCATCGCCTCGCGCGTCAGCGCGTGCTGGGCGTTCAGGCCGCCGCCCAGGCGTACCGTTTCCTTGAGGTATTCGACGCGCTCGATGCGCTGGTGCGAGCCGATGCGGCCAATTTCCAGCCGGAAGCTGTTCGAGCCAAGGTCTACGGCAGCAAGCAGGGATTCGGGGGCCATGGGGTGTTTATCCTTTTTTTAGAATGCAGGGGGCGTTTGCGGGCCAACCGTGCAGTCTGAAAAGACTGTGTGACAACGGCGTGACAGCCCCGCGATGTTGAGGCATACCCTCATGCCGCAGCGGGCGTGCCGCCGTCCGTCCGGATGTCCCGGCGCTGGGCAGCAAACACCCGCCGAACGATGACAACAAAGATAATAGCTACCACCGCTAGCGATACGGATGTTGCAACCCAGAAAGGTGTTGGAATCGTTTGCCAATCAGCGGAAGTAGCTCTGTTTTTATACGCCAGCCAATACCCGCCGCCCAGGCCCGCACCCCACAGCAAGGTGCAGTAGACCAGCAGCGGCGCCAGCGTCACGCGCCAGCTGCGCAGCAAAAAGATGCAGACGCACTGCACGTTGTCCGCCGCCTGGTACAGCGCCACCCACAGCAGCAGCGAGGCCGTGAGGGCGATGACGGCGGCATCGCCCGTATAGACCTGGGGCAGCCAGTGGCGCGTGAGCAGCATCGCGCCGCACAGCAGGGCGCCGCAGGCCAGGGCCAGGCGCACACCCAGCCAGGCGACCTGCTGGGCGCGTAGCTCCTGCCCCTGCCCGCGCCACCAGCTGGCGCGGGCGCTGACGGCAATGCCCAGCGACAGCGGCAGCATGTAGCAGATGGCCGCCAGGTTGGCAGCGATCTGGTGGCTGGCGGCCGACAGCGTGCCCTGGCGGGCGACGAACAGGGCCACCAGGGTGAACGAGGTCACCTCCACCCCGATCGCCAGCCCCGCCGGAACGCCCAGGCGCAGAAAGTCCCGCAGGCGTTGCCAGTCGGGCGCTTCCAGGCGTTGCCACAGGCGCAGCGGGCGGTAAAACCCCTGAGTGCGCATCAGCACCAGGGCGGCGATGGCGATGGCGTAATCGACCAGCAGCGTGGCCCAGGCACAGCCCGCAGCCCCTTGCGGCGCGATGCCCCAGCCGCCAAAGGTGAACCAGACCGACAGCGGCACCTTCAGCACCAGGGCGCCTACCTGAATCCAGGTGACGAGCTGCGGGCGGCCCAGCGCCTGGTTCAGCGTGGTGTAGAGGCGAAAGAACAGCGCCGAAGGCAGCGCCCAGCCGACGATGATGAGGTAGTGCCGCACGCTTTCCTGCATGGCGGCGGGCACTTCGGTCAGGCGCAGCAGCGGATCGGGGAACAGCAGCACCGCCATGCCCAAGACGCTGGCGGCGGCGGCCAGGTACAGCGACTGGCGAAACGACTGCCCGATGGCCGCCGTCTCGCCGCGCCCGTGCTGTTCGGCCCAGACGGGCAGCAGCGCCTGCAACACGCCCATGAGCGAGACGTAAACGCTCACGAACACGGCAGACGCAACGGACAGAGCGGCCAGCGCATCGGCAGAAAAGCGCCCGGCGACGATGGTGTCGGTCACACCAAAGGCCATCACGGCCAGCTGGCCCGCCAGCACGGTCACGGCATGGCGGGCAATAACGGAAATATCGGACATAGAAAAAAAGGGAGGTCAGGGATTGCGCCGTTGCAGCACCAGCCACTGGTCGTCCCGGTTGGTCGGGCGCAGCACGTTGCGCACCGGCAGCCACTGCGCCGCGTAGGCGTTGCTGTTGGCCTGCCATTCGGTGTGGCTGGCCGTAATCAGCCAGGCGCACTGGGGTGCAGGGCTGCTGGTGGGCACGATGTTCCAGTCGGTGTGCCAGCGCAAGGCGCCCACCTGGGCCATGCTCAGGCCCCAGGTTTGCACGCAACCGGGCTGGGCTGGCAGGGTGGTTTGCAGGCGGGTAATTTGCGGGGCGTAGCTGCGGCCATAGTCCAGCATGGGCAGCCACAGCGTCATCAGCAGCACCCAGCCCAGCACCGTTCCGCCAGCGGGCAGGGCCAGGCTTTTCCAGATCGCCGCCCGGTGGCGGCGGGTGCGCCAGGCCACCAGCAGCAGCCAGGCCGCGCTGGCCGCCAGGGCAATGCCAAAGGGCAGGGCTTCGAATGGCGGCAAATAGCCGTCGGACAGGCGGGCCACGTTCGCCGCAGGCTTGGCCGGAAAGCCGGTCTGCACCGAGAGCCAGACGATCCAGATCGTCAAGGCACAGACGGTGAAGAAAATCAGCGTCAGCCAGTCGATCAGGGCGCCCAGGCTACGGCGCAGCGTCGGCAGGGCGAAAGCGGCCAGTGCCGCGATGGCCGGCAGGGTCAGCAGCAGCGAGGCATCGCGCTCGGTATTGAGCAGCATTGCCAGCAGGGTGATCGACCACAACCCCAGGGGAATGCTCAGGTGCAGCTGCCGCCACGGCTGGGCCAGTTGGCGGCGCCAGCGCCACAGCGTCCACAGCGCCAGCGGCCAGGCGGGCCAGCTGAACCAGGTCAGGAGCCGTGCCATGCTGGCCCAGTCGCGCTGGGGCGGCGGTGCCCAGTGCCACAGTTGCAGGGCTGCGGCCAGCCCGGCGGTGCAGAACAAGGCCAGCGTCCACCATGCCAGCCAGCTATAACGGTGCGTCAGCCTAGGGGTTCTGGCCAGACAGAGCAAGGCGATCGTCAGCCCCGCCAGAACCACGGCCAGCGCCGGTGCTCCGGCCAGTCCGAGGGCAACCGGCCCCAGAAAAGCAGCCACAGCGGCGCGGCGCGGTTGCCACCACAGGTTGCTGGCCGCGTAGAACACGGCGCAGGTGGCGCTCAACTGCACCAGGGTGTGGGTTGTCTCGTGCCCCATCTGGGTCAACCCCAGGCAAGCCAGCAGGGCCAGCACCGCACCATCGGCCAGGGCACAGGCGTAATCACGCGGATGCGCTTCGCCGCCGAAGGCAAAGCTCACCGGCTGGGCGCCGGGCATCCGTGCCAGGCCATGCACCGCCCCCCAGGTGCAGGTCAGTGCCAGGGCCAGCAACGCCATGAAGGGCAGGCGCACCACCCAGTCGCTGCTCCAGTCGGCAGGTAGCAACTGGATGGCCCAGGCGCCCAGCCAGTACTGCAACAGCCCCGGCTCGGTGGGCGACAACGGCCCGATCTGAGGGTGCAGCCAACTGGTCTGCCCCAGGGCCAGGGCCCGCATCAGGCTAAAGGCCTGCATGTCCGCCTCGCGCCAGGGGCTGCGACCAATGAAACCTGCCAGCACATAAACACTGCACAGCAGCAGCATGATGCTGCGTGGCAGGCGCCGCACGGCGCTTTGGGCAACGATGGCAGGGGTGGGCAGTAGCATGGCAGGTGGGCGGTGTCAGGCAGAAGGGCGAAAAAAGCAGCGCCCGGGGACGCAGGCGTGGCAGCGTAGCGCAGGCGGCAGCTTCATCAATATGCACCAAAGAAAAAGGCAGCCAGGATACCCGGCTGCCTTGTTCGCGGTGCTTGCGCGGAAAAACCGTGGGGCAGAAATTACTTCTTGCCGAAACGGTTGCGGAAGCGCTCCACGCGGCCACCCATGTTGTCCACGGATTTTTGCGTGCCGGTGTAGAAGGGGTGCGATTCCGAAGAGGTATCCAGCTTGAACAGGGGGTACTCTTTACCTTCGAAGGTTTCGGTTTCCTTGGTGTTCACGCACGAACGGGTCACGAATTTGAAACCGTTGGACAGGTCCACGAACAAAACTTCGCGGTAATTGGGGTGGATGCCTTCTTTCATGATCTTCCTTTAGCCAAGTGCGGTAGCCGCCCCGGGCGCCCGGCAACCGCTGCCAGACTCAAAAACCCAAGATACTTGCCGCATAGAAAAGCCCTCGATTATATGAAGAAAACTCAAATTCCTGCTTTATATGTGGAAGGCATCAAGCCTCGTGCAGGGCCATCGTGGCGTGCGCCTTGCTCAGGGCTTCGATGCTGCGTTCCAGAATCTGCAGCGCATTGACTTCGCAGGCCGCAGCCAGCTGGGTGATGTTTTCTGCATGGTGCCGGTTTTCGGCCTTGGCCAGCTCCAGCGGGGCCAGGTATTCGCTGGGCTGGCCCAACAGGGCCTGGTGCAGCGCCGGTGGCAACTGGGTTTGTTCGAGCAGCTCGGGCAGCGGTGCGCCCATGAGGAGGTCGAGCATGGAAAACAGTCCCAGGATGAAGAGCGCATCCTTGTCCTCGGGGACCTTGCCCAGCCCTGCCAGACTTTCCAGAAAGAAGGCACGGGTCAGGGCTTGTTCCGTCAGCAGACGTTCGCGGAAGGTGGACTGCTTGATGTCGAACAGCAGGAGCGAGAGCCAGCGGTAGCAGCGTTCGCGCCCCAGGATGAGCAGCGCCTTGTCGATGGTCAGAATCGGGGTTTGCAGGCCAATGGCCGGGGAGTTGAGGTAGCGCAGCAGCTTGAACGTCATTATCGGATCGGCGGTGATTTGCTCGGCAATCGCTTTCAATTCTTCGTCGGTGCGCAGCAAATTGAGCAATTTCACGGCTAGCATGCGGTTGATGTCGCTTTTCGGGGGATGCCAGTTTTCCCGGCTGGTCACGAAATTGCCCGTGAAAAAATCGAAACCACGTTCGAAGCAGAGATTGAATTCATCAAAACTGTCCAGCTCGTTGGCCAGTAAATGCAATTTGCCTTGTTGCAGGGTGCGTTTGCTGGAGAGGGCTTTGCGCAGGTTGTCGATTTCCCGGCCATCGAAACCGGCGGTTTCCAATTGGATGTAATTGGCCTGTACCGCCAGGGGGGCCAGGGTGCCGTGGTGCATGGCGAGGTCTTTTTTGCCGATGACCCAGCCGTAGGCGAAACCGGCTTTGTCCAGCGCCTTGAGCTGCGGAATGATTTTTGCGGGGTCGAGGGGCGTGTTGCCCGGACGCAGCATCAGGACGGTGTTCTTGGGCGGCAGGCGCAGAATCAGCGGGTTGAGCAGCGAGGCCGGGGTTAAATTGACAAATGCCAGCCGGTGCTCCAGCAGACTGGCAATGCCCAGCGAAGACAGGCTGCGCAGCAGGGCATCGTCATATGCGCGATGCAGCATGCCTTCACGTCCTTGCAGGCGCAAGCGCAAGGCTTCTTGCAGATCGAAGATATAGCCGGCAATGCGCTCCTTGCGATCCAGCACCGGCTCGCGGCAGACAAAGGACACCGTGGGCGAGATGGTTTCCTGAATTACCGAATCGTGGGCTTGCGACACTGCGGTTTTTTTGCCGACCGCTTTGTCCCCGTTTTTCAGGGGTGCTATTTGATTGAGCGTGGCAAACCGCTTTTGCGTTTTTGCGGTAGGGGCTGGGGTTTTTGAGCCCCCCAGCAGGCGACGAAAAAAATCAAGCATTTTGAGGTGTTTGTTGGTGGATGAACCGTGCCTTCAACGCCGCGCGATGCTTGATTCTATGAAGCGCTGCCGCGCTTTAGTCAAGTTAAATGGTACTTGACGTTTTTTTACCCTCCACGGCGCATGGCCTCGAAGAATTCGGAGTTGTTCTTGGTCTCTTTCATCTTCTTGATCATCAGTTCCATGGACTCGATCTCGTCCATGTTGTACATGAACTGGCGCAGGATGCGGGTCTTTTGCAGGATTTCCGGAGCCAGCAGCAATTCCTCGCGGCGCGTGCCGCTCTTGGACAGTTCGATGGCCGGGAATACGCGCTTTTCGTACAGACGGCGGCTCAGGTGGATTTCGCTGTTGCCCGTGCCCTTGAATTCTTCAAAGATCACCTCGTCCATGCGGCTGCCGGTATCGACCAGGGCGGTGGCGATGATGGTCAGGCTGCCGCCTTCTTCCACATTGCGGGCCGCGCCGAAAAAGCGCTTGGGTCGGTGCAGGGCGTTGGAATCGACACCGCCGGACAGCACCTTGCCGGAGCTGGGTACCACGTTGTTGTAGGCGCGGGCCAGGCGGGTGATGGAGTCCAGCAGGATCACCACGTCCTTTTTCAGTTCCACCAGGCGTTTGGCACGTTCGATGACCATTTCCGCTACGTGAACGTGGCGTGTGGCCGGTTCGTCGAAGGTGGAGGCGATGATGTCGCCGCGTACCGAGCGCTGCATTTCCGTCACTTCCTCGGGACGCTCATCGACCAGCAGCACGATCAGATGTACGTCCGGGTTGTTGGCGGTAATGGCGTGGGCGATGTGCTGCATCATCACCGTCTTGCCGCTCTTGGGCGGGGCAACGATCAGCGCCCGCTGGCCACGGCCGATGGGGGCGATGATGTCGATGATGCGGCCGGTGATGTTTTCCTCGGCCTTGATGTCGCGCTCCAGGCGCATCTGGTTTTTCGGGAACAGCGGGGTCAGGTTCTCGAACAGCACCTTGTGCTTGTTCTGCTCGGGCGGGTTGCCATTGACCTTGTCCAGCTTGGTCAGGGCAAAGTAGCGCTCGCCGTCCTTGGGAATGCGCACTTCGCCTTCGATCATGTCGCCGGTGTGCAGGCTGAAGCGGCGCACCTGGCTGGGGCTGATGTAGATGTCGTCGGTGCTGGCGGTGTAGCTGGTGTCCGGGCTGCGCAGGAAGCCGAAGCCGTCGGGCAGGATTTCCAGCACGCCGTCGGCAAACACCTGTTCGCCGGCTTTGGCCCGTTTTTTGATGATCGCAAACATCAGCTCCTGCTTGCGCATACGGCCAATGTTTTCAATACCCAGTTCTTCGGCCTGTTGGGCCACTTCAGACACATGCAGTGCCTTGAGTTCATTCAAGTGCATGAAACATACTCCTTGGGCGGAGTGCAAAAGGTTCAGAGGGGGATGGGGCGCGAGGCCCTTGGATATTCGTCAGGGATGCCAGCCATCGCGTCGGGTTCTGGAGGCTGGTGATGCAGCGGTGGGTCTGGCTGCAGATAAAGGGCGATTATGACAGGAAATAAACCGGCCCATCCAGCATTTTTGCCAGATGGGCCGTGAAGCGGATTTTATATCCTTGCCTTGAAGCCGGTGGCTTGTGCCCTGCGGGTTATGCCAGTTGCTGGTCGATAAAAGCCGTGAGCTGGGCTTTGGACAGGGCGCCGACCTTGGTGGCGGCCAGTTCGCCGTTTTTGAACAGCATCAGCGTGGGAATGCCGCGAATGCCGAATTTGGCCGGGACGGCGCGGTTTTCATCGACGTTCATTTTGGCGACCGTGAGCTTGCCGGCGTAGGTGGTGGCCACTTCGTCCAAAATGGGCGCAATCATCTTGCAGGGGCCGCACCATTCGGCCCAGAAATCCAGCAAAACCGTGCTGCCGGACTGAAGCACGTCGGCTTCAAAGCTGGCGTCGGTGATGTGCTTGATGAGGTCGCTTGCCATGAATTTCATCCTTTGCTGAACTGGCCAAACCCGGTCAGGCCGGGCAAGAAAATAACTGGCTTCATTGTGACAGAAATCAATGCCTGGGCCGGGTTTGAAAGGCGAAGCCCGGTATCGCTGCTGGCGGGCGGTAAATGCAATGCACCTGCTGGGGCTTGTCCCTGACGCTATGCTGCGCCCCCTTTGCTTGCCGTCAGATCCATTTATGTCCAGCCCCGTCGTTCTGCCCCCCTTGTCGTGTGACGTTGCCATTGTCGGGGCCGGCCCTGCGGGGCTGATGGCGGCGCAGCGTTTGGCCGAGCAGGGGCGGCAAGTGCTGGTGCTGGATGGCAAGGCCACGGTCGGCCGCAAGTTTTTGCTGGCCGGCAAAGGGGGCATGAATCTGACCCATTCCGAAGACTTTGCCCCTTTTGTGGAGCGCTATGGGCAGGCCAGTGCCTGGCTTGCGCCCTTGCTGGAGGACTTTGGCGCTACGGCACTGCGGGCCTGGGCGCGGGATTTGGGGGTGGAGACGTTTGTCGGCACCTCCGGACGGGTTTTTCCGACGGACATGAAGGCCGCTCCCCTGCTGCGGGCCTGGCTGGCCCGGCTGCGCAGCCTGGGCGTGCGCTTTGCCATGCGCCACTGCTGGCAGGGGTGGAATGCCGCAGGGCAGCCCTGCTTTGCCAGCGCACAGGGGCTGCAACCGGTGCAGGCCCGGGCGCTGATCCTGGCGCTGGGCGGGGGTAGTTGGCCGCAATTGGGTTCCGATGGTGCCTGGCAGCCGCTGTTGGCGCAGCGTGGCGTGGCGCTGCGGCCCTTGCTGCCGGCCAACTGCGGTTTCGATGTTCTGGGCCGTACCGGGCAAGGCTGGACGGCGCATTTTGCCGAGCGTTTTGCCGGTGCCCCGCTGAAGAATGTCGCCATCACCCTGGCCGATGGTGCCGCTGCAACGTGGCAGCGCCAGGGCGAGTGTGTCGTGACGGCCACCGGGGTCGAAGGCAGTCTGGTGTACGCGGTCGGCGCCCGGCTGCGGGATGCGCTGGCAGAGAACGGCGCGGCAAAATTTTCCCTCAACCTGTTGCCTGGCTGGAGTGCGGAGAAAGTCCGCGCAGCCGTGCTGCATCCGCGTGGTTCGCGCAGCCTGAGCAGCCACCTCAAAGGGCGCCTGGGGCTGGAGGGCGTGAAGCTGGCCCTGCTGTACGAACTGCTGACCAAAGCGCAGATGGACGACGGCCCGGCATTGGCTGAGGCCATTCAGGCCCTGCCCATCGCCCTGAAGGCCCCGCGCCCGCTGGCCGAAGCCATCAGCAGCGCTGGTGGCGTGCTGCGCGAGGCGCTGGACGATGGCCTGATGCTGCATGCCATGCCCGGCGTGTTCTGTGCGGGTGAAATGCTGGATTGGGAGGCGCCCACGGGCGGCTATTTGCTGACCGCCTGTTTTGCCACCGGGGTGCGGGCGGCCCAGGGCGTGGAGGCTTATCAAGCAGAAATCAGCCCTGCCCGGCGGCGTGCCGCATCTGATGCTGGCGCCGGGGTTGATCCATCTGGATGACGAGGCGCAGTAACAACGGCCAGGAACAACGGCAAGTAACGTTTCACAGGGGCGGCCTGGGTCGCTCCTGTCCGGGTGGTTGCTGCGGGGCGGCGGATAATTCGCCGCCTATGTCCACCCCTGTTTTGCCCCCCGCTGCATCTGTTGCCGCCTCTGCTGTGCCAGCCGATACCGATCTGCATTGGATGCGCCACGCCCTGCGCCTGGCCCGGCAGGCGGCAGCGGCGGGCGAGGTGCCCGTCGGGGCCGTGGTGGTCAAGGACGGGCAGGTGCTGGGCGAGGGCTGCAACGCCCCGATCGGCCAGCACGACCCCACTGCCCATGCCGAGGTGCAGGCGCTGCGCCAGGCGGCCCGGCGGCTGGGCAATTACCGGCTGGAGGGCTGCACCCTGTACGTGACGCTGGAGCCGTGCGCCATGTGCAGCGGGGCGTTGCTGCACGCCCGCGTGGCCCGTGTGGTGTACGGGGCGCGGGAGCCGAAAACCGGCGCCGCCGGGTCGGTGCTGGACGTGTTTGCGCTGCCGCAGCTCAACGCCCATACCGCCATCGTCGGCGGTGTGCTGGAGGCTGAATGCGCCGCCGTGCTGGCCGATTTTTTCCAGGCCCGGCGCGTGCAGCAGCGCCAGCAGGCCCAGCCGCTGCGCCAGGATGCGCTGCGCACGCCCGAACGCTGCTTTGCCGATTGGAATGACTGGCAGGATGGGCCGGATGAGCGATGGGCCGCCCGGTATGTGGCCGACTTGCCCAGCCTGGGCGGGCTGCGCCTGCACTATCAGGACGAAGGCCCGCGCGATGCTCCGGCCTGGCTGCTGTTGCACGACGGGGTGGGCAGCAGCTACGGCCTGCGTTATCTGGGGGCGGCTTTGCTGGCTGCCGGGCAGCGGGTGGTGGCGCTGGACTGGATCGGCTTCGGGCGCAGCGACAAGCCCAAGAAAATGCCGTGGCATACGCCGCAGAAGCACATGCAGGTCGTGCGCGAGCTGCTGCATTTTTTGCAAATCTCGCATTGCCATTGGGTGGCGCAGGAAGGGTGCATGGCCGTGCTGTCATCCCCGGACAGCGGTGTTGGGGAGGGTGTTTGGAACGGTGTTCTGGACTGGTGCCTGCAAGGGCCGGCGCCGCTGGGCAACACGGCCCTGGATGCGCCGTTTCCCGATGCCGGGCACCGCGCCGGCCCCCGGGCCTGGGCGCAGTGGCCTGTGCGGACGGCCACGGTTCGCTGGCACAGCGCGGTGCCGCACGATGCCGCCACTGCGCAGGCGCAGGTCAGGGCGGCTATGGAATACTTGGGCGCTGAAAAATCTTCGCCGCCGCATGGCGCCTGAACACCGTGTCCCACGCCCATCACCACCACGATCACTCCCCGGCCCACGATCACGACGATCACCATCACCACCCGCACGACTGCCACTGTGCTCACCATGCGGGCAGCAAACATATCTACGTTTACGCCCCCTCGGGTGCGGTGCGTGACAAGGCCGCTTTTGCCCGTGGCGTGCGCCGCCTGCAGGCGCTGGGGCATACGGTGGAGGTGGATGCCGACGCCCTGGCCCGCCACCAGCGCTTTGCCGGGGACGACGCCACGCGCCTGGCGGCCCTGCACCGCGCCGCGGCCAGCGGGGCCGACGTGGCCTTGATGGCCCGGGGCGGCTATGGCCTGACGCGGCTGCTGCCCGCCATCGACTACGCCGCCATTGCCAAGGCCGTGGCGGGCGGCACGCAGTTTGTCGGCATGAGCGACTTCACCGCCCTGCAAAACGCCCTGCTGGCGCAGACCGGGGGCGTGACCTGGGCCGGGCCGCTGCTGTGCGCCGACCTGGGGGCCAGGGACGGGGTGGATGAAATCTGCCAGGCATTTTTTGAAGACCTGCTCTGCGGCCAGGGCGAGGGCGCCGGCTGGCGCCTGCCCAAGGAGCGCGGGGCGGCCACCGCGCAGCCCGATGATGTGGACGTGCCCGATGGCGCCGTGCTGTGGGGCGGCAATCTGGCGGTGCTGGTGTCGCTGCTGGGCACGCCGTACTTTCCGCACATCGACGGCGGCATTCTGTTTCTGGAAGACGTGGGCGAGCATCCCTACCGCATCGAGCGGATGCTGACCCAGCTGCTGCACGCCGGGGTGCTGGCGCGGCAAAAAGCCATCGTGCTGGGCCGGTTCACCGAGTACCGGCTGACGGCCCACGATGCGGGCTTCAAGCTGCAAACCGTGGTGGACTGGCTGCGCGGCCAGGTGGCCTGCCCGGTGCTGACGGGCCTGCCCTTTGGCCATGTGCCGACCAAGGTGCTGCTGCCGGTGGGGGCGCCGGTGTCACTTTCCGTCGAGGGGCGCGATGCGCTGATCTACTGGGGGCATATCAATTAAATAGCTTGTTCCGCTTGTAAATATTGGGTTTCAGGTATAAAAATGCCTGAAACCCTTTATTTTTGAGCGGTAGAAGCTCTTATTTTCATGAATGTGCCACACTGTGCGGCGCGGGCTTGCGGGCCGGTGGTTCCGGGCGCAGGTAGCCGATGAATTTCGGAAAGTATTCGGCCACGCCCGGGCCGTTGAAATCCCAGCCCTTGCACTGGCCCAGGAAGGCCGGGGGCGTGTCCTGCCCGGTGGCAAAGGCCGAGGTAATGCTCTGGAACGTCGCCGTGGCCATGTTCATCAGCAGCTCGCGCATGTGGGTGCAGCCGGCCACCTGGCCCAGGTTCTGGTCGATGGCCTTGCGCCAGCCCTTGGCCATGCAGCAGCCCACCATGCGCTGCATGGCATCGAGTGCGGCGGGGCAGTTGCCAAGGGGGTGGGCGTCCATCACGGCCTCGATGGCGTGGACGATCAGGCGGGTATCGACGGTGACGCGGATGTGCATGTGGTGGATCGGCACGCCCGCCGGATGAACGCCGCCGCGCATCCGGGGGACATCGATGGCCTTGGTGTCGATCAGCTCGCCTTCCACGTCCCACAGGCCGTCGCTGCGCTCGAAGCTTTGGTAGCGCACGCTGCGGATGTGGCGGGGCTGGCGGTCGATCGTCGGGGCAGATAAAGGCATAGGGGGCAAAATCTCGGCAAAAAAACCGGCCAATTGTGCAGAACCTGGGCGATCCTGGCAGTCACCAAGGTTCTGCGCCCGCCGGTTGCAAGCGCTGTGCAAGGCTGCTGGGCCTAGAATGCGGGGTTTTCGTGCGGCATCCCGGGGCGGCAAGCCTGGCCTGGAGGCCGCGATTTCTTTTCCACCCCTTTCCAGTGATCAGCATGTCTTTCGAAAAAGTCACCCCCGGTAAAAACGCTCCTGAAACCTTCAACGTGGTGATCGAAATCGCCGCCAACGCCGACCCCGTCAAGTACGAAGTGGACAAGGAAACCGGCTGCGTGTTCGTCGATCGCTTCATGGGCACCGCCATGCACTACCCCTGCAACTACGGCTACGTGCCGCAAACCCTGTCGGGCGACGGCGATCCGGTGGACGTGCTGGTGCTGACCCCCTTCCCCCTGCCCAGCGGCGTCGTGGTGCCCTGCCGCGCCATCGGTATTCTGGAGATGGAAGACGAGTCCGGCGTGGACGGCAAGGTGCTGGCCGTGCCCACCAAGAAAATCCTGCCCGCCTACGACAAGATCGAGACCCTGGACGACGTGCATGAGCTGACCCTCAAGCAGATCGCCCACTTCTTCGAGCATTACAAAGACCTGGAAAAAGGCAAATGGGTCAAGGTGCTGGGCTGGAAGGACGTGAACGCCGCGCACAAGGAAATCACCGACGGCATCGCCAACTACAACAAGGGCTGATTTTTTCCGCCATCTTTCAGGCAGTCTTCGGACTGCCTTTTTTATGGGCAGGCGTTGCCCGCAGGTGCGGCGGCGGATAATCGCCCGTTTTTTGTTTGCAAAGGAATGCCATGGCGGTGCGGATGCGCATAGCGCAAATCAACGGGATGCTGGGCGACGGCCCAGGCCAGGTGCAGCGCATCGGCGCCGCTGCCGCGCAGGCGCAGGCCGATGGCGTGCAGTGCCTGCTGCTGCCCGCGCTGGCCCCGCTGGGCGGCCCCGGCGCAGGCGATTTCGTGCAGCGCAGCGCCTTGCTGGCCGCCCAGGAGCAGATGCTGGCCGAGGTGCTGGCGGCCAGCCGCGCCTGGCCGGACGTGGCCCTGGTGCTCTCCCACCCCGCCCGCCATGGAACGGGCGTGGCCCATGCGGTGCAGGTGGTGCGGGCCGGCGCGGTGCTGGCCACCGGCCACCAGCAAACGGTGAATGGCGCAGACCTGCTGTGGCGCAACGCCTGCCCCGGCCCGATGCAGCCGTGCGTTTTTGATGCAGGCGGCGTGCGCATCGGCGTGCTGCCGGGCAGCCAGGAAGCGCCGTGGGATGCACTGGCCGCCGGTGCCCAGGCGCTGGTGTGCCTGCCCGCCGTGCCGTTTTTTGCCGGGCAGCAGGCCGCGCAGGAGGCCGCGCTGGCCGCCCTGGCCGAGCGTGCCGGGGTGCCGTGCATCGGCGTTCACCCCGTGGGCGGGCAGGACGCCTGGGTATTTGCCGGTGCCAGCATCGCCGTGGATGCGCAGGGCCGGCTGGCCGTGCGGGCGCCGGCATTTGCGGTGGCGCAGGCGGATTTTGTCTGCCATGCCGATGGCTGGATCACCGCCGATGCCGCGCTCGCCCCGGCGCTGGATGATCGGGCCAGCCTGTGGCACGCCCTGGTGCTGGCGGTGCGCGACTATGTGGAGAAAAACCGTTTTCCGGGGGCGCTGCTGGGCCTGTCCGGCGGCATCGATTCGGCCCTGGTGCTGGCCATTGCCGTCGATGCCCTGGGGCCGCAGCGCGTGCGCACGGTGATGATGCCCTCGCCCTACACGGCGGACATCAGCTGGCAGGACGCGCAAACCATGGCCGACGGCCTGGGCGTGCGCCACGATGTCATCCACATCGCCCCGCAGGTGCAGGCGTTCGAGCAGGCGCTGGCCCCCTTGCTGGCCGGCACCGCGCCCGATACCACCGAGGAGAACCTACAAGCCCGCTGCCGGGGCACGCTGCTGATGGCGCTGTCTAACAAATTTGGCCCGGTGGTGCTGACCACCAGCAATAAAAGCGAGGTGGCCATGGGGTACGGCACCCTGTACGGGGATATGGCCGGGGGCTTTGCGGTATTGTGCGATGTCTGGAAAACGCAGGTTTTCGCCCTGGCCCGCTGGCGCAATGCGCACGACCCGTTCGGCACGGGGGCAGCCCCCATCCCCGAACGCATCATCACCCGCCCGCCCAGCGCCGAGCTGCGCCCCGACCAGAAGGACGAGGACAGCCTGCCGCCCTACGACGTGCTGGATGCCCTGCTGCGCCAGTACCTGGAGCAGGGCGCCAGCCCCGCGCAGCTGGCGCAGGCCGGCTTTGCCCCCGAACTGGTGGAGCGGGTGCTGCGGCTGCTGCGCCTGAGTGAATACAAACGCCGTCAGGCCCCCGGGGGGCCGCGCCTGTCGCAAACGGCCTTCGGCCACGACTGGCAGGTGCCGATGACCCATCGTTTTGCTGTTTGAGCCTTATGTATCAAACGCCAGCAGCTATTGTTATTTTTGGAGTAAGCAATTTATGAAAATGATCACGGCCATCATCAAGCCCTTTAAGCTCGAAGAAGTGCGCGAAGCCCTGGCCGAGTGCGGCACCGTAGGCTTGACGGTGACGGAGGTCAAAGGCTTTGGCCGCCAGAAAGGCCACACCGAGCTGTACCGGGGCGCCGAATACGTGGTGGACTTCCTGCCCAAGGTGAAGGTCGAGGTGGTGGTGCAGGATGGCGACGTCGATCGCTGCCTGGAAGCCATCGTCAGCGCCGCCCGTACCGGCAAGATCGGCGACGGCAAGATTTTCGTCACCCCGGTCGAGCGCGTCATCCGCGTGCGCACCGGGGAGCTGGACGAAGCGGCTATTTAATAAGCGGTAATAAGCGGCCAGGCTACTCCCAGCGGGCGCTCCAGCGTTCCCCCCAGCCATCGCTGCGGGCCTCGTCCAGGTCGCGGCGCTGGCGTTTGGTCGGGCGGCCCTGGCGCTGCTGGGCGATGGCCGCAGCAGGCTCGGGCGCCAGACGCCGCTGCTCGGCCAGTTGCTGGCGCTGCTGCTGGCTTTCCGGCGTCTCGGCGTACAACTGCTGGGCGATGGGGGCCGGGCCGCGCATGTGGGACAGGCCCAGCACCTGCACGGTTTTGGGGATGTTGCCCTGGCGCAGGGCAATGGTGTCGCCAATGCGCACCTCGCGGGCGGCCTTGGCCACGGTGCCGTTCACGCTCACCCGGCCTTTGTGGATTTCCTCGGCGGCCAGGCTGCGGGTCTTGAAAAAGCGGGCGGCCCACAGCCATTTGTCCAGGCGCACGCCGCTGGTGGTGGTTACAGACATGCTTTGCTATCGGCCCAACAGGGGGCAGCGGTTTGGCCGGCCACGGGCAGGCTGCGGGCCAGCAGCACCGCCCGGGCGGTGGCCAGGGCCACGGCCTCGGCAGCCAGGGTGAACAAAGTGATCAGGCCCAATGTGCCATCGGCCTGCCCGGTGCCCAGGGCGAACAGGGTATCGCCATCGCTCATGGTATGCACCGGGTTGATGGCCCGGGCCAGACCGTCGTGGCCGACGGTGGCCAGGCGCCGGGCCTGGGCCTTGGTCAAAGCCATGTCGGTTGCCACGACGCCGATGGTGGTGTTGCTGCCGGTGAGCAGCGCCTGGGGGGCCAGTCCCTGCAAGAGCGCATCCCGTGCCCCGAGCAAGCCCTGCCCGTCGCTGCGGCGGCAGCCGGCCAGCAATTGCCCGGTACGCGGGTGGTACACGTCGCCCACGGCATTGCAGGCGATGAGTGCGCCCACGGTCACGCCATCGACGGTGAAGCTGGCCGTGCCGATGCCGCCCTGCATGGCGCGGTCGAAACCGAAAATTTTGCCCACCAGGGCGCCTGCGCCGGCACCGACGCTGCCCTCGGCAGGGCGTGCGCTGCTGGCAGCCTGGCAGGCGGCATAACCGGCGGCAGCATCGGGGCGGATGCGCATGTCGCCCACGGTCAGGTCGAACAGCACGGCGGCGGGCACCAGGGGAATGCGGCCCACGCCGATGTCCAGCCCCGCGCCGCGTTCCTCCAGCCAGCGGACGCAGCCGCTGGCCGCGTCCAGCCCCCAGGCGCTGCCCCCGGCCAGGGTGATGCCATGCACCTGCTGCACGAGGTGGCTGGGGTCGAGCAAATCCGTCTCGCGCGTGCCGGGCGCTGCGCCGCGCACGTCCACCCCGGCAGTGGCCCCTTGCGGGCACAGCACCACGCTGCAGCCGGTGGGCCGCTCAGGGTGGGTGAAGTGCCCCACCTGTAGCCCCCGCACCAGGGCGATATGGCCGCTGTGGGCCAGCAGGTCTTCAACCACGGTAGCTGGTAAAGACGCTGGTATTGACACCGCTGCCGAGCAGCTTTTTCGTCACCAGCAGCACGTCGTAGAGGTCTTTGCGGCCGTTGTACGCCGGGGTGTCCATGCCGGGGCTGCCCACCACCATGCCCGGCACGGTCAGGCCGATGGCCTTGGGTTTTTGCGCCAGCAGCTTGCGCACGTCGCTGGCCGGGACGTGGCCTTCGACGACATAGCCGCCGATCAGCGCCGTATGGCAGGAACCCAGCTCCTGCGGCAAGCCCAGCCTGGCCCGCACGGCAGTGTTGCCGCTGTCGTGGGCCGTCACGTCGAAGCCGTTGTCCTGCATATGCGCAATCCAGTCGTGGCAGCAGCCGCAGGTGGGGTCTTTCCACACTTCCACCTGGGGCCGTGCCGGCGTGGCGGCCCAGCCGGTGCTGGCAGCAGCGGCGGCACCGGCCAGGGCGCTCAGTTGCAAAAGGGCCTGACGGCGGGACGTGGAGTGCTGGGACATAACAACAACCTTTCAGAACGAAGTAGCCGGGGATAGGGTGCCAGGCGGTAGATTAGTTCCTAAACCACCACGTAGCGGCCAGGGCGGTGGTTCATCGACAGTACCTGATTGAGTACCAGCGCCGCTGCGACCGACCACAGCGCCCGTTCCGGCTCCAGCAGGACGAAGGCGCTGACCAGAATCACGCAGTCCACGGCCATCTGCACCCGTCCGGCCCGCCAGCCGTAGCGCTCCTGCAGGTACAGCGCGGCAATGCCGATGCCGCCCAGGCTGCAACGGTGGCGGAACATGATGAGCATCCCCACGCCCACCAGCACGCCCCCGGCCATGGCGCCGTAGGCCGGGTGGATGTCGTTCAGGGTGAACCAGTGCGGCTGCAACTCGGTGGCCAGCGACAGCAGGCCCACGGCGCAAAAGGTTTTCACGGTAAAGGCCCAGCCCAGCTTGCGCACGGCCAGCCAGTAGAACGGAAGGTTCAGCAGAAACAGCCACAGCCCCAGGCTGGTGCCGGTGCTGTAGTGCAGTACGAAGGCCAGGCCGGTAATGCCCCCGGTCAGCAGCCCGGTCTGCTGGAAAAAAGCCACGCCCAGGGCCACCAGCAGCACCCCCGTGGCAATGGCCGCGCTGTCCTCGGGCAGGGTGTGGGGCGGCGCTTCGGGGGCAGAGGTAATGATGGGGGGAACGGTATCGGCTGGGGGTGGGGTGGTCATGGTGGCTTGGGCAAAAACGGCGGAATTGTAAATTTCCGCCGATATCCTGCATACGAAAGTCCTTTGCGCAACACGTTCAGGAGCCGCGCCAACGGCGCAGGCGCAGGCCGTTGGCCACGACCAGCAGGCTGACGCCCATGTCGGCCAGCACGGCCAGCCACATGCTGGCGTGGCCGGTGACGGCCAGGGCGAAGAACACCAGCTTGATGCCCAGGGCCAGGGCGATGTTTTGCCACAGCACGTTGCGGGTGGTACGCGACAGGCGCACGGTATCGGCCACGCGGCGCAGGTCGTCGTGCATCAGGACGACGTCGGCTGTCTCCATCGCCATTGCCGTGCTGTGGGCGCCGCCCATGGCAAAGCCGACATCCGCCTGGGCCAGCGCAGGGGCATCGTTCATGCCGTCGCCCACCATGGCGGTGGGGCCGGTGGTTTGCAGTTGGGCCAGCCGGGCCAGCTTGTCTTCGGGCAGCAGGCCACCCTGGGCGTGGTCGATACCGGCCTGGGCAGCGATGGCCTGGGCCGTGCCGGGGTGGTCGCCGCTGAGCAGATGCACTTGCAGCCCCAGGGCGTGTAGTTGCGCCACCGCTGCCGGAGCATGGGGGCGCAGGGTATCGGCCACGGCAAACCAGGCCAGCACCCGGGTGGCGGTGGCCAGCAGGCTGACGCTGCGGCCCTGGGCTGCCTGGGCGCTGACAAGTACGGCGATGGCCGGGGTGGCCAGGCCCTGCTCTTCCACCCAGCGCAGATTGACCAGGAAGAGGGCTACGCCATCGGCCAGTTGCGCCTGCACGCCGCGCCCGGGCAGGG
This sequence comes from Comamonas nitrativorans, assembly GCF_042654765.1. Lineage (NCBI taxonomy): Bacteria > Pseudomonadati > Pseudomonadota > Betaproteobacteria > Burkholderiales > Comamonadaceae > Comamonas > Comamonas nitrativorans. The sequence continues at coordinate 86,103 of NZ_JBHSEW010000001.1, read as the reverse complement.
CGGTCAGGGTGCCGATGGTTGGTTCCGGTGCGGCAGCCAGACCCTGGGCAATGGCCTGGGAGACGGGATGCTCCGAATGGCGGGCAATGGCCCAGGCCATGCCGGCGTAACGGGGGGCAGCATCGGCATCCGTATTGTCGAAAACCTGCCAATCCTGCAGGCTGGGGCGGCCCGTGGTCAGGGTGCCGGTTTTGTCCAGGGCGATGTGGCGCAGGCGGTGCGCTGCTTCCAGCACGCTGCCGCCCTTGAGCAGCAGGCCGTGGCGGGCCGCTGCCGTCAGGCTGCTGACGATGGTGATCGGCGTGGACAGCACCAGGGCGCAGGGGCAGGCGATGACCAGCAGCGCCAGTGCCTGGTACAGGGCATCGGGCACGCTCCAGCCCAGCAGCCAGGGGGCCAGCACGGCCAGCGCAATCGCCAGCAGCAGGACGATGGGGGTGTAGACGCGGGCAAACTGATCGACGAAGCGCTGCGTGGGCGCCTTGCGGGCCTGGGCCTGTTCCACGGCCCGCACGATGCGGGTGAGCAGGCTGTCGCCGCTGGCTTGGTTCACCTGGATGAACAGCAGCCCCTGCTGGTTGATGCTGCCCGCCCAGACGGTATCGCCCGGGCCTTTGTCCGCCGGGGTGCTTTCGCCGGTGATGGGTGCCTGGTCGATGCTGCTGAAGCCTTCGGCGACGGTGCCGTCCAGGGGAATCTGCTCGCCCGGCATGACCCGCACCAGGGCATTGACGGGCACGGCCTCGATGGCGGTGCTGGCATAGCTGCCGTCGTCCTGGCGCACCTGGGCTGTGGCGGGGGCCGAGGCCAGCAGTTGCCCGACGGCATCGCGGGCGCGGTCCATGGCCTGGTCTTCCAGGCGTTCGGCGGCGACGTACAGGGCCATCACCATAGCGGCCTCGGGCCACTGGCCGATCAAAAAGGCGCCGGTGACGGCCACGGCCATCAGCGCATGGATGCCCAGGCGCAGGCGCCTGAGGTCTTGCAGGCCCTGGCGGTAGATGCCCACCCCGGCCAGCGCAATGGCGACGATGGCCAGAACCATGCCCAGGTAGTGCAGGGCAGGGCTGCCGGCTTGCCCCCAGTGGGCGGCTTCTGCCCCCAGGGCCAGCACCAGGGCTGCACCGATGCGCGGCCAGGAGGGCAGATTGCCGTGGTCATGTCCATGATCGTGTCCATGGTGGTCGTCATGGCCGTGCTGGTGATCGTGCCCATGCTTGCCATGCGGGGCGGGGGCGCTGCATGTGCCGCAGCAGCTGGTGGTGGGGGGCGTGTGTTCCATGCCATGATTGGAAACCTGCAAGTAACTTCAAGGTCAAGCCCCATGGCAGAGAATGTGTTTTTACGCATCGGCGAGGCTGCCCGGCACAGCGGCGTCAGCGCGGCCAACATCCGGTTTTATGAAAAGCAGGGGCTATTGCCCGCCGCCCAGCGCCAGGACAACGCCTACCGCAGCTACAGCAGCGCCGACGTCCACCGGCTGCGCTTCATCCGCATGTGCCGGGCGATGGACATGTCGCTGCACGAGGTGCGTACCCTGCTCGATTTGAACTGGGACAGCCCGCAGGACTGCCGCGCCGCCACCGCCACCGTGGCCGACCACCTGGGCCACGTGCGCCAGCGCCTGGCCGAGCTGCAATTGCTGGAGCAGGAGCTATCTGCCCTGCATCAGCGCTGCAACGGCGACGGCAGCGCCCGCTGCGCCTTGATCAGCGCGTTGCACCGCCATGCCGAGGAAGACAGCTGGCAGCAGCTGGAGAAGGATGCGGCTGCCAAGCGGCATGTGTAAGAACGTGTTTACGATCTCCGCGCGGGTGTGCAGTCGCGGCCTCGGGCGCTCTGCGTCGTTGCAAATCCTCGCCATAGCACCGCTATGGCTGCGGTTTGCGCCTGGCAGCCCATCCCGATCCGCATCCCGCACCCCTTCGCGCCGAGATCGTAAACACGCTCTTAGCCCGATCCCGCCAGGAAGCGCCGGTTGCCGAGGCGATGCGCAGATTTTCTGGCGATCAGCGCTGAAACCGCAGCAAGGTGCGCGTCCGTGCCTGGGCGTGATCGACGATGGGCTGCGGGTAGTCCACCCCCAGGCGCAGTCCGCAGGCGGCCAGTTCGGCGGGCTTCATGGCCGCAGGAAAATGCAGGTGCTTGTCCGGTACGTGGGCCAGTTCGGGCAGGTAGCGGCGGATGAAACGTCCCTCGGGGTCGAATTTTTGCGACTGGGTGACGGGGTTGAAGATGCGGAAGTACGGTTGTGCGTCGCAGCCCGTCGAGGCGGCCCACTGCCAGCCCCCGTTGTTGGCGGCCAGATCGTAGTCGTTGAGATGCCGGGCAAAAAAGCGCTCGCCCCGGCGCCAGTCGATGCCCAGGTCCTTGGTCAGAAAACTCGCCACCACCATGCGCAGGCGGTTGTGCATATAGCCGGTTTGCAGCAACTGGCGCATGGCGGCATCGACCAGCGGATAGCCCGTGCGGGCCTCGCACCAGGCTTGCCACAGTGCTGGCGCTTCGTCCCATTGCACATGCCCGTATTCGGGCCTGAAGGCTTGTGTGATCACCTGCGGGTGGTGCCACAGAATCATGAAATAAAAGTCACGCCAGGCCAGTTCAGACAGCCAGGTCTGCGCCCCCTGGCAGCCGGTAGCCGCCTGCCGTGCGGCCAGCGCGGCCAGTTGGCGGATGGAAACGGTGCCAAAGCGCAGATGCACCGATAAATACGAAACCCCTTTGCGCCCGGGGAAATCGCGTGCCTCGTGGTAAGCCGGCAGGCGCGGCAGAAAGTCTTGCAGCAGCTGCCGGGCGCCGCTCATCCCGGTGGGCAGGGCCAGCGTGCGCAGGTTGGTTGGCATAAAGCCCAGCGCCTGCAGCGTGGGCAAGGGGGCTTCGTCCGGCAGCGCAGCCAAGTGCCGGGCATAACGCTGCACCGGGTAAGGCGTGCGTTGAAACGCATCGAGCTTTTCCAGCCAGGCCCGCTTGTAGGGTGTAAACACGCTGAAAGGCTGGCCTTGCCGGGTCAGCACCTCGTTTTTTTCCAGCAGCACCTGGTCCTTGTAGTCGCTGAAGGCGATGCCTGCCGCGTGCAATGCCTGGGCCGCTTGGCAGTCGCGGGCCATGGCGGCCGGCTCGTAGTCGCGGTTGGCCAGCACTTCCTGCACCCCCAGCTCACGCGCCAACTGCACGATGCACGGCACGGCCGGGCCGTGGCGCACGATCAGTCCGCCCCCGGGCGAGCCGCTTTCCCGGGCCAGTTGTTGCAGATGCTGGTGCAGTTCAACTACGCTGGCGTGGATGAACTCGACCCGCCGGTCGCAGCGCGTGGGCAGGGCATCGAGAATGTCGGTATCGAACACAAACGCGCAATAGACCCGCGGAAAGCGGCGCAGCGCGTGGTACAGGGCGCTATGGTCATCGCAACGCAGATCACGGCGCAGCCAGACGAGGGCAGCGGGAGTGGCGGTGGGCATAGGAGAGCGTGGCGGTATGGCTGGATAAAAAATATAGCTTCTTCCGCTTTGTATATAAGGTTTTTATAGATAAAACATCGTGAAAACCTTATATACAAATCGGATACAGCTATTTTTTATTTCTCCAAGTGCAATACGACCGGCGTATGGTCGCTGGGCTGCTTGTTCTTGCGTGGCGTGCGGTCGATGTGGCAGGCGCGGGCCTGGGGCTTGAGCGCATCGCCGATCAGGATGTGGTCGATGCGCATCCCCCGGTTTTTCTGGAAGCCCAACATGCGGTAGTCCCACCAGGAAAAGCTTTTTTCCGGCTGCTCGAACAGGCGGAAGCTGTCGTGCAGCCCCAGGCCGAGCAGCTCCTGGAAGTGGGCGCGTTCCTCGGGGGTGTGGTGAATCGTCCCGGCCAGACCGACGGGGTCGAAGGTGTCGCGGTCGTCGGGGGTGACGTTGAAATCCCCCATCAGTACCAGGCGCGGGTGGGCGGCCAATTGGCTGCGCACCCACGCGGTCAGCGCGGCCAGCCAGCGCAGTTTGTAGGCGAACTTGTCCGTGCCCGGTGCCTGCCCATTGACGAAATAGGCGTTGATCAGCCGCAGCGGCCCCAGTGGCGTCTCCAGCGTGGCGGTGATGACGCGGGCCTGCTCGTCCGGGAAATCGGGCAGGTTGCGCACCACGTCGCCGATCGGGTGGCGCGAGAGGATGGCCACGCCGTTGTAGGTTTTCTGGCCGTGGCTCACGCACTGGTAGCCTGCCGCCTCCAGCTCCAGATGGGGGAATTTGTCGTCGGTGAGTTTCAGCTCCTGCAAGCCCAGGGCATCGACGGGGTTGGCTGCCAGCCAGTCCAGCACCTGGGGCAGGCGCACGGTCAGAGAATTTACATTCCAGGTCGCAAGTTTCATTTCAAAAAAAGTCATTGGTCAGTGCGTGCCATCGTATCAGTCGCATCGGTTGGCGCATGGTGGGTATGGCCGGATCATTCCAGCTACTGGGCAGGCGGTTGAACCTCGGTTCCGCTTTCCAGAATCTTCAGAAACTCCGTATAGGCATAGACACGACCGCGCTGTTTGCCGGTAATTTCGCCCACGATTTGAAGCTTCTCCAACGCTTCGAATGCCTTGTTGACGGTCGGCGCACTGAGGCCGGTTCTCTGCTGGGCTTGTGCGGCATTGAGAAACGGATGTGTTTGCAGCAGCTCATGCACACGCAGCATGGAGTTGGTCTGCTCGCCACCACTTGCGATACGCTCTCTGTCGGTCTGGAACAGGGCTACGATGCGCATCGCGCTCTCATAGGCGTTGTTGGCGGTCTCTGCCACGCCGGTCAGAAAAAATTCCGTCCAGGTTTCCCAGTCCCCCCGCAGCCGGACGTCCTGCAGCAAGCGGTAATACTGTTCCCGATGGGTTTTGAGGTACAGGCTCAGGTACAGCAGTGGCTCGTGAAGGATTTTCTTCTCGACCAGGAAGAGGGCGATCATCAGGCGGCCCAGACGTCCATTGCCATCCAGGAACGGGTGGATGGATTCGAACTGCACATGCAGCAAGCCTGCCTTGATGAGCGGCGGGATGAGTGCGGCATCGTCGTGGAGGAAGCGTTCAAGCTCTCCCAGGCACTTCTCCATTTCATTGACTGGCGGCGGCACATAGTGGGCGTTGCCCGGCCGGGTACCCCCAAGCCAGTTCTGGGAGCGGCGGAATTCGCCCGGGCTCTTGTTTTGCCCGCGCCCCTTCTGGAGGAGGCGGGCGTGCATGTCCCGCAGCAGGCGCAGGCACAGCGGTAATCCTTTCGGGGCACGCAGGACACTCAGCCCATACATCATCGCGTCCACGTAGTTGGACACCTCGGTGATGTCGTCGAGAGGCTTTCCGGCCAGCGCCGCGTTCTCGAACTGGAGCAGATCGTCCAGGGTGGACTGGGTGCCTTCGATCTGCGAGGACAGAACCGCTTCCTTGCGCACGTACATGTAGAGGAACAGGGCCTTGTCGGGGAGTAGCATGGCTACGCCATCCAGTCGGCCAATCGCCCGGTCAGCCTCGCTCAGTCGCTGTAGTAGCTGTGCCGAAAGCGCCAGCGGTGGTTCGGGCGGCAGGGCGGGCGGAACGTAGGCGTTGACGGTCTCGTCAAAGGCTACGGTCGACACGTAGCGCCCGATTCTGGGATTCGTCGGCTGTGTGTCTTGTGAGGTGTCGCGGGTGGGCATGGCGCGTAAGTTAAGGCGGCTTAAATAGCGGTCGTCACTAATAAAAAATCACGCTTGAAATTTTACTAATTTTATCCATGAAAAAGCCCCTGGGCCGAGGCGCCAGGGGCCGGGTTCTTGCAGAGGGGTGGATCGGCGGTTTAGTCCGCCGGGGCTTCCAGCGCGTCCTGCATGGACTTGAGCGGGTCGTCTGCTTCGGGGGCGGCGGCGCCTTCATCCATGAACGGGTTGTCGAAGTCGATCGCCTCCGGCATGTTCGCTTCCATTTGTTCGCGGATGGCGTCCAGGTCGTAATCGATCTTTTCATCCAGGCCGCTGGAGACGATGCCAGGGAAGGCGATAACCAGGCCCACCATGATCAGTTGCAGGCACAGGAAGGGGATGGAACCCATGTAGATCTGCGTGGTGGTCACGGGGGCAATGCGCTTGCGGGTGACCTTGTCGGTGTATTCCTTGTCCGGCGCAACGGAGCGCAGGTAGAACAGGGCGAAACCGAAGGGCGGGTGCATGAAGGAAGTCTGCATGTTGATCGCCAGCAGCACGCCGAACCACACCAGATCGATGCCCAGTTTTTCGGCCACCGGGGCCAGCAGCGGCACCACGATGAAGGACAGCTCGAAGAAGTCCAGGAAGAACGCCAGGAAGAAGACCATCACGTTCACCAGGATCAGGAAGCCCAGCTGGCCGCCCGGCAGGTCGGACAGCAGGTGTTCCACCCACATCGGGCCGTCCACGCCCTGGAAGGTCAGGCCGAAGATGGTTGCGCCCAGCAGGATGAAGACCACGAAGCACGACAGCTTGGTGGTGCCCACCAGCGCCTGGTTGAGCAGCTTGTAGTTCAGGCGGCGGCGGCTGACGGCCAGGATGATCGCGCCCAGGGCGCCCATGGCGCCGCCTTCGGTGGGGGTGGCGATGCCCAGGAAGATGGTGCCCAGCACCAGGAAGATCAGCAGCAGCGGCGGAATCAGCACGAAGGTGACTTTTTCTGCCACGGTCGAGAGCAGACCCATGCCGGTGATGCGGTTGATCGACGCGGCCACGAAGGCCAGGGCAACGCCGAAGCACATGGCAAAGACGATGGTTTCATCCTTGGCGACGTGTTCCACCACTTCGCCGGTGAACCAGGTGTGGATGGTTTCCATGTTCTGCGCGGCGAAGATGGACAGGCCCACGCAAATCCCCGTCAGCACCAGCAGCGAAGGCAGGCCGGAGTTGCCGTTCTTGTCTTTCAGGTCACGCGCTTCGGGCGGCAGGGCGGGCACCATGTTGGGGCGGAAGAAGGCGATGACGAAGATCATCAGCATGTACAGGCCCACCAGCATGAAGCCGGGGATGAAGGCGCCCTTGTACAGGTCGCCCACGCTGCGGCCCAGCTGGTCGGCCAGAATGATCAGCACCAGCGAGGGCGGAATGATCTGCGCCAGCGTGCCCGAGGCGGCAATCACCCCGGAGGCAATGCGTCGGTCATAGCCGTAGCGCATCATGATGGGCAGCGAGATCAGGCCCATCGAGATCACCGAGGCCGCCACCACGCCGGTCGTGGCCGCCAGCATGGCGCCCACCACGATCACGGCAATGGCCACGCCGCCACGGATGGGACCGAAGAGCTGGCCCACGGTGTCCAGCAAGTCCTCGGCCATGCCGCTGCGTTCCAATATCAGCCCCATCAGGGTGAAGAAGGGGATGGCCAGCAGGGTTTCGTTCTGCATCACGCCGTAAATGCGCAATGGCAGTGCTTGCATCAGCGCTTCGGGCAGCACGCCCAGCTCGATGCCGATAAAGGCAAAAAACAGGCCGCAGGCGCCCAGGCTGAACGCCACGGGAAAGCCGATCAATAGAAAGCAGATCAGGCCCGCGAACATGATCGGGGCTAGGTTGTTGGCAATGAATTCCACGTAAGTTCTCCTGCGCGATTAAGCGTTTTGGGCTTTTTGGGCGGCAGCTTTCTCTTCCGCCAGGCGAATGGCTTCGGCCAGTTCTTCTTCGGCGGATTGCGCCAGAACCTTGACCATCGGGTCAGGAATCAGGCCGCGCAGGAAGGCAATGCGTTTGATGAGTTCGGAGAAGCCTTGCAGCATCAGCAGGCCAAAGCCCAGGGGCATCATCAGGTATACCGGCCAGCGGATCAGGCCACCGGCGTTGCTGGAGACTTCGCCGGACTGGTAGGCCTGGATGAAGAAGGGAATGCTGTATTTCAGTACGACGATGCAAACAGGCGTGAGGAAGAAGATGAAGCCGAAGATGTCGATCCACACGCGGGTGCGCTGCGACAGCTTGGCGTTGATCACGTCCACCTTGACGTGTTCCTTTTCCAGCAGCGCGTAGCCTGCGGCCAGCAGGAACGAAGCCGCAAAGAAGTACCACTGCACTTCCAGAAAGGCGTTGGAACTGGTGTGGAAAACCTTCCGCACGACGGCGTTGATGCCGCTGACCAGGGTCGCAGCCAGGATGAGCCAGATGACGTAACGCCCGACAAAGGTGTTCAGGCGGTCAATGGCCTTGGATAGTTTTAGCAGTGCCTGCATGGTGTCTCCAGAATGGGCGAAGAACGGGGACAAGTAAGGCCAGAGGGGTAAATGGCCGGTTACTTTGGGTGACGACCCCGAAACAGCGCGGAATTTTAAGGAGCTGCGACATGCGTACAGGAATGGAAACCCTCGGTTTCGCCGCTTTTTACGGCAAACCAAGGGTTTTCACTGGGTTGATTTTTTTATTCGGATTTGGGTTTTTGTTTAATTTTCAATGGCCAAATTAAAAAATTTTGTTGCAGGATTCTGGCATTCTTCAATCCGTATGCCAGCATTGCCCGAACGCGTGGGCAAACGCGCCTGCGCCGCTGATGGTCAGGCTTAAACAGCGCCGTCCGGTATCCGGCAATGCCGTGGAGCAGTGCCAGCCAGCCGGTGTCCATGCCAGCGCGATCGGGGTGGTGGATTGCGCTTCTTCGAGCATGGCCTGAAGGTCGAAGTCCCAGCAGAACCCGGCATCCAGATCGCCCGGTTCGCCCTGTGCTGCACACCATGCCAGTACGCTGTGCGCTTCGGCCAGCAAGGCGTCCCAGTGCAGGGGGGCGACGCTGGCCAGGGCATCCCAGCAGGCATTGCCGGCTTCGTCTTCGCTGAAGTCAAATTCCAGGTAATACAGGGGCATGGTGCCGAAGGATATAGCGCAGCGGACGGGGCAATGGCGTCCAAAAAGTCAAAAGACCTATGCCGTGGCGATGCTGGCCAGGTTCAGCCAGCTGGCTTCGATGGCGGCCGCCGTGACCAGCGGGCGTTCCATGGGAAACAGGTGCGTGCCGTCGAGCAGCATGATGCGCCCGCGCGTGACGCGCTCGGTCATTTCCATGCCGACCTGGCGCATTTCGTGCGATTGGCGCCCGCCGATGAAGGCCACCGGGCAGCGCAGCGGGTGGCGGCGCAGCCAGGCCCCCAGGTTGTGCGGCAGGCTGTTGTAGATGGCGGTTTCTTCTTCGCGCGTGAACCACAGCGTGTATTGGCCCTGCTCGTCCTGCTGCAGACCGTGGCGGATGTAGTCCTGCAGCATCTGCGGGTGCCAGCGGGCAAAGCTTTGCTTGCGCTGGAAGTGTTCCAGCGCCTCCTGGGCGCTGCCCCAGCGGATGCGGCGCTTGCGGCTGATCTTGCCCGGCGAGAAGGTGTCCACCAGCCGGGAGCGCTTGGCCGCTAGCACCGAGGTGGCCCGCCAGCCGCCCAGCAGGGGCGAATCGAGCAGCAGCACGCCACGCGCCAACTCGGGGGTCTGCGCGGCGGCCATCAGGCTGACGAAGCCGCCCAGCGAGTGCCCGACGAGAAGCGCCGGCTGGCCCCACTGCGCCACCAGCGGCTGGGCAAAGTCCCGCAGCTGCTGCACCAGATAGGGCCAGTTGTCCGTGACCGGGTAGGCCGGGTCGTGCCCGAAGCGCGGCAGGGCGTGAACGTCAAAGCCGCGCTGGCGCAGTTGCGCGAACAGGTATTCGTAGGTGCCCGCCGGAAAGCTGTTGGCGTGGGCAAAGATCAAGGGTTGCATGGCGGAAGCGGCAGGAGAAATTTACAGGGCACACAACTGGCTCAGGTCGCGCTCCAGCAGGGCCGGGTCGCCCAGTTGCAGCTCCAGCAGGCGGCGCAGGTGGGTGATGCTGTCCAGGTCGATGTTGCGGCAGCGCAGGCCGATCTGTCCCCCCTGCACATGGGCCACCTCGGCGGCCATGGCGATATGGCAGTCCTGGCCCAGGGTAATGATGAGCTGGCAGGGCGCTTCCCTGGGCCAGGTGATTGCGCCGGGCGCCTCTATGAGTGCGCCGCGCAGCGAAATGTCCAGCAACTGCACGGAGTGGGCCTGTCCTGCACAGACGAACTGGGCGTGCGTATCGAAGTGCAGGCGTTGAAATTGGCGGCGTTCCTGGGGCATGGCAGCACCTGTGGCAAGGGAAGAGATGGGGCAAATCTTAGCCGTAGTGCCCACGCCGTGGCAGTAAATGCGGGGACAGGGCCTGCAATGTCCGGCCAGGACCTTCATGTTATCCAGCGTCCCAGACCCAGTTCGACCCAGGCGTTGCCTCGGCGCAGTAGCCACAAGGCCTCCAGCCCCAGGCGTTGGGCCAGGGCCAGGCCTGCGTTGCTGCCCAACACCAGCAGGGCAGTAGCCCAGGCATCGGCCCACATGCAGCTGCAGGCCAGTACGGTGACGCTGGCGACATCGTTACGCACCGGGGCTCGGCGCTGGCGGTCCATGCTGTGGGCGATGCGGGTATTGCCCAGTGTGAAGTAATGGCGGTAGTCGCCCGAGGTGGCAACCGCCGTATCTTGCAGTTCCACCACGCCATGCAGTGCGCGGCGTCCTGGTTCCGGGCTTTCTATGGCCACGGGCCAGGCATGGCCTGAGGCCTGACTGCCCAGGGCGTACAGTTCTCCGTCCAGGGCCACCAGGGCATGCTGGATGCCGTGCTGGCGCAGCTTTGCGGTCATCAGGTCGACCGCAAAGCCTTTGGCAATGCCGCATAAATCCAGCGCAATAGGGGCCTGCTTGCGCAGTCGCGATCCTTGGCGCTCCAGGATTTCCCAAGTGACCGGGCGTGGCTGCTGCTGGGCATGGCCAATGGCCGCTGGATCGGGCGCAGATGCAGAACCAAAGCCCCAGGCCTGCACCAGGTCGCCCACGCCGGGATCAAATGCGCCTTCGCTGAGGCGACAGACTTCCAAAGCGCAATCGAGTACCTGCAAAAATTCTGGCGGCAGTTCCAGCCACTGTCCTGGAGGGGTGCAGTTGCAGCGCAGCAAATCGCTGTCCGCCCGAAAAGGGGACATCTGTCGATCCACCCGTTCCAGCACGGCAGCCAGATCCTGGTGCAGGGCAGTCTGCTGCTGGGAGGACAATGCCGCATCCAGGGTGACCGACCAGCGCGTGCCCATCGTCGGACCGTGCAGATGCAGGCGCTGAAAGTTAGAACACGTCTTCGACATAGCGCTGAGCCTCCTTCAAATCCTGTAGCGATTGGCCCTGGCGAATCAGGATGCCCTGTAGCACCTGTTCCACGGCATGGGCCATGGCCAGGCTGCCGCATACGCGCACCTGTGCGCCCTGGGCCAGCAAGGCGGCGATGCTGGTGCTTTCTTCATGCAGCAGGTCTTGCACATAGCGGCCAGGGGCAACCCGCGAAAACGCCGTGTGCAGACGGGTCAGTTGCCCGCCGGCCAGCCAGGCTTGCAGCTCCTCGCCAAAAAACAAGTCATGCGCCGGGTGGCGTGCGCCGACGAACAAGTGCATGGGCCGTTGGTGCCGGGCACGAATCAGGCCCACCAGGGGGGCGATGCCGGTGCCTGCGCCAATGAGCAGCACCGGGCTGCGTCCATGGGGCAAGGCAAAGCGAGGGTTGGGGCGGACAAAGGCCTGCAGCGTTTCCCCGACCTGGAGGCGGTGCAGGAAAGAGGAGCACTCCCCGCCGGGTACCAGGCGTACGCAAATTTGTGCAGCGCCATCGGCCTGCCTGCTGGCCAGGGAGTAATAGCGCGGCACATGCTGACCGGGGGGCAGGACGCCCAGCAAATCCCCGCCATCAAATGCAGGCAAAGCGGTGTCCGGGGGGCTGGCCTGCAAGTGCAATACCACCGTGGGCTCCGCGCCCGGGCAGGTGTAATCGTCGCGCTGCACCAGGGTGAACCGGTGCATGGCGGGCAGCGGCGGACAGTAGTCCAAAGCCAGTGTCTGCCCCAGTGCCTGACCCAGGTTGCGTCCCCAGCGGGCAAATTCTTGCGGAGATTGCTGGTGAATACCTTCCCAGGGCAGGAGCCGGGGCCAGCCCCGGGCAGCAAGGCACTGCGCCAGCTTGTCGGCAAAGCCGCAAAACCGGGGGTATTGCCGATCTCCAAAACCCAGCACCGCCACAGGAACGGAGGCTGCCGGGCGCTGCGCCAGCAAGTTCAGTACATGGCGGGCGTGGTACGGGGCTTGGCCATCGCCATAGGTGGCAGCCAGGATCAGGATGCGCCGGGTGGCGGCATAGTCATTGAAATGTTCCAGCGCAGCGCTGTGCACGCGCTGGCCTTGGGACACCAGGGCCAGGTGCAGGGCCCGGGCAAAGCCCCAGGTGCTGCCGCCTTCGCTGGCCACGAAAATCAATGTTTCGGCCTGTGCTGCAGGGCTGTTGTGTGCGATGGTCGAGGGGGCTGTGGCGAGTTTCGAGGCATCTCGCCACAGGCGCAGGCCGCTATAGCCCAGCACCAAAGTGGCAGCGCTGGACAGGGCCAAGACTATCGTCCAGAGCAGGGAGGACTCTCCCGTATGCAGCCACCGTGCCCAGCGGTAGAGCTGCTGGCTGGGGCTGGCAGCTTTCCAAGCCAGCAGGGTGCCGCTGTAGCGGTCGACCCACCCCTGGCCTTGGCGGGTGCGGATTTGCCAGTTTTGCATGGGGTCGGTGGCACTGGGAAAGCGCAGGGCCTCCAGGTCTTGCATGCGGTAGGCATGCAATGCGGTCAGGGCTTGCGGGGGGCGGGCCGGGCCTTGCACTTGGCTGACAGGCGCTGCCCCGTCCAAGGCGGATTCGGTATCGAGCCAGCCCTGGGTGGCTGCAGCCATGATCAAAGCGGCGCTGCTGGAGAGCAACAGTACCGGCAATGCCCAACGGCCCCATTGCACATGCAGACGCTGCGTGGCGCTGCCTTGCACGCGGCCGTACAGGTGCCGCCAGCCTCCCATGCGCCGCCGCAGCAGCACCCAGCCGCTGACACTGAGCAGCCACATGGCCGCAGCCGCAGTGGCCGCCAGCCAGCGCCCGGTATCGCCCAGCAGCAATTGACGGTGCAGGTTCTTGACCCAGCGCGGCAGCAGGCCGGGTTGGTAGGGGCCGAGCACCTGGGCGCTGGCCGGATCGATGCGCCAGGCCTGGGCCTGCTCGCCATTGAAGGCGTACACCACCAGAGTGCCAGCAGGCTGGCGGCGGATTTCCTCTACTCCGGTGATTTCCTCCTGCACCCGCTGGGCCAGCGTCGGCAGATCAAGGGCCGGCGAGGCGTTGCCACCGGCTGCGGCATGGCTGCGCACCGGTTCCAGCGCCAAAGCCAGGCCCGTCAGTGCCAGCAGCAAGACCAGCAGCCCCAGGCCCAGGCCTACATGGCGGTGCAGTTGTTTCCATGGCATGGTCGCACTCCTTCTGTCCGTCTAGGGCAAGTCAAAACGCATGGATTGGATGTATTGCTTGCCGGCCAGGGGCTGGCCGGCCTGGGCCTGCGAGAGCGGCAGGCGCACCTCGGCAGGGCTGTCGCGCATGTCTTCCGCAGCTGCGTCGATACGGATTTCGTACCCCGCATCGAGCAGGGTATCGGCCAGATCGGCGGTCACTTTCAGGGTGCGGCCAGCGCCTACGCTGGCACCGGTTATGCCCAGCAGGCGCTGGTTGTCGGCGGCAGACAGGCGGCTCCAGGCGCTCAGATGCTTGTAGTACTTGGCCTTGCCGCCGGCGACCCACAGCGTGCCGGCGTAGGCGCCTTGGGCATTGGTGAGATAAATGGCCAGGTAAGCGCCATCGCCACCGTAGTTTTTCAATTGCGTGGTGATGGTGACAGGGCGGCTTTGCGCCATGCCGGGGAGAAGCAGGGCGCAGGCGGCGGCAATCGCGCCCAGGCGGGGAAGAGTGAAGGAGATCATGGTGGCTGCCTGTTCGGTGCGGGTTATTCAATGCGGGCGCTGCTGCGAATGGCAGGGCGGACGGCGGAGGCTGCGGGTGCTCCGGCGGGGGGTGCCAGGACCGGGAGGCCTGGCGAGGTTTCATGGCCTTTGGTGCGCTTTTCGTGTTTGAGTTTGAATTTGATCGGCTCTAGGGTCTTGGGATCGACCTTGGCCTTGAAGTGCCGGCCCTGGGCATCCGTGCCGCGCACTTCGTAGCAGCCGTCGTCGATGTGGATGCGCTCGACCTGCCAGCCGCGCTGCTGGGCCATTGCCTGCACGGCAGAGCGTGGCTGCCATTGGTCGATGGGGACTTGGCAATCGTCGTCGGCCCAGGCCGAGGCGCTGGTCGCCAGCAGGCAGGCGGCAACCAGACTGGGCCACCAGGAGCGGCGGTGCAGTGCGGCAGATGTGCTGGCGGAAGAGCGGGGGTGTGAGTTGGACATGGTTGGCTCCTAAAGGTCAAGGCAGCAAACGGTGCTGCTGGGAGCCATTGTGGAAATTCGTCCGTGAATGCAGGCTGAAGGTGCGGTTCAGCTTCTGTTCATTCCATGCCCGGGGGGCTGGAGGGCCTGCTTATGGGCGCGGCGGCTATACGCTGCGTCCCTGGCCGGCTTCTTCGTGGGTGCATCCATCGCGGATGTGGTAGATGCGCTTGAACGTAGGGATGATTTTCTCGTCGTGCGTCACCACGATGATGGCTGTTTGGTACTGCCGGGCCATGGTGTTCAGGATGCGTGCCACGGCCAGGGCGCGTTCGCTGTCCAGGGGCGCGGTCGGTTCGTCGGCCAGGATGACCGGCGGGCGGTTGACCAGGCCCCGGGCAATGGCCACGCGCTGCTGTTCGCCGCCGGAGAGCTGCACGGGCATGGCCCGGGCGCGGTGCTGCACGTCCAGCGCCGTCAGCAGTTCCAGCGCCTTGGCGCGGGCCTGCGTATCGGGTGCGCCGGCGAGCATGGGCAACAGGGCCACGTTGTCGATGACGTTCAGAAAGGGGATGAGGTACGGTGCCTGAAAGACAAAGCCGATCTTGTCGCGGCGCAGCGCCCGCAGGTCGCCGACCTGCCAGCGCCCGTTGTCAAAAATCGTCTCGCGGCCCAGCGTCATGCGTCCGCTGGTCGGATCGATCACCGCGCCCAGGCATTTGAGCAAGGTGCTCTTGCCCGAGCCGGAAGGGCCGATCAGCCCCACCACCTCGCCAGGGGCGACGTGCATATTCACGTCCTTGAGCGCCAGCACCGCGGTATCGCCTTGGCCGTAGCGCTTGCTCAGGTGTTCGATATGAATGCCGTCGTGCATGGTGTTTTTGAAAGAAATTGGCCAGTAACGCTTATCCGGAAAGCGTCAGCAGCTATGAATATGTTTAACCGATGGCCTGTGCCGGATCAATGCGCAGGGCAATGCGGATCGCCACCACACTGGCCAGGGCGCAAATGAGCAGCACTGCTGCCAGCGCAGCCAGGCTGTCCTGCGGCAGCAGCAGTACGTATTTGGGAAAAATGGGTGCGGAGAAGGTGGCGCTGACCTTGCCCACGGCAAAGCCGATCAGCCCCAGGGCCAGGGACTGTTGCAGGATCATCCCGGCGATGGTGCGGTTGCGTGTGCCAATGAGCTTGAGCACGGCAATCTCGCGGATTTTGTCCATGGTCAGCGTATAGATGATGAAGGCCACGATGGCTGCGCTCACTGTTGCCAGAATGGCCAGAAACATGCCGATTTGCTTGGCCGAGGTGGCAATCAGCTTGCTCACCAGCACCTCTTGCATCTGGACGCGGGTAAAAACCGTGAAGCGCTTGGCGCGGGCAATCGTCTGGGCCACGGCGTCGGCATCCGCGCCGGGGGCCAGGCGCAGCAGCACGGCATTGACCGATGTGCTGCCGGCCTGGCTGGCCTGGACGGCGTCGAGCACCTGCTGCTGCCCGGGGCGGTTGAACACCGGATTGGCCGCCGTGCGGGCGCGTTGGCGCCAAATGGCATCGTTGTCCTTTAAAAACTGCGCCTCTTGCGCATCCTTGAGCGGGATGAACACCATGGGGTCGCCGCTGGAGGAGACCATGCGCTGCGTCAGGCCCACGACCCGGTAGCGGTGGCGGCGGATGGTGATCTCCTCGCCCAGGGCAAAGCCTGCGGCCACATCGGCCACGGCCTCGTAATGGCTGCGCATCACTTGCCGTCCGGCGACCAGATGCGGCGGCCAGCCTGGGGCGGCAGCCTGCCCTGTCGGCGCCATTCCCACCACCATGGCGCGGATTTCCTGGCCAGTATCGGCCCGGCGCACCTGCATGGTGAAGTAAGTGACGTTGGCCGCTTCGGCCACGCCGGGCACGGTCCGCAGCATGTGCCAGGCATCGTCGGCCAGGCTGGACGATTCGGCATAGGGCCCCTGGGTGTCTTGCTGCACTACCCACAGATCGGCGCCGCTGTTGTGCAGCAGTGCCTGCCCGTCATCGACCATGCCGCGGTACACCCCGGCCATCACCAGGGTCACGCCAATCAGCAGGCCCAGACCGATGCCGGTAAAAACAAACTTGCCCCAACTGTGCAGAATGTCGCGCCCGGCCAGGGAAATCATGGCGCAGCCCCTGCCGTGGTGCCGGCCGCCAGACGGTCGACGACCTGTACGCGGGCCCCGCTGCGTAGAGCCTTGGCGCTGTGCACGACCACCGTGTCACCGACCTGCAGACCGGCCAGCACCTGTACGTTGCCAGCCAAATCGCTGCGGCCCAAGACTACGGGGGTAAAGCGCAGCCCATCGGGCGAGCGCTGCCACACGCCGCGCTCCGTGCCCTGGCGCTGCACGGCTGCCACGGGGATGACCGGGGCCGGGGGCAGGGCGGGCAGGTTCAGCGTGACCTCGGCCAATTCGCCCAAGGGCGGCAGGGGTGCGGGCACTTCGGTGAAGGCCACTTTGGCCAGCAGCTCTTCGGTCACGCTGTCGGCGTGCGGCTCGACACGCAGCACGTGGCCCTGCAGCACCGCATCGCCGCGCGAGCGCAAACGGATATGCGCGGGCAGGCCCGCAGCCAGCCCCAGTGCTGCGCTTTGGTCCAGACGCAGGTGGATCCACACGCTGCCGGGCGCAACCAGCTCCAGCACGGCTTGTCCGGCCACCACGGTGCTGCCCGGCTCGGCCTCGCGGGCGGTGACGATGGCATCTTCTGGTGCGACCAGTTGCAAATGCCGGCGCTGCGAACGCAGCGCGGCGGCATCGGCGCGGCTGCGCTGCAACTCATGGCGGGCGGCGGTCAGGGCCGCCTGGGCCACGTCCAGCTCCTGGCGCTTGAGGTGCAGGCTCTCGGCGCTGCTGGCCTGGGCTCGGGCCAGTGCGGCATAGCGCCCTACCTGGGCGGCGGCAAAGGTCTGCCGCGCCTGCGCTTCCTGCACGCTGGCCTGGGCGCGGGCTTGGGCTGCATCCAGGGCACGGATGCGCTCATCCAGATCCACCGGATCCATCGTGCCCAACACCTGCCCGGCCTGGACGGCATCGCCCACGTCCACGGCCAGGGTCAGTACCCGTCCGGCCACGGTCGGCCCCAGCTTGTGCAATTGCCGTGCCTGTACCGTGCCCAGGCCAAACAGCTGGGGGGCGAGCGGCCGGTTTTGTACCTGCACGGCGGTCACGGGGGTGGGTGCCATCGGTCCGGTGCGCAGCGCCACCCACAGCAGCGAAGCGCCCAGGGGCAGCAGCACGGCCAGCACCTTCAGGTGGGGGAGCTTGGGCCACCTCATACCGCTGCGGCTTTCGGGGGCTGGGAGGCGTTGGCCGCCAAGGCACGGGCAAACAGGGCATAGACGGCGGGAGCCTGTTCCTTCATTTGGCGCACATTCCCCCCCAGCAGGGCCTGCATCACCAGGCCCTGCACGCTGCCGATGAACAGCAGCGCGGTGGCCTGCACATCGATATCGGCGGCCACGCTGCCCTGGGCCTGGGCCTGTTGCACCAGGGCGTGCAGGCGCTCCCCGTACTGGCGCATCAGTGTTTGCGCCAAGCGCTTGGGAGCGGAGTTTTCGGCACGCTGCAGCTCGCCGAACAACATGCGCGGCACGCCCGGGTGCTGCACGGCAAATTGCACATGGGTCATGAAGACGGCTTCCAGCGCCGCCCAGGGCGTGGGCGCCGCCGCGATGGCGTGGTCGATGCGGGCGAGCAGCTTGCCCGCGACCCATTCCATCACCGCTTCCAGAATCGCTTCTTTATTGGGGAAGTGTTTGAACAGCGCCCCTTGCGTGACCCCCATGTGGCGGGCAATGGCCGTGGTGGTGATATCGCTGGGGTTGCCGCTGGCAGCCAGTTCCACCACCGCTTCCACGGTGACGGCGCGGCGCTCGTCGGCGCTTAAGTATTTGGCAGGTGCGTCCATGAGAAAGATAGTAACTTATTACTATCTTTCCCTATGAATTGAATGGGTGTTTTCTATTGAATAAGGAGCTGTTTTCGATGATTGATAAAGGGTTTCAGAGTATTTGAATCCTGAAATTCTTGATAAATAAGCGCTTGCAGCTCTCTTTTATTGCTTTTGCAACGTGGCCTTGAGCTGGTACAGCGCCTCCAGCGCCTCGCGCGGGGTGAGGGCGTCGGGGTTGATCTGGGCCAGCAGCGCCTCGGTGGCGCTGGGCGCGGGGATGTCGGCGGCGGGCGGCGGGGCGAACAAGTCCACCTGTGCATCGCCTGCGCTGGCGCGTTCTTCCAGCGCGGCCAGGGTGTGGCGGGCGTGGTGCAGCACGCTGGCCGGGATACCGGCCAGCTTGGCTACCTGCACGCCGTAGCTGCGGCTGGCCGGGCCGGGCTGGATTTCGTGCAGGAAGACGATGTCGTGCCCGTTCTCGGCGGCGGTCACGTGCATGTTGATGGCGGCGCGGGCCTGGGCGGGCAGCTCGGTCAGTTCGAAGTAGTGCGTGGCAAACAGGGTGAAGGCCTGTACCTTGTCGTGCAGGTGGCGGGCAATGCCGCTGGCCAGGGCCAGCCCGTCGAAGGTGGAGGTGCCCCGGCCGATCTCGTCCATCAGCACCAGGCTGTGCGCGGTGGCGCTGTGCAGGATGTGCGCGGCCTCGGTCATCTCCAGCATGAAGGTCGATTGCGCGTTGGCCAGGTCGTCCGCCGCGCCGATGCGGGTGTGGATGGCGTCGATCGGCCCCAGGCGGCAGGCGCGGGCGGGTACGTAGCTGCCCATGCTGGCCAGCAGCACGATGAGGGCCACCTGGCGCATGTAGGTCGATTTACCGCCCATGTTCGGCCCGGTGACGATGTGCAGGCGCTGGCGCGGGTTCAGGTCGGTGCTGTTGGGGATGAAGGTGGCGTTGGCCGTCTGCGCCAGGCGCTCTTCCACCACCGGGTGGCGGCCCTGGTCGATCTCGATGCACGGCTGGCTGGTGAAGCTGGGCGGGCACCAGTTCAAGGTGAGTGACCGCTCTGCCAGGCAGCACAGCACGTCCAGCGCGGCAATGGCCTGGGCCACGCGGGTGAGTTGCGGGATGAAGGCTTGCAGCTGGTCGAGCAACTGGTCGTACAGCCACTTCTCGCGCTGCAAGGCGCGTTCCTGGGCAGACAGGGCCTTGTCCTCGAAGGCCTTCAGCTCGGGGGTGATGAAGCGCTCGGCATTCTTCAGCGTCTGGCGGCGCTGGTAGCGGGCGGGCACGGCATCCTTGTAGCTGTTGGTGACTTCTATATAGAAGCCATGCACGCGGTTGAACTGCACGCGCAGGTTGGGGATGTCGGTCAGCAGCTTTTCCCGGGCTTCCAGCTCCAGCAGGAAATCGTCGCAGTTGGTCTGGATGGCCCGCAGCTCGTCCAGCTCGGTGTCGAAGCCGCTGGCAATCACCCCGCCGTCGCGCACCAGGGCCGCCGGTTCGGGCAGCAGGGCGCGTTGCAGCAGTTCGGCGCAGCCGGGCGGCGGCTGGATGTCGCTGAAAATCTCGGTCAGGTAGGCCGCCGGGGCAGGCGGTGTCTGTGCCAGAAGCTGCGCTTTTTGTAGCGTTTGCGCCAGTGCCACCAGTTCACGCGGGCGCACCTGGCGCAAGGCGGTGCGGGCGGTGATGCGCTCCACGTCGCTGACGCCCTTCAAATGCTGCTGCAAGGCCTGCCAGGGGGCGCTGCTGGCCGCTGCCGGGTCGCCGCGCAGCACGCCGATGGCCTCCAGCCGCGCCTGCGCCGGGGCGCGGTGGCGCGGCGGCTCCAGCAGCCAGGTTTTCAAAAGGCGGCTGCCCATGCCGCTTTGGCAGGTGTCCAGCAGGGAGAACAGCGTCGGGCTGTCTTCCCCGCGCAGGGTTTGCACCAGTTCCAGATTGCGCCGGGTGCTGCTGGGCAGGCGGATCAGCGCATCGCCTTGCTGCACCTGGATGCTGTGGATGTGCGGCAACTGGCTGCCCTGGGTGTGTTCGGCGTAACCGAGCAGGGCGGCGCTGGCGGCGTGGGCCAGGGGCAGGTCTTCGGCCTCCCAGGCGTTGAGGCTGCTGCTGCCCAGCAGGGCCAGGAGCTTGCTGCGGCCCAGCCCCGCGTCGAACTGCCAGTCCGGACGCGGGGCAATGGGGCAGCCGATCTGCCCGTTGTGGCGCAGGTCCAGCAAAGCTTGCTCGAAGCGCTGCGTCACGCCCGCACTGTACAGCACCTCGCTGGGCGCGATGTGGGCCAGGGTTTCGGCCAGCGCCTCCTGCGTGCATTCGGCCAGGTGGATGCGTCCCTGCGTCACGCTCATCCAGGCCAGCCCCACGCGCTGGCGGCCGCCGCTGTGCAGGGCCAGCAGCATCGCCTCGCTCTTGTCGGACAGCAGCGCCGTATCGGTCAGCGTGCCGGGCGTGACCACGCGCACCACCTTGCGCTCCACCGGCCCCTTGCCCACGCCGATTTCGCCCACCTGCTCGCAGATCGCCACCGATTCGCCCAGCTTGATGAGCCGGGCCAGATAGTTCTCCAGCGCATGAAACGGCACCCCCGCCATGCTGACCGGAAACCCTGCCGACTGCCCGCGCGTGGTCAGCGTGATGTCCAGCAGGCGCACGGCCTTTTCCGCATCGTCCCAGAACAGCTCGTAAAAATCGCCCATGCGGTACAGCACCAGGGTGTCCGGGTACTGGCTTTTTATCGAAATGTATTGCGCCATCATGGGCGTGTGCTGTTCCAGCGGCGTGGTGTACGGGGTCGGGGCGGCGTTCTCTGGCATGAAGGGTTCGATGTCTGGTTGGCGTGGGCAGCGCAATGGGCGGCCCGAAGCGGCCTATTTTCACCCGTGATCGGCCCCTGTTCTGCGTCCGGCCTGCTGGCGGCGCACCAATGAAAAAAGCCTGATTTCTCAGGCTTTGTTTTCAATGATTGACTGGCGGAAGCGGTGAGATTCGAACTCACGAACGGTTTCCCGTTGCCGGTTTTCAAGACCGGTG
Organism: Comamonas nitrativorans; assembly: GCF_042654765.1. NCBI lineage: Bacteria > Pseudomonadati > Pseudomonadota > Betaproteobacteria > Burkholderiales > Comamonadaceae > Comamonas > Comamonas nitrativorans. The sequence goes on along the minus strand of NZ_JBHSEW010000001.1, from coordinate 64,917 downwards.
CAATCGACCACTCTGCCACGCTTCCAAGAGGCGGGATTCTACACAAGCGGCCAGTGACAAAAGCGCTGGCCGCCTGTGTTTAGCCGTTCTGCTGGGCCTTGGCGGCGGCCAGGGCCGTCATGTTCACGATGCGGCGCACGGTGGACGACGGGGTGATGACGTGGGCCGAGGCGGCAACGCCCATCAGGATGGGGCCGATGGTGGTGCCGTGCGATACCGTGGTCTTGAGCACGTTGAACAGGATGTTGGCCGCATCCAGGTTCGGGCAGATGAGGATGTTGGCCTCGCCGTGCAGGGTGGAGTCCAGCAGGGCGCGGTCGCGCACGCTTTCGTCCAGCGCGGCGTCGCCGTGCATTTCGCCGTCGCATTCGATGTGCGGGTGCTTCTGCACAAACAGGTCGCGGGCCTGGCGCATTTTGCGGGCCGACTTGCTGCTCGAAGAGCCGTAGTTGCTGTGCGAGACGAAGGCCACCTTCGGCGGGATGCCGAAGCGCTGCACTTCTTCGGCGGCCAGTTCGGCGATGTGGGCCAGCTCTTCGGCGCTGGGGTCTTCGTTGATATAGGTATCGGCGATGAACAGCGTGCGGCCTTCGAGCAGCAGGGCATTGACGGTGGCCAGCTTGCTGGCGCCGGGTTTGTGGCCCAGCACGCCTTCGATGTGGGCCACGTGGCGGTCGAAGCGCCCGACCAGGCCGCACAGCATGGCGTCGGCATCGCCCATCTTCACCAGCATGGTGGCGATCAGGGTGTTGGAGCGGCGCAGCACCTTCTTGGCCGTTTCGGCCGTCACGCCGTCGCGGCCCATGATGCGGTGGTAGGCCTCCCAGTATTGGCGGAAGCGCGGATCGTCCTCGGGGTCGCAGATTTCAAAGTCCACGCCGGCTTGCAGGCGCAGGCCGGCCTTGGCAATGCGGGCGGCGATGATGTCCGGGCGGCCGATCAGGATGGGCTTGGCCAGTTTTTCATCGACCACGGTCTGCACGGCACGCAGCACGCGCTCGTCTTCGCCCTCGGCGTAGGCGACGCGCTGGAGGTTGTCCTTGGCGGCGGCGAACACCGGGCGCATGATCATGCTGGTCTGGTAGACGAAGCGCGTCAGGCTTTCGCGGTAGGCGGCGTAGTCGGCGATCGGGCGGGTGGCCACGCCCGATTCCTCGGCGGCCTTGGCCACGGCCGGGGCAATGCGCAGGATCAGGCGCGTGTCGAAGGGCGTGGGGATGAGGTAGTCCGGGCCGAAGGTCAGCTCCTTGCCCTGGTAGGCGGCGGCCACTTCGTCGCTCACGTCCTGCTTGGCCAGGGAGGCGATTTCGCGTACGCAGGCCAGCTTCATGGCCTCGGTGATCTTGGTGGCGCCGCAGTCCAGTGCGCCCCGGAAGATGTAGGGGAAGCACAGGACGTTGTTCACCTGGTTCGGGTAGTCCGAGCGGCCCGTGGCGATGATGCAGTCCGGGCGCACGGCCTTGGCCAGTTCGGGGCGGATTTCCGGCTCGGGGTTGGCCAGGGCCAGGATGATGGGTTTGTCGGCCATGGTCTTGAGCATGTCCGCAGTCAGTACGCCAGGGGCCGAGCAGCCCAGGAACACGTCCGCATCCTTGACGGCATCGGCCAGGGTGCGGCCTTCGGTGTTCTGGGCAAAGGCGGCCTTGGAGGCGTCCAGCGTGCCGGGGCGGCCTGTGTAGATCAGCCCCTTGGAGTCGCACATGAACACGTTTTCGCGGCGCAGGCCCAGGCCGATCATCACGTTCACGCAGGCAATGGCAGCGGCGCCCGCGCCGGAGACGGCAAGCTTGATCTGGCCGATGTCCTTGCCGGACAGTTCCAGGCCGTTGAGCAGGGCAGCGCTGGAGATGATGGCCGTGCCGTGCTGGTCGTCGTGGAAGACGGGGATGTTCATGCGCTTGGAGAGTTCCTGCTCGATGAAGAAGCACTCGGGCGCCTTGATGTCTTCCAGGTTGATGCCGCCCAGGGTGGGTTCCAGCGCGGCAATGATGTCGATCAGCTTGTTCGGGTCGCGCTCGGCCAGTTCGATGTCGAACACGTCCACGCCGGCGAATTTCTTGAACAGACAGCCCTTGCCTTCCATGACGGGTTTGCCGGCCAGGGGGCCGATGTCGCCCAGGCCCAGCACGGCAGTGCCGTTGGTGATCACGCCGACGAGGTTGCCCCGGGCGGTGTAGTCGAAGGCCTTGTCCGGGTCGGCCTGGATGTCCAGGCAGGGGTAGGCCACGCCGGGGGAGTAGGCCAGCGACAGGTCGCGCTGGTTGGACAGGGGCTTGGTGGGGGTGACGGAAATCTTGCCTTTGTTCGGGTTGCTGTGGTACTCGCGGGCAGCGTCACGCAAGGTTTGTTCGGCGGGGGTCAGTGGTTCAGTCATGGAAAAAAGTGGTTCAAGGGGCGCTTGCTGCGCCAGGGGGCGCAAAGCTTACTCTGAAATGACAAATTGCGGGGTCTTGCGGCGCCCCGCGAAGCCTGAAACGCCATCCCCCGGTAAGGGGGCTGGCGTTTGTTGAAGGGTCGGCGATGCTTAGTGCGCGTCGGCCTGGCGTGCTGCTTGGATGACAGCCTGCGTATTATCTTTGGCTCCGTTGAAGAAAACGTTCAGAAGCACGGCGCAGAGGGAAGAAAGCAGGATGCCCGACTCGATCAGCGGGTGGATGGCATGCGGCATCCACTGGCGGAACTGCGGCGCCACCAGCGGAATCATGCCGACGCCGATGGAGACGGCCACGATCATGGCGTTGTTGCGGTTGTCGCGGAAATCCACGCCCGACAGGATGCGGATGCCGGTGGCGGCCACCATGCCGAACATGACCAGCCCCGCGCCGCCCAGCACCACCGTGGGCAGGGATTCGACCAGGGCGGCCATCTTGGGCAGCACGCCCAGCACGACCAGAATCACGCCCCCGGCCACGCAGACCCAGCGGCTCTTGATGCCGGTGACGGCCACCAGCCCCACGTTCTGCGAGAAGCTGGTGTAGGGGAAGGTGTTGAAAATGCCGCCGATCAGCGTGCCCAGGCCGTCGGTGCGCAGGCCTCGGGTCAGTTCGGTCTGGTTGATCGGCTTGCCGGTCATGTCGCTCAGGGCCAGGAACATGCCGGTCGATTCGATCATCACCACGATCATGATCAGCGTCATCGTCAGGATCAGCATGGGGTCGAACACCGGCGTGGCGATCTGCATGGGCAGCACGATGTCGAACCAGGCGGCCTTGCCCACTTTCTCGAACGTCATCAGCCCCATGGCGGCGGTGATGACACCGCCGACGACGATGCCGATCAGCACCGAGATGTTGGCCAGAAAACCCTTGCCGAAGCGGGCGATGAACAGAATCGTCAGCAGCACGGCGCCGGAAATGGTCACGCCGGTCAAGTCTGCATATTTGGGGTTGGGCACGCTGGGCACCACGGCAAAGCCCTTGGGCACGGGCGGCAGGTGCGAGCCGGGGGCGCCGGCCATGGCCTGGGCCTCGGTCAGCCATTTGATGTGTTCGGGATTGGGGATGGTCGGGGCCGTGGGGCCGGCGGGGTTGCCGAAAATCCAGTTGATGCCCACGCGCATCAGGCTGATGCCGATCACGGCAATGATGGTGCCGGTCACCACGGGCGGGAAGAAGCGCAGCATCCGGCTCATCAGCGGCGCAATGAGGATGGAGATCACTCCCGCGCCGATCACCGCGCCGAAGATCAGCCCGGCCCCCGCCTGTCCGCCCGTGGCCTGGGCCATCGACACCATCGGCGCGACGGCGGCAAAGGTCACGCCCATCATCACCGGCAGCTTGATGCCGAACCACTGGGTCGCGCCCATCGACTGGATCAGCGTGACGATCCCGCAGACGAACAGGTCGGCGGAAATCAGGTGGGCAATCTGATCGGGGGGCAGGTTCAGCGCCCGGCCCACGATCAGCGGCACGGCCACGGCGCCGGCATACATCACCAGGACGTGTTGCAGGCCCAGCGCGGTGGCCCGCCCCCAGGGCAGCTTTTCATCAACGGGATGGACAGAGCTTGTCATGAATGTCTTCCTTGGAAACTGTCGTTATGGGCAGCGGCAGGGATTGCGCACTTTATCCATACAAAAAGTGTATACAAATAAGACATTGAAAAACTCCAAGTTTTCCCTAGGGATGGGTATTTCCCGATAGGGCAGGAGGGTCTGCGGCCGGGTCTGCACAGGCATGAAAAAGCCCGGCGCAAGGCCGGGCTGCAAGGGGAGAGCCTGCGCGGTGAGCGCAGCACGCAGCGTTTGAGGGCGTTCAGGCCATCAGATCGACCAGGCTGCGGGCCACCACCTTGGTGGCACGGCGCAGGTCTTCCAGATCGATGCGTTCATCGTTGCGCTTGGCGTGCGATTCCAGCACCGAGCGCGGGCCTGCGCCGTAGATCACGCCGGGAATGCCGCGCTCCACGTACAGGCGTACGTCGGTATACAGGGGCGTGCCGACGGCGGGGGGCCTGCTGCCGAACACCGCTTCGCCGTGCTGCTGGATGGCATCGACCAGGGGCTTGTTCTCGGCCAGCGGCGTCATGGCGTTGGCCAGCAGCAGGCGCTTGATGTCCACGCGCACGGCGTCCTCGCCGGTGTAGCCGCCTTGGGTGTTGAACTGCTCCACCGCCTGGGCGATCACGGCGCGGATGCTGGCTTCCACCTCGGCCGGGTTTTCTTCGGGAATCATGCGGCGGTCGAGCTTCAGGGTCACTTTGCCCGGCAGCACGTTGGTGTTGGTGCCGCCTTCGATGCGGCCAATGTTCAGGTAGGGGTGCTTGATGCCCGGAACCTTCGAGGTGACCTGCCGGTACTTGGTGTTCTCGGCAAACAGGCCGTTCATGATGGCCACTGCCGCCTGCAGCGCATCCACGCCCGTGTGCGGCACGGCGGCGTGGGCCATCTTGCCGTGGACGGTCACTTCCATTTGCAGGCAGCCGTTGTGCGCGGTGACGACTTCGTAGCTGAAGCCGGCGGCAATCATCAGGTCGGGTTGGGTCAGCTTGTTTTTCAGCAGCCAGCCGGGGCCGAGCAGGCCGCCAAATTCCTCGTCGTAGGTGAAGTGCAGCTCCACCGCGCCCTTGCTGGGTTTGGCAACGGCTTCGAGCGCCCGCACGGCAAAGGTGAAGGTGGAAAAGTCGCTCTTGCTCACGGCGGTGGCGCGGCCATACATCTTGCCGTCCACGATCTCGGCGCCGTAGGGGTCGTGCGTCCAGCCTTCGCCGGGGGGCACCACGTCGCCGTGGGCGTTCAGCGCCACGGTGCGGCCACCATGGCCATAGGGGCGGCGCACGATCAGGTTGGTGATGCTTTCCATCCCGTAGTCGCGCACTTCTGCTTCGGGCACGGCGTGTTTTTCGGCGTCGAAGCCAAATTCCTTGATCAGCGCTGCCGTGCGTTCGGCGTGCGGGGCGTTGTTGCCGGGCGGGGTGTCGGTGGGCACCTGCACCAGGGCCTGCAGGAACTGCACCTGCTCGTCAAAGTGCTGGTCCACCCAGGCATCCAGGGCGGTGTAGAGGGCTTGGCGGTCGTGGTTCATGACAAATCTCCTTCAATTCAGGCAGCCAGTTGCTGCAAAACATGGGCAAAGGCATCGACGGCCAGCTGCATGTCGTCGTTGGTGCTGGATTCCAGCGGGTTGTGGCTGATGCCGCTGTTCAGGCCGCGTACGAACAGCATGGCCTGCGGCAAGATCTTGTGCAGCTTCATTGCATCGTGGCCCGCGCCGCTGGGCAGGCGGAACACCGGCACGCCCAGGGCTTGCACGGCGGCCTCCCAGCGCTGCTGCCACTCTGGGGCGCTGGGCGCGGCGGATTCCTGCATGGTCTGCTCGGTGCGGTATTGCAGGCCCCGGCGTTCGCAGATGTCGGCCAGCTTGGCCAGGATGTCGTCCCGCAGCGCATCGCGCTGGGCGTTGCTGGGGGCACGAATGTCCAGGCTGAAGTGGCACTGGCCCGGCACCACGTTGATGGAGCCGTTGGGCACCTGCAACATGCCGATGGTGGCCACGCTGTCGCCGTCCTGCGTGGCGCGTGCTTCCATGAACAGGGCCAGTTCGGCCACGCCCACGGCGGCATCGCGGCGGCGGTTCATCGGCGTGGTGCCGGCGTGGCTGGCCATGCCGGTGATGCTGCACTGGTAGCGCACGCTGGCATTGATGGCAGTGACGATGCCCAGGGGCAAGTCCAGTTCGTTCAGTACCGGGCCTTGCTCGATGTGGACTTCGATAAAGCCCAGGTACTGCGCCGGGTCGCGCCGCAATTTGGGAATGTCGTCGATGCACAGGCCCGCGTGCTGCATGGCCGCACGCATGGTGATGCCGTCGGCATCCTGCTGGCCGAGCCAGTCGGGGTTGAAGTCGCCCGTCAGCGCCCCGGAGCCGAGGAAGGTGGCCTTGTAGCGCTGGCCTTCTTCCTCGGCAAAGGCCACCACTTCGATGCCGAAGGGCAGGCGCTTGCCCTGGCGGTGTAGCTCGCGCACGCACGCCATCGGCACGAAGATGCCCAGGCGCCCATCGTATTTGCCGCCGTTGCGTACCGTGTCGTAGTGGCTGCCGGTCAGCAGGTATTGCGCACCGGCCATAGCGGGGTCGGGGTGGTAGCGGCCCACCACGTTGCCCACGGCGTCGATCTCCACCTCGTCAAAGCCGATTTCCCGCATCCAGTGGCTGATGCGCTGGGCGCAGGCGCGGTGCGCGTCGGTCAGGTAGGTGACGGTGAGCTGCCCCAGCTCGGCGTAGCCGGGGTCGGTGTGTTGGGCCAGCTTTTCCTGCCAGTCCCACACGTCGTTGCCCAGGGTGGGGGTGTAGCCGAACTTGTCGTTCAGGCGGATTTCCGCAATGCGGTGGATGTTGCGCAGCGCCTCGGCCCGCTCGAAGTCGGGGTGGTTGCGCAGGCGGCGCTCGAAGGTGGCCAGGATTTCTGCTTTGGATAGGCCCAGCCCGCGCGGGCCGCGCACGGCCAGGATGAAGGGAAAGCCAAAGCGCTCCCCGTACTGGCGGTTCAGGTTCTGGATGTGCGCCAGCTCCTCGGGCGTGCATTGGGTCAGGCCTGCCTTGTTCTGCTCGTTGGTCGATTCAGCCGTCAGCGTATTGGTCTGCATGGCCTTGCCCGCCAGCTCCGGGTGGGCGCGGATCAGGTCGAGCTGCGCCTGCTCGCCCGCCTGGGCCAGCACCTGCACCATGGCGTGCTTGATGTGCGCCAGGCTGGCAAAGGGGCGCTGGGCCAGGGCCTGCTCGGCAATCCAGGGGGAATGCTCGTACAGGCCATCCAGCAGGGCAACGGCCTCTGCCGCGTTGGCCGCGTTCAGTTGTTCCAGGGTCAAGGCCATGGTTGTCTCCTTAAAAAAATGAGCTGCCAGCGCTTGTCGTATAAGCGCTGGAGGGGGATTTGTTCTAAAAATTATTGCGGCGCAGGAAAGCGCTGCGCCCAGTGGCGGGCCACGTCGATGCGGCGGGCCACCCACACCTTGTCGTGGCGCTGGATGTGGTCGAGAAAGCGCTGCAGCGCCACGATGCGCCCCGGGCGGCCCAGCAGGCGGCAGTGCATGCCGATGCTCATCATCTTGGGCGCATTGGTGCCGTTTTCGTCGCCCTCGGCGTACAGGGCGTCGAACGTGTCCTTCATGTACTGGAAGAACGGGTCGGCGTGCGAATAGCCCTGCGGCAGGGCAAAGCGCATGTCGTTGCAGTCCAGTGTGTAGGGCACGATGAGCTGGTGGGCACGGCTGCCGTCGGTCTTGCCCACCTGCATCCAGAAGGGCAGGTCGTCGCCGTAGTAATCCGCGTCGTAGGCAAAGCGGCCCGCATCGGCCACCAGCCGGTGCGTGTTGGGGCTGTCGCGCCCGGTGTACCAGCCCAGGCCGTGGTCGCCGTCGTGGCCGTACAGTTCTTCGAAAATTTCCAGGCACTGCTGCATGTGGGCGCGTTCCACGTCTTCGGGCAGGTTCTGGTAGTGGATCCATTTCAGGCCGTGGCAGGCCACTTCGTGGCCCAGTTCGGCAAAGGCTTGCGCGACTTCGCGGTGCTTTTGCAGGGCGGTGGCCACGCCGAACACCGTCAGCGGCAGGCCGCGCTGCTCGAATTCGCGCAGGATGCGCCACACCCCGGCGCGGGCGCCGTATTCGTAAATCCCGTCCATGCTCATGTGCCGCGCCGGGTAGGAGGCGGGGTTGAACAGCTCCGACAGAAACTGCTCGCTGCCCGCATCGCCGTGCAGCACGTGGTTCTCGCCCCCTTCCTCGTAGTTCAGCACGAACTGCACCGCCACCCGCGCCTGGCCGGGCCAGTGCGGGTGCGGTGGCGTGCGGCCGTAGCCGATCAGGTCGCGGGGGTAGGGGGCGGTGGCGTCGTAGGTCATGGGGGGAGGACTTCTCAACAAAAAGGGCGCTGCTGCGGTCTAGACCGTGGACAGCGCCATGGATAAATCATTGGAGGGCAGGGTGCGGTCGAACTCCAGCCCGGATTCGACGTTGGCCAGATGCTCCTGCATCAGGCGCACGGCCAGTGCCTCGTCGCGCCCGGCCAGCGCGGCGACGATGCCTTCATGCTCTTCGTGCGAGTGCGCGGCAGCGGTCGTGCTTTGGTACATCAGGGTGATCAGGGCGCAGCGCGAGATCAGGTCGCCCAGGATTTGCGCCAGCACGTCGTTGCCCATCAGGCGGGCCATGACGACGTGAAAGTCGCCCAGCAGCTCGGTGCGTTCGCCCACGTTCTGGCCTTCGATGGCGGCCTGCTCGGCCTGGATGTGCGCCCGCAGGGCCGTGATCTGCGCGGGGCTGCTCTGGCGGCAGAAGGCGCGGGTCATTTCGATTTCCAGCATCCGGCGCACGGCGAACACCTGCCGCGCCTCGGCCACCGACGGCGTGGCCACGAAGGCGCCACGGGCCGGCTCCAGCGTCACCAGCCGGTTCTGCGACAGCTGGAACAGCGCCTGGCGCACCAGCGTGCGCGAGACACCGAAGTGGTCGGCCAGCTTCTGCTCGGCCAGCTTGGTGCCGGGCAGCAGGCGGTGCTCCACAATCGCCCGCGTCAGCGCGTCGGCAATCATGGTGGTGGAGGATATGGTTTCTATGGATGTCATGTTTTTTCCACTTCGACAAAAATTGTATACACTTTTAGTAAACAAGCCAGCGCAGAAGCGCTTTTCATTCCAAGGAGAAACCCTATGGGCCTGAGTACCCACGTTCTGGACACGATGCACGGCTGCCCCGCAGCCGGTATGGCCGTTGAGCTGTACGCTACAAAAGGAGAGACTGCGACGCTGATCAAAAGCCTGCTGCTCAACAGCGATGGCCGCACCGACGCTCCCCTGTTCAACGACAACACGCTGCAAGCGGGAACGTACCGCCTGACGTTTGCCGTGGCCGATTATTTCAAGGCCAAGGGCCTGGCGCTGCCGGAGCCGAATTTTTTGGGCAAAGTCAGCCTGGACTTCGGCATTGCCCGCATCGACGAGCATTACCATGTGCCGCTGCTGGTCAGCCCCTGGAGCTATTCGACCTACCGGGGTTCCTGATGTTTCAATAAAAACATAGCTGCTACCGCTTGATTCAAAAGCAATTGCAGTTTTTTTATCTTTGAAATCCTTATAAGGAGAGCGCAAACAGCTCTCCTTTTCTATTTACTCGGAGCGCTGCCCCTCCGTCAGCGTATCGAGCTGGAAGCGCCCGGACTTGTCCCACAGCCAGACTTCGGTAAAGCGCAGGGCGCCGCGCGAGCCGGCGGGAACGGGGAAGGGCGCAGCCGCGCGGACGGTGCGCTCGATCTCGCGCATCACCTCGGGCGCATGGGTGGGGGCACGCATCCAGTTCAGGCGCTGCACCTGGCCTTTGGCCGTCAGGCTCACCTCCAGCACCCCGATGGCGTACAGCATGGGCGGCAGCATCCCCGGATAGATGCGGCTGCGGTTGTGCTGGTAAATGTGTTCGGCAGCGGCCCGCCGCAATGGCGGCATGGGCGTGGTTGGTGCCGGGCGGCGCACAATCGGCACCCCGCAGCCGGCGACCAGCGCGGTCAGGCCGCCAGCGGCCAGGGCCTGCAACATCCGGCGGCGTGCGGTGCCGGGCAAGGAAGAAAAAAGGTGGTTTTGCATGGGGCCAAAGCCTACCGCGTCCGCCCCCCGGGGCGCGTTAAAAAACGTCAAACAGGCGCCGCCAGGGGCCATCCCGAAGGGCTGCCACCGGGCAAACCCCGATAGAAAAGCATTTTTTGGTGAACAAAATTTGTATACACTTTATTTCACCAAAGGTCGCAGCGGTGCCCTGGCCATCGGCCAGGTGCGCGACCTGTTTGCTGCTCAGAGTGCCCGCGGTGGTGAGCAGAGACTTTCATATTCACTTCATCATGGAAGCTTATCTTTTGGACTGGGCCAACCTGCTGCTGCGTTGGCTGCACGTGATCACGGCCATCGCCTGGGTCGGGTCGTCGTTCTACTTCGTCTTTCTGGACAGCAGCCTCACGCCCCCCGAAGACCCGGAACTCAAACGCCAGGGTGTCTCCGGTGAGCTGTGGGCCTTGCACGGCGGCGGTTTCTACCACCCGGTCAAGTTCAACGTCTCGCCCCCGAAGCTGCCCGAGCATCTGCACTGGTTCTTCTGGGAGAGCTACACCACCTGGCTCTCGGGCTTTGCCCTGCTGACCGTGTCCTACCTGTGGAATGCCAACATCTACCTGGTCAATCCGGCCAATCCGCTGCTGTCCAGCGGCGGCGCCATCGGCGCGGCGCTGGCCTTCCTGGTCGTGTTCTGGCTGCTGTACGACGCCATCTGCCGCACCCTGGGGCAAAAGGAAAACGGCGACGCCATCGTCGGCGCCCTGGTGACCGTGCTGGTCTGCGTGGCAGCCTACCTGGCCTGCGCCATCTTCCCCGGCCAGGCAGCCTTCCTGCTGATGGGCGCCATGCTGGCCACCTCGATGAGCGCCAACGTGTTCTTCTGGATCATCCCCGGCCAGCGCACGGTGGTGGCGGCCCTCAAAGCCGGTCAGCCCGTCGACCCCATCCACGGCAAGCGCGGCAAGCAGCGCAGCGTGCACAACACCTACTTCACCCTGCCGGTGCTGTTCGCCATGCTCTCCACCCACTATGGCTGGATGAACAACCACGAACTGAACTGGCTGGTGCTGATCCTGATGATGTTTGCCGGCGCCGCCATCCGCCAGTTCTTCGTCATGCGCCACGGCTTCAAGCTGGGCCGCAACCCCCACCCCTGGAAATACGCTGCCGTCGGCATTGCCGTGCTGTTGGGCGTGCTGGTCTGGCTCAAGCCCGCGCCGCAGGCCGCCGCCTCTGCCCAGGCCGGTGGCGCTGCCGCCGTGGCCGCCACTTACGACGATCTGCGCCCGGTGCTGGACCAGCACTGCGTGGTCTGCCACAACAGCAACGGCGTGGCGCAGAAAAACGTCAAGCTCGATAGCGTGGCGGACGTGCAGGCCCACGCCCAGCAGATCTACCAGCAGGTGGTGCAGTTGCGCAAAATGCCTTTCGGCAACCCCGGCGCCCTGAGCGCCGAGGAACGCGGCATCATCCAGCACTGGTTTGAAGCGGGTGCTGCCGTCCCGGCCAGCGGCGGCTGAAAAAATTGCAGGTATTCGGCAAATGCTGCCTGAATATCCTCTACAATTCGTCCCTTCGCGGCTGTAGCTCAGCTGGATAGAGTACTTGGCTACGAACCAAGGGGTCGTGGGTTCGATTCCTGCCAGCCGCACCAAAAACGCAAAGCCCTGAAGCATCCCTGCTTCAGGGCTTTTTGCTTTGCGGGCCGGACAGAATGTTTCCAAATGCTGGCAAAAGCCGCCAATTTTTCGGCATTGGGCGGAAACCCTTGCTTTCGGTTGAGTCGGGAAATTTTTTGATGTGGCTCAAACCCACATAAATAGTGGACTGGCATAGTCGGGCATTATGTTGCACCTACCCCAGCACTTTGAACTTTTTGCCAAGACCGAGGTTCTTGGCGTCGGCCAGGTTTTGCGTCGGCGTGGCGAACACCCGGACTCGGTGCTGTACTTGGACAGCGGCCGGGCCATGTTCGGTATTTGCGAAGATGGCCGCAGCAAGAAAATGCGCCACCAGTTCTCCCTGGTGGAAGGCCCGGTCTGGCTGGATGCGGCCTTCGCCCTGGCCGAAGAACCCTCGCCGATGGACATCGTCACCGACTCGCGCGTCTGGATCAAACGCGTTTCCCTGCAAGACTTCCACGACAGCCTCCATGCCTTGCCCGGCACCGCCCAGGCGCTGGTGCGCGACATGGCCCGGGGGTATTGCCAGCAGGCCGAAACGGCGGTCAGCCGCCTGTCGCAGGCAGCAGAAGCCCGTTTTGCCCAGTGGCTGCTGCGCCATGCCCAGGCGGTGGACAACGGCACCATGCGCGTCACCCTGAACCAGCGCAAGCGCTCCATTGCCGCCCAACTGGGCATTGCGCCGGAAACTTTCTCGCGCGTGCTGCGCCAGTTGTGCGAGCATGGCCTGATTGCCGGCACGGGCAAAGTGCTCAACCTGCCCCAGCCCGACGCCTTGCAGACCATGGCGGGTATCGCCTAGTTGGCGTTTTTCCTAGGGCCCGTCCAAGGGTTCCACCCCTGCAGTGCCACTGCTCCGCGTTTTTATAGTGGAGCGTGGCACTTTCTTATTTCCTTCCCCGACGGCTCCAGCATCTGTCCCAGCGCTTGCCGCGGCCCGGTGTGCGGGCACTGGTGGCGGCCCTGTGCGCAGCCATCGCATTCGCTGCCCTGGGGCTGGCCTGGCTTGGGCAGCACGCTTTTCAAACCCAGTGGCAACAGCAGCAGCAGGCGCAGCAGCATCTGCTGCTGCAAACCTGGTCGCAGCAACTGGCGCTGCGGCTGGAGGCGTACCAGCGTGCGCTGCTGGGGCTGGCGCAGTTCGCACAGGAGCAGGGGGCTGCCCGCTTGCAGCAGGAGAGGGTACTGACTGCCAGCTTCAATACCTTGTTCCTGGCCCATCCCGATGGCACCGTCGAGCAACTGGCCCCCCAGCGGCAGGCGCTGATCCCGCTGCAGCCCTTGCCTGCGGCCATCCAAATCGTGCGCCAACGTGCGCTGGTTCAAGGGGGTCTGGTTTTGTATGCCCAGGCCGTCGAAGGGGAAACGGTGCAATTGACTTGGGCACAGCCCTTGCGGGATGCACAGGGCCAACTTGTGGCCCTGCTGCTGGCCCAGGCAGAAATTCCCCAGAATTTGCTGCTCCCGATGACGGCGCAGTTCCCGGCAGAAGTCTTTGGGCCCTTCGGCTTTGCCTTGCGTGATGCCCAGACCGGGATACTGGTGCGTTCTCTGGCGCCTGGCAACGAAGTGCTGCCGATGCAGCCGGAGCAAGCGTTGCAGTTGCCCTATCCCCAGTGGCGCCTGGAGAGTTGGGCCGAAGCGCCTGCTGCACCCCCGAGCCTGTGGCTCTGGCACCTGCTGCTGCCCGGCGTGGTGGCGCTGTGCCTCGTGGTGGGGTACTTCCTCCACAGGCAATTGTTGCGCTGGCAGTCCGTTCGGCAAGCGGCGGTAGCCTTGTCGGCGTCTGGTGGAGCAACCCAGTGGGCGGCTTTCTTGCAAGCCAGCCCTGCGGCGATGTGGGTGGTGCAAGGCCCTACCATACAGGTGGCCAATGCCCATGCCTATACCTTGCTTGGCTACGCACCGCAGTTTCTGGAAGGGGTGTGGTTGCACTATGTAGTACGGGAACTGGCCCAACTGACCGCCGTGCAGCATGGGGTACGCACCGCCGGTCGGTACCATGGACAGGTGCAGCTGCGCAAGGCCGATGGGCAGACCGTGCTGACCGAGGTGAGTGCCTACCGCCTGCAGGATGCGCCGGAGGCGGCCGTCTGGCAGTTGTGGGCGCCCTGGAGCCAGTTGCCCTTGCCAACGGCCTTGCCGCAAGCAGGTTTGGTGCCGCAGGACGTATTGCTGTACTGGCTGCAGTCCTGCCGCCAGCCCTGGCTGGACGCTGCTGCGGAACAGGCTGGCCCGGCAACGGGGGCGTTGCTTTTTGTGGATATCGATTGCCTGGGAGCCCTGAACGAAACCGCAGGCCGTCCTTTTGGCGACCATGTGCTGGCCACGGTGGGACGCATGTTGCTGCACAGCGTCTTGCCCGTAGGCCGGGCCGCCTACCTGGGTGGCGATGAGTTTGCCGCCTTGCTGCCGAGCATCGGAGTCCACCATGCTCTGCTCATTGGCCAGCGGCTGTGCCAGCAGGTACAAGACTGGCAACCCCAGTGGCAGGGGGAACCGTACTGGGTCAGCATCAGTGTCGGGGTCGTTGCCTGGGACGTGCGCACGCACGATGGCCCGGGCATTCTGCGGGCGGCCGACATGGCCTGCTACCAGGCCAAACGCAAGGGCAAGGCCCAGGTCGTGGTGGGCACGGTGTAAGAACCTGTTTACGATCTTTTGCTGGTGCCCGCAAGGCAGCCAAAAGCCGTACTCGTCGTTGCGCGGTTCTAAGTCGGTGGCTGATTTATCCCGCATGGGCCTGGTCTGAGGTCATACTCAGGGGGTAAAAATTCTTCTCCGGTTTGCTGTCGATTCATGAAAATTTCGCATCTTTTGCAACGTGCCCGCAATGCTTGGAAGCGCATTGCAGCCACCGCTGGCGCGGATGCGGCGCCAGCGGCTTTTGCACTGGATGCGGTCAAAGAGCGCGTGGCCCAGTTGCAGCCGCCGACCGCTCCTGCCCTGCCGCCGGCGCCGCGCCTGCACACCCTGATCAAGCTGACGCCGATTCCGCTGCCCCGGCCGGTACGCTGGGAAGGGCATGGGGTTTATGCCCTGGCCTGGGCGGGCACGGCTGTGCTGGCGTGGGGCGCCTGGCACGTCCCTCTCGACTGGCTGCTGTGGTACGGCTTGGTAGCAGTGGCGGTGTTTGCCCTGCTGTTTCGCCTTGAAGGCCCGCGCACGCGGCGCGAGCGCCGGATGCGCCAGGCCCAGGTCGAGCTGTGCCACAGCAGTTATCTGGCCGCGGAAAGTCATTTGCAAGCCGTGATGCACCAGCGGTTTGCCGAGCGGATGCAGGACTTTCATGCCTTGCAGCATCTGCACGAAGCGGCCAGTCAGGCCATTGCGGCGGTCGAGGGCGCCAATGCTTCGGCCCTGCATGCCCACGACGACATCGAGAGCTGGGAGCAGCAGTTGGCGGGCGAGGTGGAAGACCTGGAAGCGCAGATGCTGGCGCTGGTGCATGAGCTTGAAGCCTTCTCCAGCCTGCACAAGGAGGAGATCGACCACGCCATCACGGCCCGGCACGATGCCCGCCTGGCGTATTGGCAGGCGCGGCTGGACGCCTCGGTTTTCACCGGCGAGACAGTGCATTCCGCACCCGAGGGAAGTTCGACCAAAAAAATATAGTCTTATTGGCATTTTTCGCAGGTGTGACCAGCGGAAGATGCTATGAAAAATGGGATCAATAGCCCGCGGATGGCCGAAGCCTTCCTGCCATTGATCGGGAACAACCCTGGGAACTTCAGCGAAAATCGCGCCCCATGAATTCTCCCCCCCAAGCTTTGCCTGCAGCCGCCCCTGTTCCGCGCCTGCAGCTGGTGGGTATTACCAAACGTTACCCGACCGTCGTTGCCAACGATGCGGTCAGCCTGAGTGTGCAGCCCGGGGAGGCGCACGCCATCCTGGGGGAAAACGGCGCTGGTAAATCCACCCTGATGAAGATCATCTACGGCAGCACCCGCCCGGACGAAGGCCAGGTGCTGTTCGACGGCCAGGCCGTGACCATCCGCAACCCCCAGCAGGCCCGCCAGCTGGGCATTGCCATGGTGTTCCAGCATTTCAGCCTGTTCGACACCCTGACCGTGGCGCAAAACGTCTGGCTCGGGCTGGATAAAAGCCTGAGTCTGGCCGAAGTCACCCGGCGCATCGAAGAAAAAGGCCGGCAGTACGGGCTGGAGATCGACCCGCAGCGCCCCGTCCACACCCTGTCCGTGGGCGAGATGCAGCGCGTGGAAATCGTGCGGGCGCTGCTCACCAACCCGCGTCTGCTGATTCTGGATGAGCCCACTTCCGTGCTGACGCCCCAGGCGGTGGAGCAGCTGTTCGTCGTGTTGCGCCAGCTGGTCGGCGAGGGCTGCTCCATTCTCTACATCAGCCACAAGCTGCATGAAATCCGCGCCCTGTGTACCGCCTGCACGGTGCTGCGCGGCGGCAAGGTCACCGGGGTGTGCCAGCCGCAGCACGAGAGCAACGCCTCGCTCTCGCGCCTGATGATCGGCGCTGAGCCACCGGCACTGGAACACCGTCCGCTGCACGCCGGGGCGGTGGTGCTGGAGGTGCAAGCGCTGGCGTTGCCGCGCCAGGATGCCTTTGGCGTGGATTTGATGGATGTCTGCCTGCAGGTGCGCAGCGGCGAAGTGGTCGGGATTGCCGGGGTTTCCGGCAATGGTCAGCAGGAGCTGCTGCGGGCCTTGTCCGGTGAAGATACGCGGGCGCAGCCCGCCATGGTGCAGGTGCTGGGCCAGGCGGTGGGGCGCTGGAGCCCGCAGCAGCGCCGGGCGCAGGGCCTGCATTTCGTGCCCGAGGAGCGCCTGGGCCGGGGCGCCGTGCCCACCATGGGGCTGGCGCACAACCTGCTGCTGACCCGCAGCGATGCGGTCGGCCCGGCAGGCTGGCTGCACCTGGGGCGTTTGCAGGCGCAGGCCCGCACGATCATTGCGCGTTTCGGCGTCAAGGCCGGCGGGCCGGATGCGGCGGCGCGGTCGTTGTCGGGCGGCAATTTGCAGAAATTTATCGTCGGGCGCGAGATTTCCGCCCAGCCGCGTTTGCTCATCATCGCCCAGCCCACCTGGGGGGTGGACGTGGGCGCGGCCGCGCAAATCCACGCGGAAATTCTGGCGCTGCGCGATGCGGGCTGCGCCGTACTCATCGTGAGTGAAGAACTGGACGAATTGTTTGACTTGAGCGACCGCTTGTACGTACTGGCCAAGGGGCACCTCAGCCCCGGTCTGGCCCGTGCCGATGCGACGGTGCAGCAGGTAGGGGAATGGATGAGCGGTTTGTGGAATGCCGACGTGCAGCAGCACCTGGCCGATATGGAGCAGGTGCAGCCCAGTGGCGCGTCTAGCGAGCCTGCGGAGGGCCGCCATGTTTAAGCTGGAACAACGCCCGCAATTTTCGCGGGTGTGGACGTATGCGGCACCGCTGCTGGCGCTGGCCGTGACGGTGGCCATTGGGGTGCTGCTGTTCATCCTGTTGGACAAAGACCCGGTCAAGGGGCTGCAAGCCTTTTTCTGGGAACCGATCAAATCCACCTATGCCCTGGGCGAGCTGGCGATGAAAGCCACGCCGCTGCTGCTGATCGCCCTGGGGCTGGCGGTGTGCTTTCGCTCCAACATCTGGAACATCGGGGCCGAGGGGCAATTCGTCATCGGCGCCGTGGCGGCGGGCGGCGTGGCGCTGCTGGCCGACAGGAACACGGGCGCCTGGATCATCCCGGCCATCCTGCTGGCCGGGATGCTGGGCGGCATGGCCTGGGCGGGCATCGTGGCGCTGCTGCGCGACCGCTTCAACGCCAACGAGATCCTGGTCAGCCTGATGCTGGTCTACATCGCCACCCTGGTGCTGGGCTACCTGGTCTATGGGCCGTGGAAAGACCCGGCGGGCTACAACTTCCCGCAGTCCAAACTGTTCGAGCGCGTGACGCAAATCCCTAGGCTGATTGCGGGCAGCCGCGTGAACATCGGCGTTTTCCTGGCGCTGGCCGGGTCGGCGCTGCTGTGGGTGTTTCTGTTCCGCACCCGCGCCGGGTTTGCCTTGCAGGTGGGCGGGCTGGCCCCGGCGGCGGCGCGGTACGCCGGTTTCTCCTCGCGCCGGGCGCTGTGGACGGCGCTGCTCATTTCCGGCGCCACTGCCGGGCTGGCCGGGGCGCTGGAAGTGGCCGGGCCGATCGGCCAGCTCACCCCCTATGTTCCGGCAGGCTACGGCTTTGCCGCCATCATCGTGGCCTTTGTCGGGCGGTTGCATCCGGTGGGCATGATTTTTTCGGCGATTCTGATGAGCATGTTCTATATCGGCGGTGAACTGGCGCAGTCGCGCCTGGGGCTGCCCAAGGCGCTGTCCGGCGTGTTTCAGGGGCTGCTGCTGTTCAGCCTGCTGGCCTGCGATACCTTGATTGCCTACCGCGTGCGCTGGGTGGGCCGTGCCAGGCAAGGGGGGCATTGAGCATGGATACCTACGCTTTGCTGCTCGCTTCCACCCTCAGTGCCGGCACCGTGCTGGCGCTGGCGGCGCTGGGCCTGCTGATCAACGAAAAAGCCGGCATCGTCAACCTGGGCGCAGAGGGCATGATGCTGTGCGCCGCCTTGGCCGGTTTTGCCACCGTGGTCTACACCGGCAGCACCTGGCTGGGCTTTGCCGCCGGGATGGTGGCCGGGGCGCTGCTGGCGGCCATTTTTGGCGTGCTGGTGATCTGGCTCAACACCAATCAGTACGCCACCGGACTGGCCCTGAGCCTGTTCGGCACGGGCTTTTCGGCCTTTGCGGGGCTGAATTTTGTCCAGGCCCGCATGCCCGCGCTGCCCAAATACAGCATTCCCGGGCTGGCCGATATTCCCTGGGTCGGCCCGGCGCTGTTCAGCCACCACCCTCTGGTCTATGCCGCCGTGCTGCTGGCGCTGGGGCTGATGTGGTGGCTGGACCGTTCCCGCGCCGGGCTGGTGCTGCGGGCCGTGGGCGAATCGCCCGATTCCGCTCACGCCCTGGGGTATCCGGTGCGGCGCATCCGCTTGCTGGCGGTGATGGCCGGGGGGGCGCTGTGCGGTCTGGCCGGGGCGTACATCTCCACCGTCTACACCCCGCTGTGGGTCGAGGGCATGGTCGCGGGCCGGGGCTGGATTGCCCTGGCGCTGACCACCTTCGCCACCTGGCGGCCTGTGCGGGTGCTGCTGGGGGCGTATCTGTTCGGCGGAGTGACGATGCTGCAATTCCACCTGCAAGCCTCGGGCGTGCAGGTGGCCAGCCAGTTGCTGTCGATGCTGCCGTATGTCTCGACCATCGTTGTTTTGGTGCTGATTTCACGCAATCCGGCCTGGATTCGTGCGAATATGCCCGCCGCGCTGGGCAAGCCCTTTTATCCCGGCAATTGAGGTTTCTATCTTTCCCAGGGCGAGCGCATCAGGCTCGCCTTTTTTCATCCTTCGCTCTTTTCCATTTATGACGATGTTTGCTCAACGCCCTGCATGGTTCAAAACGCTGGCCCTTTCGGTCGTGTCCGTGGCTGCCCTGTCCGCCTGCGGCCAGAAAGAAGCCGCAGCCCCCGAAGCTCCGAAAGCCGAGGAGGCTGCCCCCGCTGCGGCGGCTGGCCCGTTGCAGATCGGCTTCATGTACGTCAGCCCCATCGGTGACGGCGGCTGGACGTACCAGCACGAACTGGGCCGCCAGGCCGTGCAGGCCCGATTTGGCGACAAGGTGGCCACCAGCTTTGTCGAAAGCGTGCCCGAAGGCCCGGACGCCGAGCGCGTGCTGCGTGACATGGCAGGGCAGGGCAAGCAGCTCATTTTTGCCACCAGCTTCGGCTTTCAGGAATATGTGCAAAAGGCCGCTGCCGACCTGCCGGGTGTGAAGTTCGAACACGCCACCGGCTACAAGCAGGCCGACAACGTGGCGGTGTACGACAGCAAGACGTTTGAAGGCGCCTACCTGGCGGGCATCGTCGCTGGCGGCATGACCAAGACCAATACCGTCGGCGTCGTCGCCTCGGTGCCCATCCCCGAAGTGGTGCGCAACGTCAACAGCTTTGTGCTGGGGGCGCAAAGCGTGAACCCCGCCGTGCAGGCCAAGGTGGTGTGGGTGAACGAATGGTTCAGCCCGCCCAAGGAGGCCGAAGCCGCCAACAGCCTGATGAACGGCGGCGTGGACGTGATGTACCAGAACACCAACTCCCCCGCCGTGCTGAAAGCCGCGCAGGAGCGCGGTGCCTACGCCTTCGGCAAGGATGGCGACATGAGCGCCTTCGCGCCCCAGGCGCACCTGGGTTCCGCCGTCATCAACTGGGAGCCGTACTACACCAAGGTCGTGCAGGACACGCTGGACGGCAACTGGCAGGGCGGTAACTACTGGTGGGGCGTGAAGGAAGGCGCGATGGACCTCATCAAAGTGCCCGACAGCGTGCCCCAGGACATCCGCGACAAGGTGGAAGCCGTCAAGGCCGGGTTGAAGGATGGCACTTTTGCCGTGTGGACCGGTCCGGTCAGCAACAACCGGGGCCAGGAAGTGCTGGCCGCCGGGCAGGTGGCCGATGACGCCTTCCTGCGTGGCATCAACTTTTTCGTGAACGGCATCGAGGGCCAGGTGCCCGGCACCGGCCAATAAATCCGCCTTCAACCAGAGAGACACACCATGCAAAAACGCCACTTTTTCCAGCTTGCCGCCGTTTCCGCGCTGGCCGCCCTGGGCCTGAGCGCCTGCGGCGACAAGCCCCAGCCCGAAGCCGCCGTGACCCCCGCCGCCGCGCCAGCGGCCACGCAGGAAGCCCCGGCGGCCCAGACCGGCCCCCTGAAAATCGGCTTTGCCTACATCGGCCCCGTGGGCGATGGCGGCTGGACGTTTGCCCACGACCAGGCTCGCAAGCAGTTGCAGGCGCAGTTCGGCGACAAAATCGAAACCACCTTCGTCGAGAGCGTGCCCGAGGGCGCGGACGCCGAGCGCGTGCTGCGTGACCTGGCCACCCAGGGCAATACGCTGATCTTCGGCACCACCTTCGGCTACATGGACACCATCCAGAAGCTGGCCGCCGACTTTCCCGATGTGAAGTGGGAACACGCCACCGGCTACAAAACCGCCGCCAACGTGCGTACCTACGACACCCGCACCTATGAAGGCGCGTATCTGGCCGGCATCGTCGCGGGCAGCATGACCAAGAGCAACCAGCTCGGCGTGGTCGGCTCCGTGCCCATCCCCGAAGTGCTGCGCAACCTGAACAGCTTCACCCTGGGCGCCCAAAGCGTGAATCCCGCCATCACCACCAAGGTGGTGTGGGTCAATGAATGGTTCAGCCCGCCCAAGGAAACCGAAGCCGCCACCAGCCTGATCAACAGCGGTGTGGACGTGCTGTTCCAGAACACCGATTCCCCCGCCGTGCTGAAAACCGCGCAGGAAAAGGGCGTGCGGGCCTTCGGCTGGGATTCGGACATGACCGACTACGGCCCGCAGGCCCACCTGGGTTCCGCCGCCATCAACTGGCTGCCGTACTACACCAAGGCCGTCGATGACGTGCTGAACGGCACCTGGAGCGAAGGCCAGGCCTGGTGGGGCGTGAAGGAAGGGGCGATGGACCTGGTCTCCATTGCCGACGACCTGCCCCAGGAAACCAAGGACAAAGTGGCCGCCGCCCGCGCAGGCCTGAAGGACGGCAGCCTGCACATCTGGCAAGGCCCGATCGCCAACAACCAGGGCGAAGCCGTACTCAAGGAGGGCGAAGTGGCCGATGACGCCTTCCTCACCCGCATCAACTTCTTCGTCCAGGGCGTCGAAGGCAAGGTGCCCGGCAGCAAATAAACCTGCACCGGCATGGCACGACAAAGGCAGCTTCGGCTGCCTTTGCTACTTAAAAACAAGCTGTTTCCGCTTGGTATACCTAATTTTCAAATATAAAACTATCTGAAATCGTTAGTATTCAAGCGGTAAAAGCTATCAAATTATAAAACCCCGGCGGTTCTGGCCAAAGCAGCCAGGCCGCACAATCGCCCCCATGGCTTCTTCCCCCCATTCGCCCGAACTGCTGGCCCAGGTTGCCGCCCTGCCGGCGCTGCCCGGTGTCTACCGTTACTTCGATGCGCAGGAACAGCTCCTGTACGTGGGCAAGGCCCGCAATCTCAAGCGGCGGGTGAGCAGTTACTTCCAGAAAGACCACGGCGGCACGCGCATCGGCCACATGGTCGGCAAGATCGTCCGGCTGGAAACCACCGTGGTGCGCACCGAGGCCGAGGCGCTGCTGCTGGAAAACAACCTCATCAAAACCCAGCACCCCAAGTACAACATCCTGTTTCGGGACGACAAAAGCTATCCCTATCTGAAAATCACTGGCACTGCCGCGCAGGACGGGCAGGGCGCAGCGCCCAGCCAGCGCTTTCCCCGCATCGCCTATTACCGGGGCAGCACCGACAAAAAGCACCGCTACTTCGGCCCCTACCCCAGCGCCTGGGCGGTCAAGGAAACCATCGAGCTGCTGCAAAAAGTCTTTCGCCTGCGCACCTGCGAGGACACCGTTTTCGTCCACCGCACCCGGCCCTGCCTGCTCTACCAGATTCGCCGCTGCACCGCCCCGTGCGTGGGCCACGTCAGCCCCCAGGACTACGCCGCCGACGTGGCCGATGCCCAGGCGCTGCTGACCGGCGAAACCTCGACCCTGCTGGCCCAGTTGCAGCAGCGGATGCTGCTGCACGCGGACAAGCTGGAATACGAACAGGCCGGGCAAATCCGCAATCAGATCACGGCACTGGCCAAGGTGCTGGAGCAGCAGGCCATGGAATCCAGCGATGAGCGTGACGTGGACATCCTGGCCGTGCAAGTGCAGGGCGGCCGCGCCTGCGTCAATCTGGCCATGGTGCGCGGTGGCCGCCACCTGGGCGACCGCGCCTACTTCCCCAGCCAGCTCGACGATGCCTTGGCCCTGGTTAGCGCCAGCCCGCAGGCCGGCGTTGAAGAAGAGGAGGAGGGCGGCGGCGGCCTGCGCAGCGCCCAGGCGCACATCCTGGGCGCCTTCATGGCCCAGCATTACGCCGATCAGGTCTTGCCCAGCGCCATTGTTCTGAGCGACGAGGTCGATCCCCTGCTGCTGCAGGCCCTGAGCGAGCAGGCCGGGCGCAAAGTGCCCGCCATCACCCAGCCGCGCGGCCAGCGGCGCATCTGGCTGGATCTGGCCCAGCAGGGCGCCTCCCTGCAACTGACGCGCCTGCTGGCCGAAGAAGGTTCGCAACAGCAGCGCACCCGTGCCCTGGCCGAGGCGCTGGACTTGCCGCAGGAGCAGCTCGACGCCCTGCGCATCGAATGCTTCGACATCTCCCACACCGCCGGCGAAGCCACCCAGGCATCCTGCGTCGTCTTTGCCCAGCACAAGATGCAGTCCGGCCAGTACCGGCGCTTCAACATCCAGGGCATTACCGGCGGGGACGATTACGCCGCCATGCGCCAGGTACTCACGCGCCGCTACCAGCCCGTGGCCGAAGCCCTGCAAGCCGCAGGCGGCGCCGAGCTGCCCGCCAACGCCCCGCGCCTGCCGGACATCGTGCTGGTCGATGGCGGCAAAGGCCAGGTCAGCATGGCCCGCGAAGTGTTCGAACAACTGGGCCTGGACGTCAGCCGCATCATCGGCGTGGAAAAAGGCGAGGGCCGCAAGGTCGGCCTGGAAGAACTGGTCTTTGCCGATGGTCGCCCCAAGGTCTACCTGGGCCACGACTCCGCCGCGCTGATGTTGATCGCGCAAATCCGCGACGAGGCGCACCGCTTCGCCATCACCGGGATGCGGGCCGCCCGCGCCCGGGTGCGCACCGGCAGCAGCAGCCTCGAAGAAATCCCCGGCATCGGTCCCAAGCGCCGCGCCCGCCTGCTGCAACGCTTCGGCGGCGTGCGCGGCGTGGCCAATGCCAGCGAGCAGGAGCTGCAAACCGTCGAAGGCATCTCCGCCCAGCTGGCGCACGACATCTACCGGGCGCTGCATTGACCGGTTCATGCCACAATCTGCCCCCATGTTTCTGACCATTCCCACCGCCATGACCTGGACGCGCATCGTCGCGATTCCGCTCATCGTCGGGGTGTTTTACCTGCCCCTGCCCGCTGCGGTGTGCAATCTGGTGGCGACCATCATGTTCATCGTCTTTGCCGCGACCGACTGGCTGGACGGTTTCCTGGCGCGGCGCCTGAACCAGACCTCTTCCTTTGGCGCCTTTCTCGACCCGGTGGCCGACAAATTCCTGGTCTGCGCCAGCCTGCTGGTGCTGGTGCATCTGCAACGGGCGGACGTGTTCGTCGCCCTCATCATCATTGGCCGGGAGATCGCCATTTCCGCCCTGCGCGAATGGATGGCGCAGATCGGTGCCAGCAAAAGCGTGGCCGTCCACATGCTGGGCAAGCTCAAAACCACGGTGCAAATGGTCGCCATCCCCTTTTTGCTGTACGACGGGGTGCTGCTACAGGTTGTCGATACCCGCCTGTGGGGGCAGATCCTGATCTGGCTGGCGGCCGTGCTGACGGTCTGGTCGATGGCCTACTACCTGCAAAAAGCCATCCCAGAAATCCGCGCCCGCGTCAAGCGTTGAAACCTTGGCGGCCTGCACTGCCGGCTGGCGGTATAAATGCGGGTTTTATTGCGAACGAAAAATTTCCTTTTTTTCCTTAAAACCTGGTAGAAACCTGTCTAGAATCGCGGCCATTGTGCCAATGACGGCTAAGACGCCAGGACAACACCCCTTCGAAAGGCATCTTGTGAACAAGACAGAATTGATCGAATACATCGCCAACGATGCAGACATCTCCAAGGCCGCTGCAACGCGCTCCCTGGAATCGGCGATCGAGGCCATCAAGAAAACCCTGAAAAAAGGTGGCACCGTTTCCCTCGTCGGCTTCGGTACCTTTGCCGTCGGCAAGCGTGCAGCCCGCACCGGACGCAACCCCCGTACTGGCGAATCGATCAAGATCAAGGCTGCCAAGGTGCCCAAGTTCCGCCCCGGCAAGGCACTCAAAGACGCCGTGAATTGATAGGTTTTCCCCGAGTGGGTGCTTAGCTCAGTTGGTAGAGCGGCGCCCTTACAAGGCGTAGGTCAGCGGTTCGACCCCGTTAGCACCCACCACTCAAAATCAAAAGAAAACAAGGGCTTGGAGCAATCCAGGCCCTTTTTTCTTGGCCGCTTCGGGCCTTGCAAGGCGTATGCAAGATGCACCTGTCGCCCCAAGGCAGCCGCTTGCCAGCGCAAAAGAATGTCTGGCCCGCCGATTCGGGGCACTGCACCGGGTCTACCCTGGGTAGCCCGGTTAGAATCTGCCGTTTTTCCGGGTCGCAACCGCCCCGGCCAGTTTAGAAAGATTGTTTATGCTTGAATCCATCCGCAAGCACTCCAAGTTCGTGATGATCCTGCTCTTTTTGCTGATCATCCCCTCGTTCGTTCTTGTGGGTATCGACAGCAACTACTTCTCTGGCGCCAGCCCGGTCGTCGCCCGCGTGGATGGCAAGGACATCACCCAAAACGACTGGGACAACGCCCACCGCATGGAAAGCGATCGCCTGCGTGCCGAGCAGCCGAACCTGGATGCCAAACTGCTCGATACCCCGGAAGCCCGTTACGTCACGCTGGAGCGCCTGGTGCGTGATCGCGTGTTCCAGGTCGCGGCGCAGAAACTGCATCTGGTCACCAGCGATGCCACCCTGGCACGTGCCTTGCAGGACATCCCGGCCATTGCCAGCCTGCGCAAAGCCGATGGCAGCCTCGACGCCGAAGGCTACCGCAATCTGCTGGCTGCCCAGGGCATGACCCCGGAGGGTTTTGAAGCCTCCATGCGCCGCGATCTATCCTTGAGCCAAGTGATGGGCGGCGTCATGAACACCGCACTGGCCACCCAGCCCGTGGCCGATTTGGCGCTGGACGCTATGCTGCAACGCCGTCAGGTACAACTGGCCCGCTTTCCGGCCGCCGACTACAGCAGCCAAGTGCAGCCCACCGAAGCCGACTTGCAAGCCTATTACGACCAGCACAAAGATCTGTTCGAGCAGGCTGAGCACGCCAGTATCGAATACCTGGTGCTTGATCTGCCCGCTGTGCGCGAGCGTATCGCCTTGAACGAAGACGACCTGCGTACTTACTACCAGGAAAACGGTGCGCGTCTTGCCGGTGTTCAGCAGGAGCGTCGTGCCAGCCACATCCTGATCAATGCCCCGCAAACCATGGCAGCGTCCGAGCGTGAAGCCGCCAAGGCCAAAGCCCAGGAACTGCTGGCCCAGGTGCAGGCCGATCCCGCCAGCTTCGCCAGCGTGGCGCGGGCCCAGTCGCAGGACACCGGCTCGGCCCCCCAAGGGGGTGACCTGGGCTTTTTCAGCCGTGGGGCCATGGTGCCGGAATTTGAAAAAGCCGCTTTTGCACTGGCCAAGGGGCAAATCAGCGACGTGGTGGAAACCGAATTCGGCTTTCACATCATCGAAGTGACGGATATCAAGGAGCCGGAGCTTCCCAGTTTTGAAGCCCTGCGGCCCAAAATCGAAGAAGCGCTCAAAGAACAGCAGGCCCAGCGCCAGTTTGCCGAAGAGGCCGAGAACTTCACCAACAGCGTCTACGAACAGTCCGAAAGCCTGGCGCCCACGGCAGAAAAACTCGGCCTGCAAGTGCATACCGCCGACAACGTGCGCCGTATCCCTCAGGTCGGCGTGAGTGGCCCCCTGGCCAATGAGCGTTTCCTGGAAGCCCTGTTCAGCAACGACAGCCTGGACAATAAACGCAATACCGATGCCATTGAATTTGGCACCAACCAACTCGTGGCCGGTCGCGTGGTCGCCTACACCCCCGCCAAACAACTGACGCTGGACGAGGTGCGCGATCAGGTACGCACGGCGTACATCGCCCAGGAAGCTGCCAAACTGGCCCAGCAGGACGGCGCTGCGAAACTCGCTGCCTGGCAGACCGATGCGGCACAGGCGGGCAGCCACTTGCAGCCTGCCGTCGTCATCGCTCGCAACGATGCCCACGAGCTGCCCCTGGCCGTACTCGATGCGGCGTTGCAAGCCCCCGTGCAGCAACTGCCCGTGTTTGTCGGCGTTGACTTGAAAGCGCAAGGGTATGCAGTCGTGAAAATCAACGAAGTGCTGCCACCGCAAACCAAGCCCCAAGAGCTTGCCGAACTGGCCCTGGCCCAGTACGAACAGCTGTATGTCCAGGCCGAAGGTGCTGCCTACTACGAGATTTTGAAGAAGAAGTTCAACGTCCAGTTCAAAGTGGACAAGCCTTGATCGGGCAGTTTCTTCAAATGGTCGAAAAAACACGCTATAATTTGACGCTTCTACGGTGGCTGTAGCTCAGTTGGTAGAGTCCAGGATTGTGATTCCTGTTGTCGTGGGTTCGAGCCCCATCAGCCACCCCAAATAAAAAAGACTTAGGCCACTTTTTCGGAAGTGGCCTTTTTCTTTTTCTGCCCGATGCAGGGCGGTGCTTGTCGCGCACCGGGTCAAAAAAAGAGCTGCTACCGCCTGATATCCATAGATTTCAAGAATAAAGCACCTTGAAATCCAATAAATACGTGCGGTAGCAGCTCTCTTTTAAGGTGCATAGGCAAAGCGCCAGATGTCGTTTTGGGGTGCCCACGGCGGCGTCATTGATGCGCCAGTAATAAACCGCATCCGCCGGTATGCAACTTCGGAACATCCGCCTTCCAAGGTAGAAGCCCCGTACCACAGGCCACTGTATCCACCAGTTTCATGGAGGCGGCAATGTGCTGGGTTTCCACTCCGCGCCATGCCCCCGTCATGCTGATCTCAACGCAGTCCGTTTTCAGCCAGTCAGGGTTTCAGGTTTGCGTCCTCCTGCTTTTGCTAGCGCCGCTACTGGGGCGAGTCGGGGTCAGTGCGCAACAGGCTCTGGCACGCCCACCAGCACTTCCAAGCGCTCGCCTTCGGGCGAATCCGGCTCGGGATCAAGATCGATCAGGGCACTGACGGCAGCCAGCATGGCCTTGTAGTCCTCTTGCGTGCGGATGGGGCGAACTTGCATGGTGGCTCCTTTCCTTCGGTTTGATCGACCGTGGCGGTATCAACAGCGTCGTACTGTTTGTGCGTGCCGATGAATTTGATGTAAGCCCACTGCGTTTTGTAGGCAAAGGCGACGATGAGCCGGTAGTCATTGCCCTTGATGTTGAACACCACGCGGTTGTTACCAACGATGCTGGCGCGAGAGACGATGTGCATGGGTGGGTTTTAGTCCTTCAGGGCGGGGGAGGACAGCGCGGACAAACACATGGCCAACGCCTGCGTTGCCTGCTAAACCGTTTAGGGGCCCTCGATGTCTTTATGGCACGGGTTCACTGAACAGTCAGGTGGGGCTTCTGCGTTGGTGTAAGTCATTGTCAATATGGTGTAAATACCAATAGCCTTGATGGCAGAAGATGCTCTGAGGTTAAGGCGCGGGTGATGCAATGTTGTAAAGTTCATACAAGATTGTTAAAAATTCTTACTTATCGCTTTTGACTATCAACTGACGCTTCTTCAATAGCTGATACTGCGCAGGTTCAGTAAATGCAATTGCTGCGCTCTTTTACTTTTTGATTCCCGGTTCGGCTCTTGTGCGCTTGGCCAGTGGCTGTTTGCGTGCTTGATCTACCCCTTGATTTTTTGGACTTCCAAGGTACTGCGTCATGGCCAAGAAAAAAACATCTTTCCGTTCCACCAGCCGCCGTTTGGCGCTGGAGCCTCGTCTCTTGTTTGATGGCGCAGGAGCCGTTGCTGCCGCTGATGCCATTGCACAGGACGATCAGCATCAGTCCACTGAGGCATCGCAGAATCACCCCCCCCCCTTCAATAACGATGGCAGCAATACCGACAGCGTTGCATTTACCAGTTTTTTTGCTGCTGCGTTCAGCGTGGACGCAGGCCCCACGGTGGAAAGCATCGTCCGCCAAAGTCCCAGTTTTGAAACCACCAATGCCGATAGCGTTACCTTTCGCGTCACCTTCAGCGAAGGCGTGACAGGCGTTACCGGCAGTTCCTTCGTCATTGCCCCTGGCTCTGTCAGCGGCGCCACCATTCAGCTCGTGCAGCAGGTGGATGGTGCAGGCACGCAGTACGACGTGGTGGTCAGCGGCCTCTCGGGTACGGGCACGCTCAACATCGATCTGGCGACCGAATCCGGCGTCATGAGCAATGACGGCAACAGCCGTGTGGTGACGGAAACCAACCCCGCCACCGGGAAGCCCGATCACAGCTACACCATCGACGGCGACATCAATTCTGCATATGTCGGCGGCCTGACGGGCGGCAGCGTGCAGGGCAGCAACATTGCCACCCGCGATACCACCGGCCTGGAGTTCAGCGGCAAGGCCGATGCGGGCGATACCGTGCGTCTGTATATCGGCAACAAGCTGCTGGGCACGGCCAAGGCAGATGGCAATGGCGACTGGAGCCTGACCTATACCGGCGCTGCGCTGGCCGAAGGCTCGCACACACTGATCATTCGCAGTAACGATGCGGCCGGGAACACGGCCACCGCCACGGCCACGCTGGCCATTGACACCACGGCGCCTGTCGTCACTGGCAGCATTACGTCCAGCGACATCATCGTGGAGCTGACCTACAGCGAAGCGCTGCGCGAAGGCTCGCTGCCCCAGCCGGGCGACTTCACCGTGACTGGCACCGTCAGCGGCATTATCGGCGTCAGCAAGGTGGTCGTGGACGGCAATACCGTGCGCCTGATTCTGACCGCGCCGCTCAAGCATGGCGAAAGCGTCACGCTGACCTATACCGGTAATGGCGTTCAAGACCTTG
The DNA here is from genome assembly GCF_042654765.1 of Comamonas nitrativorans. Classification (NCBI taxonomy): domain Bacteria; kingdom Pseudomonadati; phylum Pseudomonadota; class Betaproteobacteria; order Burkholderiales; family Comamonadaceae; genus Comamonas; species Comamonas nitrativorans. Next base: position 35,478 of record NZ_JBHSEW010000001.1, on the reverse strand, counting down.
TGGGCAACTCCGCCCCGGCCATCACCAACGTGGCGGTGGACAACAGCGGCACCAAGGACGCCAGCACCGAAGAGAAGCCCGTGGTGGATTTGCCGACGGGCAAACATGGCACGGATAGCACCGACAAGCCCCAGCACCAGTTCTACAGCAAGGACGAAGCCGCCAAGAATGTGTTCAATGGCGGCGTTACGTTGACTGACAACGATGATGACTATCTGGAAAGCGTCACCATCACCATTACGGGCAACAACAACGGCGGCGATACGCTGACCATTGACGAGACCAACGGCCCTCTGCCCAAGGGCATCAGCGTGGAGATCAATGAAAATGCCAATGGCACGCTGACGCTGAAATTAAGCGGCCACGCTACCAAGGCCGATTACGAAGCTGCTCTGAATCAGGTGCTGTTCAGCACCAGCACGGGCTTTGCCGAAGCCGACAAGCGAATGGTGACGCTGGTGGTGTCGGACGGGCAGAAAACTTCCGACGCGGTGACGCGCTATATCCGCACCACGGGCAAGAGCTATGGCCTGGGCGAAACGGAAACCGCGTACCTAGTGGATCAAAGCACCGGCTCGCTCAAGGGCGTGAACCTGGTGATGAACACCCTGGACAGCGGCAAGGCCGTCGCGCCGGATGCCATCCTTAAAGGGCTGGCAGGGGGAGGATCGAATGGGTTTGCGAACGGAGGTAGTCTGGCGCTGAATGCCCTAGCTTTCAGCAGCGTGGATGGTACGTTGTATGCGTTTACGAACGCCACCAAGGATGGTGGACGTTACGTGGTGCGTATTGATGCCGACGGGATGGCCACTATCGTCGCGAAGTCTGCGGGCAGCATTGGCAATAGCCCTGGCACGGGTTCAATGATTTCTGCCGACATTGATGGCGACGGCATCATGTATATGCACGCCAGCGGCAACGGCACCATTTACCGCCTGGATACCAACCCCGAATCGGACTCCTACGGGCAGTGGCTGGCGCCTTTGGCGGTCAAAGGTGGCAACAACAACAAAACCGACTGGGTGGACATGGCGTTCAACCATTCGGACGGGCATTTCTATGCGGTTGGCAGCAATAAACTCTATAAACTGACCATTGATAACAGTGCCAATACCATCACAGCGGAAACGCTTGCCAGCGGCTTGAAGTACGTTACCAATAAGAATACTGGCGCTACTGAGGATGTAGGCAGCTCATTCCCCATGCAGTATTTCGATACGGATGGGTACTTCTATTTCGCGGCAGGCAGCAGCAAGCAGATTTTTCGGGTGGATGTGGAAAATCCGCCCGGGTCAGGTAACCCGCCATCTGGTGGCACTGTGAGCAAGGTGGATTTCGCTACCTCGACGCCAGGCAGCGGCGATGCGGCGCGGGATGTGACCATCCATCTGGACTATGGCGATGCCACGACCAGCCACAACAACACGGATTACAAGACCAGCTTTGATGACGATGGTGCCCGTCATAACCAGTTGAACAACCAGGTCTGGTTGGGTAACAGCGCTACCAACAACACCACTTACGAATCGGATGCCAATCCAGTCGACGGTTCGGACGACGGCATCGCCAGGGACAAGAACGGCAACTACGTCATTCCCGCGCTGCGCCAGGGCATGACGGAATACTCCATCAATATCGCCGTCACCAACAAAACCGGGACGGAGGCCACCCTGGTTGGATGGATTGATTTCAATGGCGACGGCATTTTCAGCGTGGACGAATCCGTCACCGTGAAGGTTCCAGCAAACCACAAAGCGGGCGACACCGTAAAGGTGACATGGAAGGTGGCAGAGGGCAACATGCCCAGCAGCCTGGATACCATCACCACGTTTGCACGCTTTCGCATCACATCTCAGATTGATTCGCTGGCGGATTTTGGCGGTGACCCGTGGATGACAACTCCATCCAACAGTTCGACGGAAGACAAACGCTCCTACGGCGCCCGCATGGACGGCGAGGTGGAGGACTATCAGATCACCATCCAGGGGCCGGACGATACACCGCCGTCTGTTAGCAATATGACGGTCAGCGATGGCAGCGGCAGCGGCCCGCGCTACACCCCGGTGGGCGAGGTCACGATCACGTTTACCGAGCCTGTCCAGGATGTGGGCGTGAACGACTTTGTGCTGCTGCGTGATGGCGTGCCGGTGCCGTTGCCCCCGGATACGCCTGTCTGGCAGGACCCGGACGACCCGGCCATCTGGTATATCGACCTGAGCAAGGTCACCAGTCCCACGGGCGATTACGAACTGCTGGTGCCCAACGGGCAGAATGCCCCGGCGGGAGAGCATGGCGTAGCCACCATCAAGGACGATGCGGGCAATGATCTGGCAACGGGCGGCAGCGTCAAGTTCAAGATCGACAACACCGCGCCGCTGATCGACCTGGATTCCGGCGATGACACCACGCGCGACCATACGACCGGTTATACCGCCGACCAGTCGGGCGCTGTCAGCCTGGACAACAGCACGCCCAATCGCGAAGCCACGGTGGAGGAAAAATCCGACCGCGTGACCCATATCGACATTGCCGTGGGCGGCTTGCGCGATGGCGATAGCGAGGTGCTGGTGTTCGGTACGCTGGAATTCAAAGCCAATGGCAGCGATGTCAGCACCGACCCGGACAACCCCACCACGACCACGATTGGCGGTGTGGAGGTGGTGATTACCTACGCCGCAGGCAAGTTCACGCTGACACCCGTGAACGCTGGCGGCGCGGAAAACCAAGTCGGCGAAATGTCCGCAGCAGATGCACAGGCCATCGTGCGTGCCATTTCGTACAAGAACGATGCGGGCACTGGTGCCACCAATGGCAGCCGTACCTTCTCCTTCACCGCTACCGACAAGGCGGGCGCTACAGCTACGCCCGCCGTGGCAACCGTGAACGTGACCGGCGGCAACGGCCAGAACGGCCCCGATGTGCCGACGGTGGACAAGCAGATCACCAACGACACCACACCCACCATTACCGGGGAAGCCAAGGTACCTGAGGATGGCAAGCTGACGGTAACGGTCAAGGTGGATCCCGATGATCCAAACACTTGGCAAACCTACGAGTGGAATGAAGCAAACCCTGACCCTGACGGGCCGCTGCAATTCTTCCCTGCCGATCCTTCTGACCCTGATAACCCCAAGAACAATACCTGGGAGCTGAAGATTCCGGACGGCGACGACATTCCCGAGGGCAAGTATTCGGTCACGGCATCCGTGACGCCCGATGGCGGTACGCCTGTGGATGATCTGACTGATCATGAACTCATCATCGACCTGACGCCGCCCGATGCGCCTGCCGTGCCTGATCAGCAGACCCATGACACGACCCCGGTCATCAACGGCACGGCGGATGTGCGTGATGGCGAGAAGCTGACGGTTTCTGTCGTCATTGGTGGCAAGACCTATACCTATACCGAAGGCACGACAGAGGGCGACAAGTACCTCAAGCGCGACAACAACATCTGGAGCTTGCAGGTGCCCAGTGACGCCCCAATGTCGGTGGGCGAATACGAAGTGACGGCTACCGTCAAGGATGCGGCGGGCAACGTCAGCGACGAAGCCAAGGGCAAGGTGACGATCGTGCCTGTTGTCGTCACCGATCCCATAGTCAATGAATCCTCGGGCCACGCGGTGTTCGAGGTGACGGTGCGGCCTGAAACCAATATGCAACTGCGCCTGGAGGAGATCGCCAACTCCGCCACTGGCGGCGGCACGGACTTCGGCACTGCCACAGGCACCGGGCTGGAATACTTTGACGGTACGAGTTGGGTGGCCTATACCGCTGGCGCCAAGGTGGCTGCCGACAGTAGTGGCAAGCTGCTGGTGCGCACGCCCATTACCAATGACAACGTGGCGGACGACGGCGAGCAGTTCAAGCTGATCGTCACGCCGGTGTATGGCAGCGATGAGGCCATTACCGACAACACGGGCGAAGGCACGGCCACGATCAAGGACGATGGCACGGGCGACCTCTTGGTCGAGAACCCGGACTTCGACCCGAACGAGCCGGTCAGCGAGACCAACAAGCCGCTGATTCCTGGGACACCCGGGCAGCCGGTGAATCCGGCCAACCCGGATGGCCCCAAGGTACCCGAACTGGACGACGACCGTGAACTGACCGTCAGCGGCGGCACGGTCAATGAAGGTTCCGACTACGGCAGCTTTGTGGTCGGAGGCGCAGAAGGCCAGAAGGTCAAGCTGGAGCTGGTCGATGGTGCAGCCAAGGGCGGCACCGATGACGAAGATAAGAGCGGCGCTACCGACTTTATCCAAGACCTCGAATACTTCGACGGTACCCAGTGGCAGTCCTACACCCCCGGTGAATACGTCGAGATTCCCGAGGGCGGCAAGCTGTGGGTGCGGGTGCCGGTGGTCAATGACGACCTGCCCGAAGGCGAACATGGGTTCAAGCTCAAAGCCACCAACACGGGTGGCGGCAGCGAAGAAGGCACCATCACCATTGACGACGAAGGCCAGGGCGATCTCTTGATTGAGAACCCGGACTTCGACCCGAACGAGCCGGTCAGCGAGACCAACAAGCCGCTGATTCCTGGGACACCCGGGCAGCCGGTGAATCCGGCCAACCCGGATGGCCCCAAGGTACCCGAACTGGACGACGAC
>NZ_JBHSEW010000001.1:0-30767 GCF_042654765.1 Comamonas nitrativorans | reverse complement strand
CGTCGAGATTCCCGAGGGCGGCAAGCTGTGGGTGCGGGTGCCGGTGGTCAATGACGACCTGCCCGAAGGCGAACATGGGTTCAAGCTCAAAGCCACCAACACGGGTGGCGGCAGCGAAGAAGGCACCGTCACCATCGACGACGAAGGCAAAGGCGACCTGCTGATCGAAAACCCAGGCTTTGACCCGAGCAAACCGATTGACAACACCAACAAGCCGTTGATTCCGGGCACACCCGGGCAGCCGGTAGACCCGGCCAACCCGGATGGGCCCAAGGTGCCTGAGCGGGACGACGATCGTGCGATCGGCGTGGACAGCATTACGGTGAACGAGGGTTCCTCGCATGGCGTGTTCACGGTGACGGGTTCCAAGGGGCAGAAGGTGACGCTGGAGCTGGCCGATGGCACGGCTACGGGCGGCGGTGTGGACTTTGGCAGCAAGGGCAGCGACAACCTGCAGTATTCGCAGGATGGCGGCAAGACCTGGCATGACTATGTTCCCGGCACGTCGGTGGAGATCACCGATGCCGACGGCAAGCTGCTGGTGCGCACGCCCATCGTCAACGATGACGAGACCGAGATCAGCGAGGACTTCACGCTGGAGGTGAAGGTGGTGGGCGGCAAGGCCACGGCCACCGGCACGGGCACGATCCGGGACGATGGCACGGGCGATCTCTGGGTGCCGGAAGACCGGGAAAATCCCAGCAGCCCGCTCAAACCCAACCCCGATCCGGGCCAGCCCGGCCATGTGGTGCCGGATGTGGACAACCGCGACCCGTTGGCGCCGCCGACTTCGGTGACGACGCCGGAGGACACACCGGTCAGTGGCCGGGTGCCCGGCACCGACCCGGATGGCGATGATCTGACCTATACCGAGAAGACCCCGCCGGCCCATGGCACGGTGGTGGTGGACAAGGACGGTTCGTACACCTATACGCCGGACAAGGATTACCACGGCCCGGATAGCTTCGAGGTCGAGGTGGACGACGGCAAGGGCGGCAAGACCACGACCACCGTGACGGTGACCGTGACGCCGGTGAACGATGCGCCGCAAGCGCCCGATTACGACGAAACCACGCCGGAGGACACCCCGGTCAGCGGCAAGGTGACGGGCACCGATGTGGATGGCGACGACCTGACCTACAGCAAGGGCAGCGATCCCAGGCACGGCACGGTGACGGTGCAGCCGGACGGCAGCTATACCTACACGCCCAATCCTGACTTCAACGGCACGGACAGCTTTACCGTGGAAGTGAGCGATGGCAAGGGCGGCTGGACGACCAGCATCGTCACGGTGGTCGTGACCCCGGTGAACGACGCCCCGACGGCCCCCCCGGTGGATTTGTCCACCAAGGAGAACACGCCTGTGACGGGCAAGGTGGACGGCAAGGACCCTGACGGGGACGATCTGTCCTACACCGAAAAGACCCCACCTGCCAAGGGCACGGTGGTGATCGACGAAAAGACCGGCGAGTTCACTTACACGCCCGACTCCGGTACTTCGGGCAAGGACAGCTTCGAGGTGGAAGTGGACGACGGCAATGGCGGCAAGACCACGGTGGTCGTTACCGTGGACGTGAATGGCCGCCCCGAAGCCGGGCCTGACCATGTGACCACGCCGGAAGACACCCCGGTCAGCGGCAAGGTGACAGGCACCGACCCCGATGGCGACGACCTGACCTATAGCAAGGGCAGCGGCCCGGCCCACGGCACCGTGACGGTGAACGAGGACGGCAGCTACACCTATGTGCCCGGCCCCGACTATGTGGGCGAGGACAGCTTCGAGGTCATCGTCAAGGACGGCAAGGGCAATGAAACCACCACGACGGTGACGGTCACGGTGACGCCTTTGAACGATGACCCGACCGCGCCGAACTACTTTGAGAGCACGCCGGAAGACACGCCGCTGCACGGCAAGGTGGAAGGCAGCGATGTGGATGGCGACGACCTGACCTACACCAAGGGCAGCGATCCCAAGCACGGCACGGTGACGGTGAACGAGGACGGCAGCTACACCTATGTGCCCGACGAGGACTTCAACGGCACGGACAGCTTCGAGGTGATCGTGGACGACGGCAACGGTGGCAAGACCACAAGCACCGTGACGGTGAACGTGACGCCGGAAAACGATGCGCCGCAAGCGCCGGATTACGAGCGCACTATCCCCGAGGACACGCCGCTGGTGGGCAAGGTGCAGGGCAGCGACCCGGATGGCGACCCGCTGACCTATACCAAGGGCAGCGATCCCAAGCACGGCACGGTGACGGTGAACCCGGATGGCGACTATATCTATGTGCCCGAGCCGAACTTCCATGGCGAGGACAGCTTTACCGTGACGGTGAGCGACGGTCAGGGCGGTACCACCACGTCCATCGTGACGATCACGGTAACGCCGGAGAACGATGCGCCGACGGCTCCGCCGGTCTATATCGAGACCAAGCAGGGTGACCCCATTCCCGGCAAGGTGGTGGGCGATGACCCGGATGGCGACGACCTGGCTTACAAGGTGATCGATGGCCCGAGCAAGGGTACGGTGGAGCTGAACAAGGACGGCACGTTCACTTATGTGCCTGAGCCGCCCTACGATGGCCCGGATAGCTTCACCGTGGAGGTGGACGATGGCAAGGGCGGCAAGACCACGACCACGGTGTATGTGAACGTGAAGCCGGACAACAAGGCACCGGAAGCGCCGGATTACGACGAGACCGTGAAGGAAGACCAGCCTTTGGTGGGCCGGGTGGAGGGCACTGACTCCAACCAAGACCCGCTGACCTATACGGTGGACGAGGGGCCGAAGCACGGCACGGTGACGGTGAACCCGGACGGCGGCTACATCTATGTGCCCGAGCCGAACTTCCATGGCGAGGACAGCTTTACCGTGACGGTGGATGACGGCAAGGGCGGCAAGACCACCTCGACCGTCAATATCACCGTGACGCCGGAGAACGACGCCCCGGTAGCGCCGCCCGTGCGGATGACCACGCCGGAGGACACGCCCATCGATGGCAGGGTGACGGGCACGGACGTGGATGGCGACACGCTGACCTATACCAAGGGCAGCGATCCCAAGAACGGTACGGTCACGGTCAATCAGGATGGCACGTTCACCTATACGCCCGACAAGGACTGGAACGGTACCGATAGCTTTGAAGTGACGGTGGACGACGGCAACGGCGGCAAGGTTACGACCACGGTGACCGTGGTCGTGATACCGGAGAACGACGTGCCCGAGGCCGACACCGTGGAGTTGCAGACCAACGACAACACGCCGGTGACGGGGAAGGTGACCGGCACCGATCCGGACGGCGATCCGCTGACTTACAGCCCTGGCCCCAATGGCCCTGGACACGGTACGGTGACCATCACCCCTGACGGCAAGTTCACCTATGTGCCGGAGCCCGGCTTCCACGGCAAGGACAGCTTCGAGGTGACGTTGGACGATGGCAAGGGCGGCAAGACCACGACCACGGTGACGGTAGATGTGAACGGCACGCCCAAGGCTCCGCCGGTGGATCTGACGACCGACGAAGGCGTGAACGTACCCGGCAAGGTGGAGGGTTTCGACCCGGACGGCGACAAACTGACCTACGAGGTGACGACGCCGCCGGGCCAGGGCACGGTGATTTTTGTGCCGGAGACGGGGGACTTCATCTACGTGCCCAAGCCAGGCACCAGCGGCACCGATACCTTCGAGGTAACGGTGGACGATGGCCGTGGCGGCAAGACCACTGTGACCGTGACGGTGAATGTGCGGCCCACGCCGGCACCGGATACGGGCAGACCCAACGTGCCGCAGCCACCGGATACGCAGCGCCCCGAAGGGCCGCTGTCCGGTGGTCAGGGTGGCCTGGTGACGGGTGACGTGGCCGGTATGCCCGGGGTGTTCTTCTATTGGGACGATGTCAATCGCGTAACCCGTATCGATGGTCCCCTGCACCCGATCGTATTTGTTGCGCCGACCGTGTCCGAAAGCCAGGCGCAGCGGGAGCGAACCGAACTGTTGGGCAACGACCTTGGGCTGGCCCAGGCGGGCGAGTTGCAGGCGACGTCGATCGGCGCGGGCCTGGTGCTGCAACCGAGCAACGTGATCTACGTTTCCCGTGCAGTGCATGAGTCGCAGGACATCAGCTCTTTCTGGAGCCGCGTGGCCCAGATGCTGCGAGGCAACTTGCCTGCCGATGCGCCCCAGAGCCAGTCGAATGTGGCTGCCGAGGCTGGCATCCCGGCTTCGTTGCAGGAGGCCGGTGCGCCTGCCGCCGAGGAGCAGGACGATGGCGCCGAACAGCCGCAGGCCGACGCCCAGACCTTGCTGCTGTTGCAGCGTTGGGCCTTGGACGACACCGCTCGGGAGCTGGAGCGCCAAGCCGCCGCGCAGCAGCGCGAGCCGGTGGCCGGTTCGTTCCGCCAGCAGCTGGAGGCCCAGGCCCGCCAATTGCTCAGCCACGTCAATGGATAACGACCCCAGCCCCCGTGCCGCCCGATGGGCCGGTGCGGGGGACAGTGATGGATATGCCCCCTGACTTTTTGAAAATTTTCCTAAAAGAGAGAACCTTTCCATGAAATACCGTATGCCCCCTTTTGCTCTGCGTCTGACTGTTGCCTGCATGCCTCTGGTACTGGCGGCTTGTGGGTCTGTCCAGCCCAAAGCGTTCACCGCCGAGGAACTCAATGACCGTGTGACCTCGGACATGGTGGCCATGTACAAGGATCAGGAGGCCATTGCTGCGCCGATCGACTTTCATGAAGCAGCTGCCCGTGCGCTGAAATACAACCTGGACTACAAGCTCAAGCTGATGGAGACGGCCTTGAGCCGCAATCTGCACGATGTGTCCACTTACGAAATGCTGCCCCGGCTGGTGGCGGGCGCGGGCTATGCCCATCGCAACAATGATTCCGGCGGTACGTCCATCGGCATCGAGGATCGCCTGCAGTCGCTGCGCCCCTCGACCTCGCAGGAGCGCGATCACTCGATGGCCAACCTGTCCTTCTCGTGGAATGCGCTGGACTTCGGCGTGTCGTACTTCCGCGCCCAGCAGAAGGCCGATCAGGTGCTGATGGCCGAGGAGCGTCGCCGCAAGGTGATCCAGAACGTGCTGCAGGACGTGCGCAACAGCTACTGGCGTGCCCTGGGCGCACAAAAGCTGCTGACCCGCGTGGATACGCTGCTGGAACGGGTGAACAAGGCACTGGTGCGGGCCAAGGAAATCGAGAAGCAGGGCCTGATGCCCCAGGCCCAGGTGCTGGGCTACCAGCGTGCCCTGCTGGATGCGGTGAACACCCTGACACTGCGCCGCCAGGACCTGGAGCTGGCCCGTGCCGAGCTGCGTGCCCTGATGTCGGTGGCCCCCGGCGTGAACTTCACGCTGGCCGAGCAGGCCGAGCTGTCCCTGCCCCGCATTCCTGTGAACGTGGAGGCGCTGGAGCGCCTGGCCCTGGAAAAGCGCCCGGAGATCATGGAAGAGTGGTACCGCAAGCGCGTGACGGAGAACGACATCAAGGCGGCCAAGGTGCTGCTGTGGCCCAACATCAGCTTCGATGCGGGCTGGCAGTACGACTCGAACAAATACAACTACAACAGCAGCTGGTTCGATACTGGCCTGCGCGTGTCCTGGAACTTGCTGAAGCTGACGCAATACCCGGCGCTGAAGCGTGCCCACCAGGCCCAGAACGATACCGACGACATGCGCCGCCTGGCCTTGTCGATGGCCGTGCTGACGCAGGTGCGCGTGGGCGTGCAGCGCTACGGACTGTCGCTGCAGGAGCTGGAGTTTGCCGAGGAAAGCCTGCGTGTGGACCAGCGTCTGCTGAACTATGCCCAGGCTGCGGCCAAGAGCCAGTTTGATTCCGAACTGGAAGTGATCCGCACCGAAGCCCGTGCTTTGCTGGGCGAGTACCAGCGCTATGCCGCATACTCCAACGCCCAGGCTGCCTGGGGACGGCTGTACAACTCGGTCGGGCTGGACATCCTGCCTGAAACGGTCGAGAGCCACGATGTGAGTACCTTGGCCGTAGCGATGAAGGACACGATGAACCAGTGGCAGCAAACCGTGTTTCAAGCCGCTGCACAACAGCAATAACGGTCGATGAGTGAATCGGCTGCAATGACGAAAATGAAGTATTTCCCCTGGATGGCGGCCTGTACTGCCTTGTGTATCGGTGGTCTGGCCCAGGCGCAGCAGACGGCGCCTGCCGGTCAGCCCGCTTTATCAATCGAGACAGCCCCCAAGCCGCCGGTGGCGGGTGTTTCCAGCGCCGTTCCGGCAGCGCCCGTGGCTGACCCCCATGCTATCCGGGTGCTGCTCAGTCCGGAGCTGGAAACCGTGCTGGCGGCGCAGATGCTAGGGCAGGTGGCCAATGTGCATGTGGGCCTGGGCGAGAAGGTGGGCAAGGGCAAGACCTTGCTCAGTTTCGATTGCAGCGAGGCCAATGCCCGCCTGCGGATCGCCCAGGCCGAGTATGCCAATGCCAAGGAAACGCTGGATGCCAAGGAGCGCCTGCGCAAGCTGGATGCGGCCGGGGATACCGAGGTGATGCTGGCCAAGACCATGGCCGACAAGGCCAAGGCGGCCATCAACCTGAGCCAGGTGGAGACCGGCCAGTGCGTGGTGAAGGCGCCCTTTGTCGGCCATGTGGTGAAGCTGCACGTCAAGCCGGCCCAGGGTGTCAATGTCGGGGTGCCGTTGCTGGAAATGGTCAGCGACGGGCCTTTGAAGCTGCGCCTGAACGTCCCCTCGCGCTGGCTGCATGCCTTGAAGGTGGGTACGGCCTTTGAAGTGGCGATCGACGAGACACGCAAGTCCTATCCGGCCAAGGTGACGGCCATTAACGCCCGGGTGGATGCCATCGCCCAGACGGTGGAGCTGGAGGCGCATATCGAAGGCCAGCACGCCGAGCTGCTGGCCGGGATGAGCGGCGTGGCACGCTTCCCCGATGCCGTTCAGCAATAAGGCGGCGCACAGACCATGAGCCATGCCAGTCCTTCGGCGGCCAGTCTGGTCGCCCAGTTGGAGGCGCGTGCCCGCGCTGCGAACACTCCGGCAGAGCTGGCGTTTTCGGTTGCCAACGACACCTTGCCTTTGCTGGGCTTTCGCCAGGCGCTGGTGTTCGCCGGCAGCGGCAAGCAGGCACGGTTGCAGACCATTTCCGGGCTGGCCTTGCCTGCCGAGGACAGTCCCTACCTGATCTGGCTGCGCCGCTGCTGGCCCTGGATGCAGCAGCAGGTGGGCGAGGCTGGGGGTTGGTTGCCTGCGCCCACCGCTGGCGGCAGCGCCCCTGCCGAGGCAGACGGCCCGCAGATGGCGCCGCCGCCTGCCGAGGTGCTGGACGGCTGGGCCGAATGGTGGCCGCAGGGCCTGTATGCCGTGCCGCTGCGCCGCCGCGATGGCGTGGTGCTGGCGTGGGTGGCGTTTTTGCTGGAAAAGCCGCCGACCGTATTGCAGCAGCAGGCGCTGGCCCATCTGGCCGTGCAGTGGGGGTATTGCTGGGAGATGCTGGGCGGCAAGCCCCGCGTCGGCATGCGCCAGCGCTGGCAGGCCTTGGGGCGCAAGCGCCATGTGCTCTGGCTGGTCTTGGCGCTGCTGCTGGTCATGCCGGTGCGCCAGTCGGCCCTGGCGCCGGCCGAGATCGTGGCCCTGGATGCCACGACGGTGGCCTCTCCCCTGGACGGGGTGGTGAAGGCCTTCCACGTTCGGCCCAATCAGGCGGTGCAGGCCGGGGATCTGCTGTTTTCCCTGGATGACACCACTTTGCGCAACCGGCTGGAGGTGGCGACCCAGTCGGTCGCCGTGGCCGATGCCGAGTGGATGGCCGCCAGCCAGAAGGCGTTCGACAATTTCCAAAGCAAGGGCGAGCTGGCCCTGCTGCAAGGCCGCGCCCAGGAAAAACGCGCCGAGCTGGCTGCCGTACAGGCCCAGCTGGCCCGCATTGACGTGCGTGCGCCGCATGACGGGATTGCCGTGTTCGGCGCAGTCGATGACTGGCTGGGCCGCCCGGTGGTTACGGGGGAACGCATTGTGCAGATGGCCAATCCGGCTTCGGCGGGCGTGCTGATTTATCTGCCGGTGGCCGATGCCCTGGTGCTGGAGGAGAACGCCCCGGTCAAACTGTTTCTGACCGTGCGCCCCCTGTCACCGCTGCTTGCCCACATCGCTGAAACCAGCTACCAGGCCAGCCTGTCGCCGGACAACGTGGCCAGCTACCGCCTGCGGGCCACGCTGGATGCACCGGCCAACCGGGACGACGCCCGCATCGGCCTGCGCGGCACGGCCAAGATCTCTGGCGGCTGGGTACCGCTGGCGTACTACCTGCTGCGCCGCCCCCTGGCCACCCTGCGGGCCTGGAGCGGCTGGTAACGAAGGGGCACGATGCCACAGATAACCCTGCCCGTACCGGCCCCGCTGCCATCGCCTGCAGAGCCGCAGGCCGGCCCGCCGCCACCGCTGCGCCAGGACTTGCGCCTGCATTCCAGCGCCGCGTTTGCCGATGGCTCTCCGGCCTGGGCGATTCAGGATCCGGTGACCAACCGCTTCTACCGGATCGGCTGGCTGGAGTACGAATGCCTGCTGCGCTGGGATTGGCCCCCGGAACGCATCGCCGAAGATATTTCCACGCATACGACAATGGAGGTCGATGCCGAGGAAGTGCAGGCATTCGCACAGTTTCTTGACCAGCACAATTTGCTGCGGGCCTCGCCCCAGAAGGTGCAGCAGCTACAGAAAAAAAGCGGGCAGACCCCCTGGAAAAGCGCCCAGTGGTGGCTGCATACCTATTTGTTCATCCGCATCCCCCTGGTGCGCCCCCAGCGTTTGCTGCAGACGCTGTTGCCGTGGGTGCAGCCGCTGTTCAGCTGGACGGCGCTGTGGCTGCTCCTGGGTGCGACGGGGCTGGGTCTGGTGCTGGTGGCCCGCCAGTGGGAGACGTTCACCCACAGCTTCATGGACATGCTCTCGCCTTCCGGGCTGGCCGGGTTCGCCCTGGCCTTGATCGTCTCCAAGACCCTGCATGAAATGGGCCACGCCCTGGTGGCGACCCGCCTGGGGGTGCGCGTGGCGCACATGGGGGTGGCCTTTGTGGTGCTGTGGCCCATGCTGTATACGGATACGGGTGAATCCTGGCGGCTGCGCAGCCACCGCCAGCGGCTGGCGATCTCGATTGCCGGTGTCAGCACCGAACTGGCGCTGGCGGGGCTGGCCACGCTGGCCTGGGCCTTGCTGGACGACGGCATGTTGCGCCAGTCCATGCTGTACCTGGCGACCACGGGCTGGATTCTGTCGCTGGCGTTGAACGTCAGCCCCTTCATGCGCTTCGACGGGTATTTCATCCTCTCGGACGTGCTGGACTTTCCGAACCTGCACGAACGTGCGGGGGGCATGGCCAAGGCGTTCATGCGCCGCAAGCTGCTGGGCCTGAATGAGCCTGATCCCGAGCCGTTCCGCCCCGAAGTGCGCTGGAAGCTGCGCCTGTTCGCCTACCTGACCTGGCTGTACCGGCTGACGGTGTTTCTGGGCATTGCCTTGGCGGTGTATTACTTCTTCTTCAAGGCGCTGGGCATTTTTCTTCTGCTGGTGGAACTGTGGTGGTTCGTCGCCAAACCTGTGTGGGTTGAAATCATGGTCTGGAAAAAACGTTGGGCCGAGGTGCCCCTGGGCAACCGCCTGGGCCTGTGGGGCGCAGTGCTGTTGCTGCTGGTGGTGCTGGCCTTCCCCTGGTCGAGCGAAGTGAGTGCCTACGGTGTTGCCCGCGCCCAGCGCCAGCAGGTGGTGTTCAGCCCGCAGCCGGCGCAGGTACTGCAGGTGCTGCCCGGGAGCAGCGTGCAGGCGGGCCAGCCCCTGGCGTTGCTGGACATGCCCGATTTGCACGCCCGCCGCGCCCGCACCCAGGCCAGCGTGCAGGCCCTGTCGCGCCAATTGCCAGCGTTGATGGACATGGAAAAGGGGCTGGACGTGCAGCAGGCCACTATGCGCCGCTTGCAGGAGCAGTTGGCCGAAGCCCAGGCCATCGACGCCGAGGCGGCGCGGCTGCAGCTCAAGGCCGAATTTTCCGGCCAGTGGCTGGACGTGGATCCGCACCTGCGTGCGGGCGCCTGGGTCAATCCCCGCGTCCCCCTGGGGGTGCTGGTCGATCCGGCCAGCTGGGTGGTTGATGCCTATGTGCCGCAGCAGGAAATCGAGCGCATCCGCGTCGGTGCTGCCGCGAGGTTCTGGCCGCAAAACTGGGCGCAGCCGATTGCTGCCACCGTGATTGCCCTGGATGGCGCCCGCACCCAGCAGCTGGCCTACCCCATGCTCGATGCCCGCTTCGGCGGCAAGATCGCCACCCAGGCGCATGAGAAAGAGGCCATTCCCGCCTACCCGGTGTACCGTGTCCGCCTGCAACTGCAAGCACCCCCACCCCAATTGCGCGAGCTGCGCGGCACGGCCCATATCGAAGGCCAGCGCAGCAGCTGGCTGGGGGAGGTATTGCAAACCACCTTGGCGGTGCTGATTCGGGAGAGTGGGTTTTAGCTTGTAGCTAAATGGAAGGCGTTAAACCCATTCCCCGCCCGTGCCGTGGCTCTGGCCTGCATCAACGGATGCGTATGTGATTTTTGGCGTTGTCCAACGACGGCCAGGACGTTGATGACCTGCTCCAGATCATTCACTTCGTAGAGAATGTTTTGTCCGATAGTGCTGATTCGGCGCACGCCCTCGCCATAGCGCGAATCTGCCTCGTACAGGCGTGGAAAATCGGACAGACGGTCGGTCGAGGACAGCACGCGCCCGGTGACGTACTCGGCGTCCCACAGCGATGCTTTTTCAGCTAGGTATTCAAAAAGCGCCAGCACGTCCTCGATGGCCGAGGCGCTCCAGTTCACCCTATAGGGCATTACGCAAATCCTGAGCGCGGGTTGCAAGGGCATCGCGCAGCAGGCTGGTACTCATGCCAGGGCGTTTGTCGGCACGGGCTGCGATTACTTTGCGGCGTACCTGGTCGTCGTATTCGGCCTGGGCTAGCTCCTCGTCGGCTAGCCGTTGCAGCAGTTCTGCCTTCGCGGCACCCTTGCCGGGCAGGATGTGCGGCAGGTTTTCGGCCAGTTCACGAAGGAAATTGGCGTTCTCGTAATGAAGTGTGGAAGTCATTGGATTGCCTTTCTGCCCTGCCGGGAGGTTATGAAAACGGTTGTGACCACAGCCAGGATGATACGGGGTGGCACTTTGCGCCGAATGTGCTGGCTGGGGCGGTCAGCCCAGCGCCGCCAGCAGGGCCTGCGCCGCCGCTTCCGGATTCGGTGCATTGACCAGGGCCCGCACCACGGCAATGCTGCCGACGCCGGTGGCCTGCACGGCGGCAAATTGCTCGGCACCGATGCCGCCGATGGCCACCAGCGGCGTGCCGCGCAGCAGCCGGGCGTAGGCGGCCAGCCGGGCCAGCCCTTGCGGGGCGGTGGCCATTTTTTTCAGCGTGGTGGGGAAGACGGCGCCCAGGGCGATGTAGCTGGGCTGCACGGCCTGGGCCTTGCACATTTCGGCATAGCCGTGGGTGCTGATGCCCAGGCGCGTGCCACTGGTGCGGATGCGCTCCAGCGCGTCTGCGGGCAGGGCGTCCAGGTCTTCCTGGCCGATGTGGATGCCGTAGGCGCCGGCGTCCAGCGCGGCTTGCCAGTGGTCGTTGATGAACAGGCGGGCGCCGGTGCCCTGCACGGCGGCGACGGCGGCCTGCACCTGGGCGCGGATGGCGGCGGGGTCGTCGCTTTTGAAGCGCAGTTGCACCGTGGGCACGCCGGCGCGGGCCATGCGGCCCACCCAGTCGGCATCGGGCAGCACCGCGTACAGGCCCAGTTGCTGCGGGCAGGGGGCAAAGGCGCGGGCCGGGTCGGGCGCGGCCAGGCCGAAGTCTGCCGGGTGGTGGGGCCACAGGGCGGCGTCGAACGCGCCCAGGCGCTGGCTTTGCCGTTGCCAGGCCAGGGCCAGCGTTTGGGCGTCGCAGGCGATAAAGCCCAACTGGCTGCAGGCGGCCAGGGCGGCCTGGTACACCGGGTCGGGGTTGTTGGCGTCGGCAGGCGTGGGCTGGGCGGGCAGGCCGTCCTGCCCGGCAAAGCGGGCGCTGTGGGCGGCCAGGATGGCGGCCTGCATGGTGTCGATGGCTGCGTTCATGCGTCGTGGTGCATTGCGTGGTTCAGGCGTGGTGCCAGAAGGGGGTGCCCAGGGTGGGCGTGCTGGGCTGGGCGGCGGTCTGTTCGGCCATGGCCCCGGCCAGATGGGCGGCGCGGCCGGCTTGCACGGCATCGGCAAAGGCGCCGGCCATCTGTACCGGGTCTTGCGCCAGGGCGACGGCGGTGTTGAGCAGCACGCCGTCAAAGCCCCATTCCATGACGGTGCAGGCGTGGCTGGGGCGGCCCAGCCCGGCATCGACGATCAGCGGCACGTCCAGCCGCTCGCGCAGCACCTGCATGGCGTAGGGGTTGGCTGGGCCACGGCCGGTGCCGATGGGTGCGGCCCAGGGCATGACGGCCTGGCAGCCGACATCCACCAGGCGCTGGCACAGCACCAGGTCTTCGGTGCAGTAGGGCAGGACGTTGAAGCCGTCCTTGATGAGGATGTCTGCCGCCTGCACCAGATTCAGCGTATCGGGCTGCAGGGTGTAGTCGTCGCCGATCAGCTCCAGCTTGATCCAGGGGGTGTCGAAGACTTCGCGGGCCATCTGCGCGGTGGTGACGGCTTCTTGCAGGCTCATGCAGCCGGCGGTGTTGGGCAGCACGGGCACGTTCAGTTGCCGCAGCAGTTGCCAGAAGCTGGCCCCGGCGTCCTGCACCTGGGCGGTGTTGCTGCCCTGGCGGCGCAGCGAGGCGGTGACCATCGCAGGCCGGGCGCGGCGCACGGCGGCTTCCAGAATGGCGGGCGAGGGGTAGCGCGAGGTGCCCAGCAGCAGGCGGCTTTCAAAGGTGTGGCCGTAGAGGGTGAGCGGTGTATCGGTCATGGTATCTAATAAAATAGGAGCTTCTTCCGCTTGTATTTGAATGATTTCAGATATTTTCAATGCTGAAATCCACTGTTTTCAATCGGTAGAAGCTATGGTTTTAACCACCCGTAACCGGGGAGATCACTTCCAGCCGGTCCCCGGCTTGCAGCGCGTGCTGGGCGTACTGGGTTTTGGGAATGAACTGGGTATTCACGGCCACGGCAAAGGGCGGGCGGGCGTTCCACTGCGCCAGCGCATCGGCCACGGTGGCGGATGCTGGCAGCGCGACGGGTTGTTGGTTGATCAGTATCTGCATGGCGGCAAAGTTTAGCCGTGCAGCACCGGCACTTGCATCTGCGCGGCCAGGGCGCTGTGGCCGCCCTTCAGCACCTGCAGAGCGATGTCGTGCATGGTCGGGGCAATCATGAAGCCGTGGCGGTACAGGCCATTGACCTGCAGCACGCGCTCGCCCACCCAGCGCAGCGCGGGCAGGTTGTCCGGCAGGGTGGGGCGCAGGCCGGTGTTGAGTTCCAGAATGCGTGCCTCGGCAAAGCCGCTGTGGACGGTGTAGAGAGCGCTTAAAAGCTCCATCGTCGAGCGCAGGCTGGCCGGGCCGGCATCGCTCGATTCGATCTCGGTCGCGCCGATGACGAAGACGTGGTTTTCCTTGGGCGCGATGTAGAGCGAATAGCGCGGGTGAATCAGGCGCGTGGGGCGTTGCAACGTCACTTCCGGCGCATGGACGCGAATCACCTCGCCGCGCACGCCGCGCAGTTGCGGCCAGGCGGTTTGGGCGCCCAGGCCCCGGCAGTCCAGTACCAGGTCGGGCTGGCCTGGCTGGCCGGGGGTGAAGTCGGCCAGTTCCTTCGGGGTGTGCCAGTGCAGGGCGACGCCCAGCGCTTGCAGCTCGGCCATCAGGGCGGGCAGCAATTGGCGGTTGTCTAGTTGGCCTTCGCCGGGTAGCAGGATGCCCGCCTGAAAGCGGCCTTGCAGCGCGGGTTCGACCTCGCCCAGGCGTTGGGCGTCGAGCTGCTCGGGGCGCGGCAGGCTGGTGTTGAGGTGGTAGTTCTTGTCGAACAGGCCCGACAGGCGCTGGGCGTCCGCCCCGTCCTGGCGGTGCCAGACGATGAGGGTGCCGTTGCGCTGGAAATACACCGGGGTGCGCAAATCCTGCAGCAGCGCGGGCCAGCGCTCCAGGCTGTGCTGGCCCATGCGTACCACGTTGGGTTCGGTCACTGCCGATTCGGCCAGGGGGGCCAGCATGGCGGCAGCCACCGGGGCGGCAGCGCCGTCGCCGCTGGGGCCGTGGGCGTCGAAAACTTCGACCTGGTGGCCCTGGCGGGCCAGGCTCAGGGCCAGCAGGCGACCCATCAGGCCGGCGCCTAAAACGGTGATGCGGGAGGGGGTGGTCAGGGTGAACATGGCAGGGTGCGGCTCCAGAGTGTCAAGGGCAAAACCAGGACAAAACCGGGCGCAATGGCGCCTGCTGATGGAAACTCCCCACGCCAGCATGATCTGGATCGGGTCTTTGGAGGCGTCGCCTCCAGGGTATGTTCTCAGTCGCGCGGCTGTTTGTTTCAACAGCGGGACACCCCTGTTTCGTCCGTAGAGCGTGCATTACAGCACAGCGCTTGTCCGCCAGTGGCGGCAATCCGGGCAAAGCTGCATAACCTTTGGGCTAGATCAGAGCCGGGCCCGGTTGGCCGTGGCGGTCAGGGTCAGCAGCGCATGGCGGTGGTGGCCGATTCGCGCAGGCCCTGCAGCACGTTCAGATCAAGCCCTGCGTTGTTGTGTTCCAGCACCCGCTCGGCGCGGTAGCTGGAGCGCACCAGCGGGCCGGAGACGACTTCCAGGAAGCCCATCCCCATGCCGATGTCGCGGTAGCGCAGGAACTCCTCGGGGGTGACGAAGCGCTGCACCGGCAGGTGGTTCTTCGTCGGACGCATGTACTGGCCCAGGGTGACCACGTCCACATCGGCGGCGCGGATGTCGGCCAGGGCCTGGGTGATTTCCTCGTCCGTCTCGCCCAGGCCCAGCATCAGGCTGGTCTTGGTCACGGTCTGGGGCGCGTGGCGCTTGGCGAACTTGAGCACGTCCAGCGTGACCTCGTAGCTGGCGCGGACGTCGCGCACCGGGTGGGTCAGGCGCTTGACGGTTTCCAGGTTCTGCGCGTAGGTGTCCAGCCCTGCATCCAGCACCTGGGCAACCAGCGCGTGCTGGCCCTGGAAGTCGGGCGTGAGCGCTTCCACCGCCGTGCTGGGCATCCGTTCATGGATGGCGCGGATACAGGCGGCGTAGTGGCCCGCGCCCAGGTCGGGCAGGTCGTCGCGGTCCACCGAGGTCAGCACCACGTATTTCAGGCCCATCAGCGCCACCGCATCGGCCACGTTGGTCGGTTCCTGCGGGTCCAGCCAGCCGTGGGGGTTGCCGGTATTGACCGCGCAGAACTTGCACGCCCGGGTGCAGACCGAGCCCATCAGCATCAGCGTGGCCGTGCCGCGCCCCCAGCATTCGGTGATGTTGGGGCATTTGGATTCGGAACAGACCGTGTGCAGCTTGTGCGAGCGCACGATGTCCATCACCGCTTCGTACTTGGCGCCGTTGGGCACGCGGATGCGCAGCCAGTCGGGCTTTTTCGCGGCGTCGGGAATATCGGCCAGGGCGCTGGGCTTCATCCCGTCCAGCACGGCCTTGGTGCCCTGGGGGGTGACGATTTTCGAGCCCGAAGTCAGGCGCTGGCGGTGGATGGTAATGGTCTGTTCGCTCATGCTGGGAAGCCCTTGGCTGCTGGGCAGCGGTCAATGTCGTAAACCGGCCAAATTGTATCGACCCGGCCTTGTGCGCCGATGGGGCACGCTGGATTCCAGCAGATCCAGCGTGGAATGGGCGTGGCAGGAACAGGTTGAAGGATTAGGGTTTTGCTCTAGCGACGCAAAGTCTTGGAGGAGGTTTTGCTTTCTACAATGGTTTGATTTATTTGAAATTTCAAAGAAGGAGACAACACAATGACCGCTTTGCTCGATGCCATCCGTGGCAAGACCGAAAGTGCCCTGGCCAGTGGCGATTTAAGCCCCCTGGAAACCAGCGAAACGGTGGTGGAGCAAAACGGCCTGCGTTTTATCGTGCGCTGGGCCGAAGCGCTGGCCCGCAAGGATGCGGCCAAAGCCGCCGCCCCGGCCGCAGAGGAAAAAAGTGCCGCAGGGGCCGAAAAAGTCATCCTGCCCGGCGGCCCGCGTGACCCGAACTTCAATCCCTTTCTGAACCCCGACCCGGCCCTGACCGTCGGCCCCATCGGGACCCGGCACACCATCGTGCTGAACAAATTTCCGGTCTGCCTGCACCACCTGGTACTGGCGCGGCGCGAATTTGCCGAGCAGCTCACCCCGCTGGAGCTGTGTGATTTCGAGGTGCTGGCGCAGCTGCTCTCCACCCTGGGCGGCCTGGGCTTTTACAACGGCGGCGCACCGGCAGGCGCCAGCCAGCGCCACAAGCATGTGCAATGGGTGCCCGCCGATCCTGGCAACGCATCCCTGGCGCAACTGGCAGCGGGCCTGCCCGCAGACGCCCAGCCGGGCGTGGTCTACCGCCACCCGGCCTTGCCGATGGCGCACGCCTTGTTGAAGGTGGAAGCGGGCCTGGGCGCCGACCAGAGCGCCAGCGCTGCCGCCCTGCTGGCCGCCTACAACCAGGCCCGCGCCGACCTGGGGCTGGAACCCGGGGCCGACGGCCTGCTGCCTTCCTTCAACATGCTGGCGGGCAATGGCTGGCTGCTGCTGGTGCCGCGCAGCCAGGAACACTTTGAAGGCGTTTCGATCAACGCCTTGTCCTTCGGCGGCACGATTTACGTGCGCCAGCCCGAGCAGGTGGGGCTGATCCGCCAGACCGGCCCGCTGCAAGCACTGGCCAGCGTGGGGCGGAAATCTTCCTGAAAAGAGAGCTGGCAGCGCTTTCTGGATAAGCGCTAGAGGCAAAAAATCTACAAAAAAGGCTGCAAATGCAGCCTTTGTTTTTTACGGCCTTGCCAGTACCCGCCGATACCTGATCCGCCACCACTGCAATGCAGCAACGATGGCGGCGTACACCGCCACCTCGGCCCACTGGTTTTTGCCCAGGCGCATCCAGTAGAAGTGCAGCAGTGCCAGCCAGGCGGCGGCATGGACGCTGTGGTGCAGGCGTTGCCAGCTTTTTGCGCCCAGCACCTGCACGGCGCGGTGGGAAGAGGTCAGCGCCAGCGTCAGCAGCACCAGGGCGGCCAGCGTGCCTACCAGGATGAAGGGACGTTGCCGCAGGTCGTCCAGGGCCAGCGCCCACTGCCACCCCATGTCCAGCCACAGGTAGCACAGGACATGCACGGCGGCGTAGAAAAACGCGAACAGGCCGATCAGGCGGCGCAGCCGCGCCAGGGCGGGCAGGCCCAGCGCCTGGCGCAGCGGCGTGACGGCCAGGGCCAGGCACAGGCCGCGCAAGGCCCAGTCGCCGGTGCTGCGCAGCAGGGCTTCAGCCGGATTGGCGCCCAGCTGCCGGGTGAACAGGGCGTACAGCAGCCAGGCCAGGGGGGCCAAGCACAGGCACCAGACGGCAGGCTTGGCGGCGCGGTGCAGCAGCAGGGCTTGCAGCCGGGCAGGGGCAGGGCGGGCCATTCGGCAATATTCAGTAATAGCGCTTCAAATCCATACCGCTGTAAAGCGAGCCGACTTGCTCGGCGTAGCCGTTGAACAGCTCGGTGGCCCGCTTCGGGGCCAGGAGGCCGCCCTGGCCGATGGGGCGCTCGGTCGCCTGGCTCCAGCGGCGGTGGGGCACGCCGGGGTTGACGTTGGCGTAAAAGCCGTATTCGTGCGGCGCGGCCTTGACCCAGGCGGTGGCCGGCATGTGTTCGACCAGTCGGATGGCGACCAGGCTTTTGGCGCTCTTGAAGCCATATTTCCACGGCACGACCAGGCGCACCGGGGCGCCGTTCTGGTTGGGCAGCACGCGGCCATACATGCCGAAGGCCAGCAGGGTCAGGGGGTGCAGGGCTTCGTCCAGGCGCAGCCCCTCGGTATAGGGCCAGTCCAGGCCGCCCCGGCGCAGGCCGGGCATGTGTTCACGGTCGGCACGGGTGACGAATTCGACGAACTTGGCGCTGCCCAGGGGCTGCACCTGCTTCAGCAACGCCGCCAGCGGGTAGCCGACCCAGGGGATGACCATGCTCCAGCCTTCGACGCAGCGCAGGCGGTAGATGCGTTCCTCCATGGGCTGCAGCCGCAGCAGGTCTTCCAGCGCCCAGGTGCCGGGTTTTTCCACCAGGCCTTCGATGCGCACGCTCCAGGGCCGGGTGGGCATGGCGTGGGCGTAGCGGGCCGGGTCTTCCTTGTCGTAGCCGAATTCGTAGAAGTTGTTGTAGCCGGTGGCATCGGCATACGGCGTTGGCGTTGCGGTCAGCCGCGCCCCTGGCACGGTCGAGGGGCTGGAGGGCAGTGCGGGCAATGTGTCCGGCGCAGCCGGCGCGGCCAGTGCCTCGCGTGCCGCCCAGGCGGTGAGGCCGGTGCTGGCACCGCTGGCAGCCAGTAGCTGCAACAGGCGACGGCGTTCGGCAAAGATGGATTGCGGGGTGATCTCGCTGGCGGCGGGTTGGGGAAACCAGGGGGTGCCGGGGTGTTTGCGCATGAAAACTCCTTCGCCAAGAGGGGGCAAAAGCTGCCAGTGTGCAGCTTTTGCTTGAAATGCGTGCGTGCTTACTTGCCCCAGCTGTCTTTCAGTCCGGTGATTTTGTTGAACACGGGCTTCTCTGTGCGGTGGTCTGCCCGGTCGGCGACAAAGTAGCCGAAGCGCTCGAACTGGAATTTGTCGTCCGGCCGGGCGCTGGCCAGGCTGGGTTCGACGTAGGCGGTGACCACTTTCAGGCTGTCCGGGTTGAGCAGGGCCAGGTAATCCTTGCCACCGGCATCGGGCTGGGCATCGGTGAACAGGCGGTCGTACAGGCGCACCTCGGCCTGCACGGCGTCGTGCTGGGCCACCCAGGTGATGGCGGCCTTGACCTTCACGCTGTCGGCGCCGGGGGTGCCGCTCTTGGTGTCGGGCACCACGGTGGCCAGCACTTTGGTGACCTGGCCGTCGGCATCTTTTTCGCAGCCGGTGCATTCGATGACGTAGCCGCCTTTGAGGCGCACCTTGTTGCCGGGGAACAGGCGCTTGTAGCCCTTGGGCGGGGTTTCCTCGAAGTCCTCGCGCTCGATCCAGACGTGCCGGCCCAGGCCGAAGTGGCGCTGGGGTACGTCGGCGTTGCTGTCTTTACCGTGGGGCAGGGCGGGCAGGTGGCAGGCTTCGATGTGATCGCTGCTGCCAAACATTTCGGCCCAGTTGGTCAGCTCCAGCGGCAGCGGGTCGAGTACCACCATGGCGCGGTGGGCCTGATGCTCCAGGTCTTCGCGCAGGCAGCCGTCCAGCGTGGCGTAGTCGATCCAGGAATAGTCCTTGGTCACGCCGATGCGTTCGCAGAAGTTGCGGATGGCCGCTGGCGTGTAGCCCCGGCGGCGCAGGCCGACGATGGTGGGCATGCGCGGGTCGTCCCAGCCGCTGACGGTGCCGCTGTCGACCAGGTGCTTCAGCTTGCGCTTGCTGGTGATGACGTAGGTCAGGTTCAGGCGCGAGAACTCGTACTGGCGCGGCTGCGGCGTGGCGATCAGGCCGCCTTCGCGCAGGTGGTCGAGCAGCCAGTCGTAGAACGGGCGCTGGTCTTCGAACTCCAGCGTGCAGATGCTGTGGGTGATGTGTTCCAGCGCGTCCTCGATGGGGTGGGCGAAGGTATACATGGGGTAGATGCACCAGGCGTCCCCCGTGTTGTGGTGCGTGGCACGGCGGATGCGGTAAATGGCCGGGTCGCGCAGGTTGATGTTGGGCGCGGCCATGTCGATTTTGGCCCGCAGCACGGCGGCGCCGTCGGCCAGCTTGCCGTCCTTCATGTCGGCAAAGCGTTGCAGGTTGTCCGCCACGTTGCGGCTGCGGTAGGGGCTGTCCTTGCCGGGGGTGGTGAAGTCGCCCCGGTTGGCCCGCATGTCCTCGGCGGATTGTTCGTCCACATAGGCCAGCCCCTGCTCGATCAGGTAAACCGCCGCACGGTGCATGAAGTCGAAGTAGTTGCTGGCGAAATACAGGTGGCTGTGGCCGTCAGCGTCCTGCCAGTCGAAGCCCAGCCAGCGCACGGAATCCTTGATGCTTTCGACGTATTCCTGCTCCTCTTTTTCCGGGTTGGTGTCGTCAAAGCGCAGGTGGCAGATGCCGCCGTAGTCGCGTGCCAGGCCGAAGTTCAGGCAAATGCTCTTGGCGTGGCCCACGTGCAGGTAGCCGTTCGGCTCGGGCGGGAAGCGGGTGCGGATTTTGGCCGTATCGACCTGACCGGCGGCATGGTGGGCTGCATCGCCCGGCCCGCCGCCCCAGTGGCGGCCTGCGTGGGTGCCGCTGTCCAGGTGGTTTTCAATGATCTGGCGCAGGAAGTTGGTCGGCTTGGCGACCGCTTCTGGTGAATGGGGGGTGGTAGTGCTCATATGGCGCTGGATTGTAGGCGGCTGCTCCCGGCTTGGCCGGGCTGAGGTCGGATAATCGGCAGCTTTTGCCACCAGAAAGAACGCACGATGAGCAAGACGGTTTTTGTGCTGAACGGCCCCAATCTGAACCTGCTGGGCACGCGCGAGCCGCAGGTCTACGGGGCGCACACCCTGGCCGATGTGCAGGCGCTGTGCCAGGACGCCTGCACGCGCCACGGCCTGCAATTGCGCTTTCACCAAAGCAACCATGAAGGGCAGTTGCTCGACTGGATTCACGAAGCGGGCCGCCTGCACGCGCAGGGGCAACTGGCCGGGGTGATCCTGAATGCCGGGGCCTACACGCACACCAGCATTGCGCTGATGGACGCCGTCAAGGGCACGGGCGTGGCGCTGCTGGAGCTGCACATCAGCAACGTCTTTGCCCGCGAGTCATTCCGCCACCATTCCTACCTGTCGCCCGTGGCGCGGGCCGTGATGTGCGGTTTCGGCGTGCAGGGCTACGCCCTGGCGGTGGAGGCCGTGGCGCAGTGGTAGAGGCAGAGGATTTTTCCGCCCTGCCCTGGGACGGCCCGGCGCAGGATTACGCCGCCGTGGCGGCCGGCAAGGTCATTCCGCCCGAGGTGGCGCAGTGGCAGGCCAGGGCGCAGCGTGTCACTTTTGCCCATGCGGGCGGCGTGCTGACGGCCCACCATTGGCCCGCAGCGCCTGCGCCCGGCCATCTGCACAGGGCGCCGGTGGTCTTGCTGCATGGCGGCAGCGGCAGCTGGACGCATTGGCTGCGCATGCTGGGGCCGCTGACGCAGGCCGGGCACGCCGTCTGGGCGCTGGATTTGCCGGGCTTCGGCAGCTCCGACCCGCTGCCCGATCAGCAGGATGCCGACGACATGCTGCCGCTGCTGGCCGCCAGCCTGCAACACTGGTTGCCGGGGCAGGCGGTGCAGATCATGGGCTTTTCGCTGGGCGGCATGACAGCGGCGCTGCTGGCGGCAGCGTATCCGGCCCTGGTGCGCCAACTGGTGCTGGTCGGCCCGCCGGGGCTGGGGCTGCGGGACAAGCCCATCTACCGCCTCAAGGGCTGGCGGCATCTGGCCGACCCGGTGGAGCAATTGCGCTGCCACCGGTACAACCTGGGGGCGCTGATGCTGGCCGATGCCCGCCAGATCGACCGCGCCACCCTGGCCCTGCACACCGCCAACGTGCAGCGCGACCGCCTGCCGCGCCGCCGCCTGGCCAGCACCGACATCCTGCGCCAGACCCTGCCGCGCCTGGCCTGCCCGGTGCAGGCGGTATATGGGCAGGAGGACGTGCTGTACCGTGGGCTGTGGCCGCAGGCGGCGGCGTGCTTCAACGGACGGTTGCAGCTGATCGCCGGTGCCGGGCATTGGGTGCAGTACGAGCAGCCGGGGGCGTTTGCGGCCACGGTGCTGCCGATGCTTTTATAAAAATAGCTGTTTCCGATGGATATATAACGATTTCAAGGTATTTTTATCCTAATATCGTTATATATCCAGCGGAAGCAGCTATTGAAAATAAATCAGGAATAGTCCGTCAAAGGAATGCGCTGCCACCGCCCATCGGGCGTGATGCGCAGCACCTCGGCACGCGGGGCCGGGTCGTCGCAATGCCAGTCGGACAGCACGACGCGCGTTTTGCCATCGGGCAGTGCATGGTCGGCCGGGCGGTGCGTGTGGCCGTGAATCAGCGTGTGCGCCTGCGTTTGCGCCAGCCAGTGCTGGACGAGGACGGCATCCGCATCGGCGTACTCCGCGCCCGATTGCTTGCGCTGCTCGCTTTCGCTGCGCAGGTGGTGGGCCAGGGCGCGGCGCTCGGCCAGGGGGCGGGTCAGCAATTGCTGCTGCCACGCCGGGTTGCGGCTGATGGCGCGAAACTGCTGGTATTCGACATCGTCCAGGCACAGCGCATCGCCGTGCGAGAGCAGGATGCGCTGCGGCCCCCAGACGAACAGCGTCGGGTCGGCCAACCCCTGCATCCCGCCGGCGTGCAGAAAATCGGCCCCGGCCAGAAAGTCGCGGTTGCCCACCATGAAATAGATCGGCCGCTGCTGGCTGGCCACGCGCAGGGTGGCGGCGCAGGCGGCCTCGAAGCTGCCGGGTTCCTGCAGGGCATCGTCGCCCACCCAGGCTTCCAGCAGATCGCCCAGGATGAAGATGGCGCTGGCGCGGCTGGCGTGCAGATAGTGCTGCCAGGCGGCCAGGGTCTGCGGTTCGCTGGCCTGCAAATGCAGGTCGGAAATACATTCGACCGCGCTCCAGCCGGGCGGCGCGGCCAACGTCTGGGCGGGCAGCACCGGCGCAGGCAGCGCGGTCGAAGGGGGGGCGGAAGGCAAGGTTTACAGCGCGACGGCTTTGTCGATCACCACGGTGTCGAACGGCACGTCGTCGTGGTAGCCCTTGCGCGTGGTGCGCACTTTCTTGATGCTGTCGACCACGTCCTGGCCCTTGACCACCTTGCCGAACACGGCATAGCCCCAGCCTTGCGCGGAAGGGGAGGTGTGGTTCAAAAAGTCGTTGCCCACGGTGTTGATGAAGAACTGGGCGGTGGCGCTGTGCGGGTCGCCGGTGCGGGCCATGGCGATGGTGTAGGCGTCGTTCTTCAGGCCGTTCTTGGCTTCGTTCTCGATGGGGGCCTGGGTGTCCTTTTGCTGCATGTCGGGGGTGAAGCCGCCGCCCTGGATCATGAAGTTCTTGATCACGCGGTGAAAGATGGTGCCGTTGTAGAAGCCGTCGTTCACGTAGGCCAGGAAGTTTTCCGTGGTTTTCGGCGCTTTTTCGGCGTCCAGCTCCAGGGTGATGACGCCCTGGGTGGCTTCGTCGGCGACGTTGATGGTGATGTGCAGTTCGACTTGGGGATTGCTCATGAGACTCTTTCGTAAATCAAAACCAAGGGGGTGAGTGTGCCAGCACCGCAGGCAGTGGCGCTGTCCAAAAAATTAAAGCAGGGTGGCGGAAATGATTTTCACCGGGGACAGGGGCACATCGTCGTACATGCCGCGCCGCCCAGTGGGTACGGCGCGGATTTTGTCCACCACCTCCTGGCCCTGCACCACCTGACCAAAAACGGCGTAGCCATGACCATCGGGGCGCGGCGCATCCAGGTTGGTGTTGTCGTTGACGTTGATGAAAAACTGCGCCGTGGCCGAGTTGGGGTCGGGCTTGCGGGCCATGGCGATGCTGTAGCGCACGTTTTTCAGGCCGTTGTTCGCTTCCAGCGGAATCGGGGCGCGGGTGGGTTTTTCCTGCAGGCTGGCGGTCATGCCGCCGCCCTGGATCATGAAGTTGCCGATGACGCGGTGAAAGACGGTGCCGTCATAGTGCTTGTCCTTGACGTATTGCAGGAAGTTCTTCACCGTGACCGGCGCCTTGGCAGTCTCCAGCTGCACCACGATGTCGCCCAGCGTGGTGCGCAGTTTGACTTGGGGCTGTGCGGGCGTCATTTGCGCCAGGGCGCTGCCGGCGGTCAGACAGGCGGCCAGGGTCAGCATCAGGGTACGGCGGTGCAGCGGCATGGGGAAAACTCCTTTTTTGGGTTCAGGCCAAGGGCAGGGTCAAGGTTGCAGCAAGGGGGACAGGCCATCAATCTTGCGCTGCACGCCCGGCTGGGTGCCTTGCAGTTTGGTGGCCCGGGTAAAGGCCTGGTGCGCCAGGCGCAGGTAGATGTCGCCCAGGTTTTCATAGGCCACGGGGTAATCCGGGTTGTTGCGCACGGCCTGCAGCAGGGCGCCCCGGGCTTCTTCCAGTTGGCCCTGGCCGGCGTAGAGGACGGCCAGGTTGTTGTACGGCTCGGGCAGCTCGGGGTATTCCTGGGTCAGTCGGGTGAAGGTGGCAATCGCCGCCTGGGTATCCCCTGCGGCCGACTGGGCCGAACCCTGCAAAAAGCGCATCTGCGGATCGCGGGCGTTGCCGGCCAGATAGGTTTGCGCTTGCGCCAGCGCTTCGGTGGTTTTGCCCGCCTTGATGAGTGCGGCTACGTCGCTGTAGGCATCGGCCTGGGCACTGGCGCACAGCACGGCCAAAGCGGCGGGAAGAATGAAACGCAGGGAGGCGAGGCGGGACATAAAAACTCTCGAAAAAAGGAGGCGGTGCGTGCCGTCCGGGCCGGATGTGGGGGCGGGCGGCACTGCAATGGCAGGGGCGTCGGTTTATACTGCGCGGCGATTGTAGCGGCTGCACCTTGGGCAGCCGCTATCGGTTTCAGGGTGTCCGGGCGGTGTTTTACCCCTGGTGCCGTCGGGTGTTTTGCAGACACTGTGCTTGTTCTGCCGGATTGATATTTCCCATGAGTTTGCGTATCTACAACACGCTGTCGCGTGCCCTGGAGGCGTTTGTGCCTCTGCAAAGCGGTCATGTACGCATGTACGTCTGCGGCATGACGGTGTACGACCTGTGCCATTTGGGCCATGCGCGTTCCATGGTGGCGTTCGACGTGGTGCAGCGCTGGCTGCGGGCCAGCGGCTACCAGGTCACGTATGTGCGCAACATCACCGATATCGACGACAAGATCATTCAACGTGCGGTAAAAAACAATGAAACCGTGCGCAACCTGACCGATCGCATGATCGCCGCGCTGCACGAGGATGCCGATGCCCTGGGCATCGAGCGCCCCACGCACGAGCCACGGGCGACCGACTACGTGCCGCAGATGCTCTCCATGATCGGCGCCCTGCAAGCCAAGGGCCTGGCCTACCGGGCCGGCAATGGCGACATGAACTATGCGGTGCGCAAATTCCCCGGCTACGGCAAGCTGTCCGGCAAGTCGCTGGACGAGCTGAACGCCGGCGAGCGCGTGGCCGTACAGGACGGCAAGCGCGACCCGCTGGACTTCGTGCTGTGGAAGTCCGCCAAGACCGAAGAGCCTGAAGAAGTGAAATGGGCCAGCCCCTTTGGCGCAGGCCGCCCCGGCTGGCACATCGAATGCTCGGCCATGGGCTGCGCCCTGCTGGGTGAGAGCTTCGACATCCATGGCGGCGGGGCCGATCTGGCCTTTCCGCACCACGAAAACGAAATCGCACAAAGCGAAGGCGCCACCGGCCAGCCGTTTGCCCGCACCTGGATGCACAACGGCTTCATCAACGTCGACAACGAGAAGATGTCCAAGTCCCTGGGCAACTTCTTCACCATCCGCGACGTGCTGAAAGCGTACGAGCCGGAGGTGGTGCGTTTCTTCGTCGTGCGCAGCCACTACCGCAGCCCGCTGAACTATTCCAACGTGCATCTGGACGATGCCCGCAGCGCCTTGAAGCGCCTGTACACCGCCCTGAGCGTGGTGCCGCCGCAGGAAGTGGCCGCTATCGACTGGGCCAATCCCTACGCCGCCCGTTTCAAGGCGGCAATGGACGAGGACTTCGGCACGCCCGAAGCGGTGGCCGTGCTGTTTGAGCTGGCCGCCGAGGTCAATCGCAGCAAATCTGCGGAACTGGCCGGGGTGTTGCACGCCCTGGGCGGTTGCCTGGGGTTGCTGCAGGCCGACCCGCAAGCCTTCTTGCAAGCCGGTGCTGCGGGGGCGGATACGGCTGCCATCGACGCCCAGATCGCTGCCCGCGCTGCGGCCAAGGCCGCGAAGAACTGGGCCGAGGCCGACCGCATCCGCAACGACCTGCTGGCCCAGGGCATTGTTTTGAAGGATTCGCCCAGCGGCACCACCTGGGAGGCCGCCCAGTAACCGGGCTGCGCTACCGCCATGGCACCTTCCCCCAAAGTACCGCTGCCGGCTGTACCCGACTACGCACCGCCCTATTGGGCGCAGGCGTGCCAGCACCTGGTGAAAAAAGACCGGGTGATGCGCCGCCTGATTCCGCAAATCGGCAGCGAAGCCCTGGCCTCGCGCGGCGACCCGTTCGTCACGCTGGCGCGTTCCATCGTCGGCCAGCAGGTTTCGGTCAAGGCCGCCGCCAGCATTTGGAAGCGCCTGGAAGCCCTGCCTCCGGCCATGGAACCGGCGCACCTGCTGCGCCTGAAAGTGGATGACATGCGTTCGGCGGGGCTATCGGCCCGCAAAGTGGACTATCTGGTCGATTTGTCCATTCACTTTACCGAAGGGCGCTTGCACGCCGATCGCTGGCCCGAGATGGACGATGAGGCCATCATCAGCGAATTGACTGCCATTCGCGGCATTGGCCGCTGGACGGCGCAGATGTGCCTGATGTTCTACCTGCAACGGCCCAACGTCCTGCCGCTGGACGACGTGGGGTTGATCAAGGGCATCAGCCAGTGCTACTTTTCCGGCGACCCGGTCAGTCGCAGCGATGCCCGCGAAGTGGCCGAGGCGTGGAAACCCTGGGCCACGGTGGCAACTTGGTATATTTGGCGCTCGCTGGATCCCCAGCCGGTGGCCTATTGAGCTTTTATTGCGCTTTTGAGTGGAGCCGTTCCCGAGGCCACAGCGCCGGGACAAGGAGAAAAATCTTGGCTAAGAAAACCTTTCTGGACTTCGAGCAACCGATTGCCGAGTTGGAAACCAAAATCGAAGAGCTGCGCTACGTGCAAAGCGAGAGCGCCGTGGACATCGCCGATGAAATCGAGCAGTTGAGCAAAAAAAGCAACCAACTGACCAAAGATATCTACAGCAACCTCACCCCCTGGCAAATCACCAAGATTGCCCGGCACGCCGACCGTCCCTACACCCTGGACTACGTGCGCGAGCTTTTCACCGACTTTGTCGAAATGCACGGCGACCGCCACTTTTCCGACGACAAATCCATCATCGGCGGTCTGGCACGTTTCAACGGCCAGGCGTGCATGGTCATCGGCCACCAGAAAGGGCGCGACACCAAGGAGCGCACGCTGCGCAACTTCGGCATGACCCGCCCCGAGGGCTATCGCAAGGCGCTGCGCCTGATGAAAACGGCGGAAAAGTTCAAGCTGCCGGTGTTCACCTTTGTCGATACCCCCGGCGCCTTCCCCGGCATCGACGCCGAGGAGCGCGGCCAGTCCGAAGCCATTGGCCGCAACATCTTCGAGATGGCGCAGCTCAAGACCCCCATCATCACCACCATCATCGGCGAAGGCGGCTCGGGCGGCGCCCTTGCCATTTCCGTGGCCGATCAGGTGCTGATGCTGCAATACGCCGTGTATTCGGTCATCAGCCCCGAAGGCTGCGCCTCCATCCTGTGGAAGACCGGCGAGAAAGCCTCGGAAGCCGCCGAAGCCATGGGCATCACCGCCCACCGCCTCAAGGCCCTGGGCGTGGTGGACAAAATCGTCAGCGAACCCGTGGGCGGCGCCCACCGCGACCCCAAGCACATGGCCAGCCTGCTCAAACGCGCCCTGGCCGATGCCTGGCGTCAACTGGCCGACCTGGGGCCGGAGGCGCTCCAGCAGCGCCGCTACGACCGCCTGCAAAGCTATGGCCGCTTCACCGACACCAAGGCCCGTTGAGCGGTTTGTGCCTTTTTCTACCATGGCCCTGCGGGGCCATTGTTTTTAGTAGCTGTTTCCGCTTGATATACGGTGATTTCAGACATATTTATCTATGAATTCTTTATAAATAAAGCGGAAGCAGCTATTAAAAATTTTCATGTCCACGCCCATGTCTCCCGCCTTCGCCCAGGCCATCGCGGCCTTCGCTCCGCCACTGCCGCTGGCCGTGGCCTATAGCGGCGGGGCGGATTCCAGCGCCTTGCTGCGGGCCTGTGCCCAGCGCTGGCCCGGGCAGGTGGTGGCGCTGCATGTCCACCACGGCTTGCAGGCAGCGGGAGACGATTTTTTGCAGCACTGCCAGGCGGTGTGCCAAGAGTTGGCGATTCCTTTGGCCGTCGCCCAGGTCGATGCCCGCCATCGCCCGGGGCAAAGCCCGGAAGATGCCGCCCGCCAGCACCGCTATGCCGCCTTGGCAGAACTGGCCCGCACCGGCTTTGCCCAGCCGGTTCGCCACATCGCCCTGGCCCAACATGCCGACGATCAGGTCGAAACCTTATTGCTGGCCCTGTCGCGGGGCGCTGGCGTCGCAGGGCTGGCGGCCATGTCCGCGCACTGGCAGGCTGCAGGCATCGACTGGCATCGTCCCCTGCTGGCCGTGCCGGGGCAGGACTTGCGCTACTGGCTGCGCAGCATCGGTGCCGCCTGGGTCGAGGACCCCAGCAATGCCGATCTGCGCTTTACCCGCAACCGCATCCGCCAGCAACTGCTGCCGGTGCTGGAGCAGGTGTTCCCCCACTTCCGGCACACCTTTGCCCGCTCGTGCGCCCATGCCGCCCAGGCCAAAAATCTGCTGCACGCCCTGGCCGAGCAGGATGCGGCCATCACCGGGCTGCCCCCGGCCATCGCTGCCCTGCAAGCCTTGAGTGCCGAACGTCAGTCCAATGTGCTGCGCCATTGGCTCCTGCACTGCCACGGCACCACGCCCAGCACGGCCCAGCTGCAAGCCCTGCTGGTGCAAATCGCCGCGTGCCGCACGCGAGGCCACCATATCCAGATCAAGATGGGTTCAGGGTTTGTTTGTAGAAAAGGCGCAAATCTGCATTGGTACAATCCCCAGGTTTTGGTCCAAAAACCCTGAGTGCGAAAACCGGCGGCGCGCCAAAACACAGCTTCTTCACAACAGCGCCGTGACTAGCAGTTTCGTCACACCTTTAACCAATGGCACTGTTCGTTCATAAATACGGCGGCACCTCGATGGGCTCCACCGAGCGCATCCGCAACGTCGCCAAGCGCGTGGCCAAGTGGGCACGTGCCGGACACCAAATCGTGGTCGTGCCCAGCGCCATGAGTGGTGAAACCAATCGCCTGCTGGCCCTGGCCGGCGAACTCGCCCCCGGTCACCCCGATACCAGCTACTACCGCGAGCAGGACATGCTGGCCGCCACGGGCGAGCAGGCATCGTCGGCCCTGCTGGCCATGGCCTTGCAGGCCGAGGGGATGCCCGCAGTCAGCTACGCCGGCTGGCAGGTGCCCGTGCGCACCGACAGCAGCTACACCAAGGCCCGCATCGACTCGATCGACGACACCCGCGTGCGGGCCGATCTGGATGCTGGCCGTGTCGTCATCATCACGGGCTTCCAAGGCATCGACCCCAATGGCAATATCACCACCCTGGGGCGCGGCGGCTCGGATACCTCCGCAGTCGCCGTGGCCGCTGCCATCAAGGCCGACGAATGCCTGATCTACACCGATGTCGATGGCGTCTACACCACCGACCCGCGCGTCGTGCCTGTGGCCAAGCGCCTGGGAACCGTCAGTTTCGAGGAAATGCTGGAAATGGCCAGCCTGGGTTCCAAAGTGCTGCAAATCCGCTCCGTCGAATTTGCCGGCAAATACCAGGTTCCCATGCGCGTGCTTTCCAGCTTCACCCCCTGGGATATCGATCTGGCCGAAGAGGCCAGCTCCGGCACTTTGATTACTTTTGAGGAAGACGAAAAAATGGAAAAGGCTGTCGTTTCCGGCATCGCATTCAACCGAGGCGAAGCCAAGATTTCCGTGCTGGGCGTGCCGGACACCCCGGGCATCGCCGCAGCCATCCTGGGCCCGGTGGCCGATGCCAACATCGATATCGATGTCATCATCCAGAACATCTCGAAGGACGGCAAGACCGACTTCAGCTTCACCGTCAACCAAACCGACTTCCAGCAAGCCATGGACTTGCTGCGTGAAAAGGTGGCGCCGGAACTGGGGGCCACCGAAGTGGTCGGCAACCCGAATATCGCCAAGGTCAGCATCGTCGGCATCGGTATGCGTAGCCACGTTGGCGTGGCTTCCACCATGTTCCGTGCATTGGCACAGGAAGGGGTGAACATCCAGATGATCTCCACCTCCGAGATCAAGACCTCCGTGGTCATCGACGAAAAGTACCTGGAACTGGCTGTGCGTGCCCTGCACACGGCCTTTGGTTTGGACAAGGCGGAATAATTTCTGCCGAGTTCGCCAGAACTGCTCAAAATTGTGCTTACAATAGCGGTTCAGCGGAAACGTGACCGAGTGGCCGAAGGTGCTCCCCTGCTAAGGGAGTATGGGGTGTAGAGCCTCATCGAGGGTTCGAATCCCTCCGTTTCCGCCAATTCTTGCTGATGCTCAAAATTCTGTGTAGAATGCGAGGCTTCGCTAAACGAACCGGCCGATGTGTTGGAGAAGTTTGCGAAGGGTCTGAAAAAAATCTTTTTGAATTTTTTCAGACAAACAGCAAAATGCTGTGCTAGAATACAAGGCTTCGCTGATTGCAGCGGTGCTTAGGGGGTTGAAAGACTTCTGTTTGTGATCTTTAACAAGATACAGCCGATAAGCGTGGGTATTTGGTGGTGGATGGAAGTTTGCCATTGAATGCTCATGTGAATATGAAGTGAAGTTCACTTCAATTCCGTTT